>URQZ01000005.1 GCA_900550255.1 uncultured Mycoplasmatota bacterium | reverse complement strand
TATTTTCTTTAATCTTATTAATGTTTCTGTTCCTCTCATTCTTGGCATCATATCAACAAGATCTCCGTAATCAATTTATAATAATATCATAATTTTTATACATAAAAACATTCTAAAACTACTATTATAACCAATCCTTGATAATTTTTTTGAACCACGCTTCATTATACTTATCATTAAATATAAAAATACTGAATTTTATTCAGTACTTTGTATATTATTTTCAATTTCACCGTATTTACCTTTATACATCACATTTTCAGCAAGAAGTGAAGCCATTATTTCATTTAATCTTTCAATTTCTTCTTCTGCTTCCATATATTTTTTCTTATAATCAACAATTACTTCATTTGTATTAACTGGCTGTGGCTTAGAAACAAGAACTTTTTCTTGTGAATTATTTTCTATTTTTTTATCTTCATTTGTTAATAAATCAACAAGATCTTTTTCAAATTTAAAAATTCTTGCCTTTTGTATTTTCATGCCATTAAGTGTTTCAGAATTTAAATCAGTAAAGGTTTTTTCTTGATTATATTTAATTTCTTTTAAAATCGTTTTTAAAATAGTTTGTGTATATTGCCATTCAGAATCATCACTAATATGATAACTTAAATAACGACCAAATTCTTCCATAACTTTTACCATATATAGTTTAATATAATTCTTTTCATCTTTTTCATTTAAAGTATAAATAAAATACATATCATTATTAAACTTAAAAAAACGAACTAAAGAAACTTGTACTTTTCGATCATTACTATCAAATAGATTAATTTTTTTCATTTTAATCCCGCCTTTTATTCTAAAAATAATTATAACAACTTTTTGTCTTTTTTTCAAGCAAATTATTTAACGATAGTTGGCGCTAAATAATTAAATAGTGGGATATTTCTAAAAATACCAAATATGATTGTTATTACAAGCAAAACATACCATATCCAATTAGGAATTTTCTTAGTTATTTTATCCTCTAAATCAAATATAAAAATAAAATATAAATATAATACATACGGAATTAATAATGGAAGTAATACAAATATTAATGGATTGTACCTAAATGCTTGATAAAAATCCAAATTTATTAAACTAACAAGACATCTTGTAAGTCCACATCCTGGACAATAAAAACCTGTAATTTTGTGAAAAACACAAGGTATCGGTAATTGTACTTTATATAATATATAAAATATGATAAAGAAAATAGGTATAATTACAATTTTTATAATTTTCTTTTTCATCTTATTAAAAAATTGTTGATTTAATCAACAATTCTTATTTTTCTACAGTTGCAAAATCGTTTAAATCTGATTGAATCAAACAGTAGTTAACTATACCTAAACCTAAAACTGCAAGAATTAAATATAAAACTGAGTTATCACTAGCATTCATACCTTTTTTGCATTTAGCTTCATAAAGTTCTTTACCCATTTTATAGTTCCAATAAAGTCCATAAATTCCGCATGTAATTAATGTAAATAAGAATGCTTTACCTCCTGATAATTCATGATCATCATTTACATATGCTGCATCATCAGTCATATTGATAAACCATATAATTCCATAAATTCCACATGTTATTATGCTAAGTAAAATGCAAACAACAATATTTTTATTTTTAACCATACTCATTTCTCCTCCTAAACTCAATATATCATATAATATGTCTTTTATCAATTTTTTTTGACAATTATTTACTAAAAAAGCAATATAACGTGTTAATTTGCTATATTGCTTATGAAAAATAATCAATTTTCATTTTTTGTTTTACTTCTTTTATAACTTCTTTTGCTACTTTTTGGGCATTGGCAGTTCCTTCTTGTAAAATTGAATCAACTATTTCTGGATGTTCATCATAATATTTTCTTTTCTCACGAATTGGTTTTAAATGTTCATTTATTTTTTGAATAAGTTCCTTCTTACAAGCAACACATCCACGACTACCTTTTTTACATTCACTACATACAGTTTCTAAGCTATCCTTATTAAACAATTTATGATAATAATAAACCATACAAATATCTGGATTAGCAGGATCATCTTTTTTTATTTTACTTGGATCTGTTATTGCTTTCATTACTTTATCATTAATTGTTTTTTCATCATCTTTTAAATAAATAGCGTTTCCTAAACTTTTACCCATTTTATCATTTCCATCTAAGCCTTTAATACGAGGAAAGTTAGAAAGCAATATTTCTGGTTCTTTTAATGTTTCACCATATATAGAGTTAAATTTTCTTACTATTTCACGACATTGTTCAACTAAAGGTTTTTGATCATCACCAGTTGGTATTAGTTGTCCTCTAAATGCTGTAATATCTGCTGCTTGACTAACGGGATATCCAACAAATCCATATGTTACGCTTTCACCGCTATTTCCAAATAATGCTTTTTTTTGTGATATTTCTGTTTTTACTGTTGGATTTCTATATAATCTTGCCATTGTAACTAAATTTGAATAAAAAACAGTAAGTTCAGCTATTTCAGGTATTTTAGACTGAATGAAAAGGTTAACTTTATTTGGATCAATCCCTACCGATAAAATATCTTTAGTGATTTCAAATACATTAATACGAACCTTATCCGGATTATCAAAATTATCTGTTAATGCCTGAACATCAGCTATTTCAAGATAAAAATCATATTCATCTTGCATTTTTAACCAATTACTACAAGCACCAAAATAATGTCCTAAATGTAAATTGCCGGTTGGTCTTATACCTGTTAAAACGGTCTTTTTTTCCATCAAAAGTACCTCCTTCTTTATTTATTTAGTATATCATATTTTTAAAAAAAGAAGAAATTATCCTTCTTTTTGTTCATTTAATTTATATTTTTGCTTTTCTTTCATCATATATTCAGTAATATTTGTTTCTATTTCATCTAAAGCTCCTCTTTGAATATTAGATAAAACAACTTCTTCTTTGATTGTATCGATAATTACTTTTCCCCAAATAATTCCCATTTTAACTGTTAAATCGTTAAACATATCAGGAGTTATAGCTGTAAAAAAGTATCCAAACAATAATCTTTTTTGTCCAAGTAATATTCTTTTATTTGTAAGAACTACAGCATAAGTAGTTATAACATCAAGAGGATTATTATTCTTTTGAGCCGCAAAAGCATATTGAACTTCTTCTCCAGGATTTAAATGTTTTTCAATTATTTTAGCATGTTGTTTTAAACGCCAGGAAACTGTCATAGGGTATTTTGTTTTAAATTGTTTTAATTGTTCATAAACTGTCATACTTTCACCTTTTTCTTCACTTATATGCTTATTATAACACATCTATTCTATTCAATAAAGATTGAATTTGTAAATTTAAAGCAAAACATAAAAGATTGCGTAAAGCAATCTATTTAGTTTTATCTTTTTTTTGTTTCATGAAATTTAATATAATATTTAATCCAAAGAAAATAATAAAGATTATAAATACATATAACATATTTTGAGTTAATAAATTGTTTTCTACACTAACTAGTGATTCTTTTAACAAATTAATTGTATATGTCATTGGAAGTAGAGGATGTAACCATCTAAATCCTTTAGTTACGGTTTCAATTGGGAATGTTCCTCCTGCTGCCGCTAATTGTAAGACTAATATAATTAAAGCAATGAATTTTCCAATATCACCAAAAGTTTCAATTAAGAATTCAACTATTGCTAAGAAGCAATTTGCGATTAAAATAATACTTACATAATATAATAATACATTTGTAATACTAAAATCTAATAGTAATTGTAATAATATTCCTAAAATTAAACCAGATGCACTAGCAAGTCCATGATAAGCTAAAGTCCTTTTTACTCTTTTCTTACTATCAATACCTAATAATCCGAATCTTTTTTCTTTATCAAAATAAAGTACCATAAATAACATTAGACTTCCAACCCATAAAGCGATCGATATAAATAATGGGGAGAAAGCTGTACCATAACTTGATACTTTGTTTACTTCTTTTGTTTCAGCTTTAATTGGCATTTTACTATATTTAGATAAACCATCTACTTTCTTCATTTCTGATTTTGTAGAATTAATCTTATTATCTAATTCAACTTTTGAAGCTTTTACGCTATTATTTAAAGTTGTTGTTCCTTCATTTAATTTTACTGTTCCATTATATAAATCATTAGATCCAGTATTCAACTTAGCTAAACCGCTTGTTAAACTATTTAGACCTTCTTGTAATGGTGTTAATGAAGCTATTGATTTATTAGTTGCTGTTTCTTTAGCGCTTGTTGCAACTTGTTTTGCTACTGTTTCACTAACATTACTTGCAGTTTGAACAGCTGATTTTTGAGCAGATGTTATAGCTGTATTATATATTGATTGATATATTACACTTGATGAATCATTTAATTGATTATTTAAAGATACTAATCCAAGATATGAACTACAATAATTAGCTAACCCAGGATTTACACTAGAACTGTTACAATATGCGTCAACATCTGTAATTCCAAAAGCTGATATGTTTGCTAAAATACCTTGTTTTAATAAATTTATATTATTTTCATATTGTGCTTTTACTGTTTCAACTGCTTGAACACCTATAGCATTTTTATATGTATCTGTAAAAGTTGCATTAACACTACTAGTAACTTGATTTTTAATATTATTTAAAGTTTGAGTATCTATTGCTTCACTTTTATCATTTTTTAAATTTTCAATTGAAGCATTCACTCCATCAGTAATAGTTTTACTTCCATTATATGCTTCATTTATTCCATTTTTTAATTGTTCTGATCCTGATTTTAATTCACTTGCACCATTTTCTATTTGACTTGTTCCTTCACTCAATTTACCAAACCCTGTACTTATTGTATTAAGTTGTGTTGGTACTGCTTTTAATTTATCAGATAAGTTTTCAACTATTTTTGAATTAACAGTATTATCAAGATTTTTTTCTACTGTCAAAACAACTGTATTAATAATTTGACTTGATAAATAATTTGATTTTTGATTTGGTGAATAAGTAATAGTTGCATGGCGTTTATTAGTACTAGAAGCACTATTCATACTAGAAGTAAAATCCTTTGGAATACTAATAATTGCATAATATTTACCATCATTTAAACCATCTGTTGCTTCATCATTAGAAACAATACTTAATTTTAATTTTTTTGACTCTTTAATATTATCAATTAATTCTTTTCCTTTATCACCACTGTCTTTATTAACAACAGCAACAGGTAAATTATCAATATTACCTTTTCCATATGGGTTCCAATATGCTTTCAAATAGAAAAAGCTATACATAAATGGTACTAATAATACAGCAATTATAACAACATATTTAAACCAATTATTTGTTTTCTTATTCATAATAAAACCTCCCTAATTTAATAATCCTTCTTTTAGTATAGTAGTAATTTCTTTTGTAACTTTCTTCTCATCTATTTCACCATCATATTCAAACATAATGGAAAGAAAAACTTTATATATAACAAAAGATATTAGATGAGCATCACATTTTTTGATTCTTTTAGCATTAATTTCTGTTTTAATCTTTTTTTCAATATAATCCATAATACTATTGTCATATGATTTTAAAAATTTTTCACAACCAGTAGCATTTTTTGAATTTACTTCTTTCGAAATATTTGAAATCAATAAACTGTTTTTTCTTAAAAGTAAAATGTGATAAATATCTGAGGCAACTATTTCAATAAAAGGTAAATCATCATTTTTATTTTTTTCTAATTCTGTTTTTATTTTTTCTAATTCTTCATTAATGAAGTATAAAAACATAGAATCTTTATCTTTGAAATAACTATAAATTGTTTTTTTAGTTACATTTGCTTCTCTTGCAATTTCATCCATAGACACCTTTTTATATCCATAAGTTGTAAATAAATCCCTGGCCTTTTCAATAATTATTTCTTTTTTATTCATTTTACCACCTCTACACTACTATACTAAATCGGTTTACCAGTATAGTATATGACTTCAATTGCTATTTGTCAACAAATTTTGACAAAAACTTTAAAAAAAAACAATATTACATTGTTCTTCGCCTTATATTATTTTTTATAAATGTTTTTTCTAATTTTTCATTTACATCATATAAACCATTATCATCAGGTATTATTGATTCAATATCATAATTAAAATCGAATGATATTTTTAATTCTTCCAAAAAATTTTGAAAATCATCTACTTTAAATTTATTACCATTATCAAATGTTCCATATATATCACAAAAAAACAAAGTTACTTTTTCCATATTATGCTCCTTAAAAAAAATAAGTAGTAATAAATACTACTTCTAAAACTTTTACTGCATTAAGTATTATAACACATATTTATTAAAATATATTAAATTAATAATCTAATTATTTAGATATAATTTTTTTTATTTTACTTTTTACGAAGTATTCCTCTTCCATTTTATCCATAGCAACATAATTTAGCATGTAATGGCTTTTATCATAAATAGTATTAATAAAATCGATAAATTCTTCTGTACTCATCTTAAACATTAATTTTTCTAATTTTTTTATAATTATTAATTGATCTGGAAATAATTTTTTTAAAATTGCTGTTTTAGCTTTCTTTTCTTTTTTTGGTAAAGTTATAATACTTAAAAAATGTTTTTGTATAATATCACTATTATCACGAGGAACATTATACCAAGGTTTATCTATATTATCATTTTCAATCAAATTAAAGCTTTTTCTATTTTTTAAATATTCATATAAATTATCAATTGTTTTAATTATAAAAATTTTTCTTCCCTTTAACTTTTCCCTGTCCCATTTTTCTAATATGCAATATATATATAAATTACAGTTTAATTTTGAAAACTGATTATCAACTCTTTCAATTATTGTATACTCTTTTTTTTCTGATTCTGCATCAGTTAATATTCCAACTGTTGGTTTAATACCTTCCTCGTCCATTAATTCGGGTACTTTATATAAAATACATTTTGAAAAACTATCATACCTTTTTTTATTAGCATCAATTTTATCAAAAACTTCTTTAATATTAATATTATTTTCAACACTAGCATAAAAATATTTTTTTTCTTTCATAAACAAAACCTCCTACAAGATATATTAACATATATTTATTAAAATACAAATAATTTATTTTGAGTTTTCAAATAAATTCATTTGTTTCTTTTTTACTTTATAGCTATATTGTTTTGCTTTAATGATTTCATCATCATCATTTAGATTTCCAATCAATAGTGGTGAATTTTCAAAGTGATTTTTCATATTTTCTTGAACTTTTTTTTCATTGTTATTTGCATAGCAATATCTACATAAATGTCCACATGAATTATATGCACCAATATCGTTTTGAATTAGACAATTACAACCTTTTCGATTATTCTTCATTTCTGGAAATTCAATTTTATAACCAATGCATTTTTCTAACATTTCCTTACTTTTACACCCTGTACAATTTATACCATACGAAGCTAAAAAATCGCCTTCACAACAAGTATATATATTGATATTATTTTCTTTTCCTATTTTTAAAAATGATTTTGCTATTATAATTTGTTCTTCCTTAGTTGGTGGTTTTAAATTCGGAGCATTTCTTTTTACTTTTTCATACAAATCTAAGAAACTGATAACACAATAATTAGTATAGCCTTTTAAATTTTTAGCTATATGTTCAAATTCTTTTATATGCCTGTTTATATCAAACTCTTTAGTTAAAAAGATAGGATCATATCTCCATCCAATAAAACCTTTATTTAATTTTAGAGATAATTTCTTAAAACTTTCTATAACTTTTTCTTTACTTGGAACATTTGGTTCAATATTTTTTGAATATGGTGTTATTGTTACATACCAAAAGGTATTATAATTTTTTAACTCATCTAAATATTTTAACATTGGTTCTGGGTTTTTGGTACAAAAATCGATACAATCTACAACATTTGGATTTAATTCATATTTAATTACTTTTTTTGGATAATATGGATTTCTTACCATTACATAACCTTGTCTTATTCTATTTATAAACCATTTAGAATAAAAAGCAGGGATATCCGTTCTAACACCTGTATTTATAATCATTTACTAACCTCCAGCTTTATTCATGAAATTTTTTGTTTTTATTCTAGATACTTTCTTGTAACATATTAATAACATACATCTATATATTATTTGTATTTATTACAATTAAAGGTATATAAATTTCATCATCAGTGTAACCTGCATGTTGAGATTTTAATGGTTTAGAACCACCATATAATAATGTTTTATTTGTTTTTGCTATTGCAAGGTAATCTCCTAATATATCACGGAAAATTTCATTTTCTTTACCTGTACCAAATAGATTAGAATTTATAACATCTTCTTTAGTATATAAATTGAAATCTTTACTAAAATACTTGTTAAATAATAATTCAAATTTTTGTTTTTCGTTTTTCTTTATGAAAAAATTTACTGCTCTTGGTTCAATTGAAGTATTTCTTTCTAAACAATCAACTATATCAGGATAATCTTCAAGCATTATGTTTTCTACATTTTTATGTCCATGATCAGCTACAACAAATATTATTGTATCTTTTAATTTTTTACTTAATTCTTCTACTTTAAAATTAATATTTTCAACAATTTTCTTTATTTCATATGCATCAGTTCCAAGTTCATGCATTGTATGATCTGGCTCTATATCATATGCATAAATGTATTTTTTTCCATCTTCATTACATAGTGTTTCTATTTTATTATATAAGTCTTCAATATCGGTATATGAATTTTTCCCAAACGGAAATAAACTATATCCTGAATCTTTTCCCTTTTCATTAATTTCTTCTATTATAGGCTTAGTAATCATATGCTTATGTTTATATTCAATTGCTTCTTGTAATGGAGTACATTCTTCATCGCCTTTTTCAGAATTCATAAACGTTGTAATTGTTTTATCAATATCTTTATAATACATATCCCAACCTAGCATAGCTGTTTCAACTGGGTTTAAACCTGTAATCATAGATGTCGTAGCTGCAACAGTTGTTGCTGGAAAAACAGTTGTTATTGATTTTATTCTATGTTTTAAAAGGAAAGAATCTTTAGATAAAATTTTATCCATTATATTAGAGCCCATTCCATCACATAATATTGTTACAACATTTTTAGGTTTATTTTCTTTCAATATCTTATCTATATAATCAACCGTATTATGCTTATAATCTAAATCAAAATATTTTCTTATAGAACAAGCTAAATTTGTTAAGCATTCATTATAATTATTTCGTACTTGCATTTTATCAACTCCTACAATAATTATACACTATATTTGCTATTATCACTATGATAGCCAATATTTTTAATTTCATTATAGAAAAAAGTCCATATTTCAGGACTTTACTAAATTATTTTATTTTTCACAACATTGTTTGTATTTTTTACCAGATCCACAAGAACAAATTTGCTTAGTATTTACGGTATTTATATTATTTGTAATATTATTTATATTTCCTTATATTACTTGGTAAAACTGATTTACTATTTGTAGTATTTGTAGTATTTATAGTATTAATCTTATTTATATTATCTATCATCGGATGACAAATGGGTGACATTGTCAGCTTTTCCATTTGCTGATACGATTATATGATATGTAAATTAAATATTCAAATCTACAATAAAATTATTTGTACATTTGAACGATTTAACAATTATATTATACACTAATTATTATCTAATTACAATTACGGTATTTCAATAGTTATAACTTTTGGGTTATTAATTAAAGTCCTTTTCTAACATTAATATTTTCCTTTTTTTAAAATTAATTCAAGAACATGTGCAACACCATCTTCATCATTGGATAATGTAACATAATCTGCATTTTCTTTTAGTATTTTATCTGCATTTTCCACAGCAATACTATATCCACTTTGCTCAAACATTGATAAATCATTTTTTTCATTTCCAATTGCAATTGTTCTAAAATATGGAATATTTAAATAATCTGCCAAAAATTTCATTGCGTTACCTTTAGAAGTATTAATATCAGAAAAACTTATCCATTGCTCATCACCTGATAAATTATCAGATTTTTCATCTATTATTTTAATCAACTGTTCTTCTTCTATTTTTTTCTTAACTTCATTAATCTTTTCTTTATTATCATCTATAAACATACATTGTTTAATACGTAAATTATCAATAATATCAACAAAATTTTCTTTATTCAATAAAAATTGATTATCATTTCTAACATCTTTTGTTACATAATCATAATCTGATGATGACAATACTAGTCTTAAATCATTATCATATGCATAATTAATGTATTTAATTAACATTTCTTTATTTATTAAATTTTCAAATATGACCTTATTTTCACTCATATCATAAATATCAGACCCATTTAACGAAACAACATAATTACTTGCATTAGAATTTTTCATTATTTCGCACGCCTGATATCTTGGTCTTGATGTACATATGACAACATAGTTACCAATTTCACCCATTTTTTTAATTATATCTTTTGTCTTATCAGTTATCTCACTTTTATTATTTTTTAAAGTGCCATCATTATCTATGAAAATCATTTTGCTATAATTATTAATTTTCTTCAAGAAAATTGATTTATCAGTAATGCATTCAACATTTAATTTTTGTAACATTTTATACAAATCCTCATATTTCCCATCTATAGCAGGTAAATAACAAGCAAATGGATTTCTTTGAAAATGAATAAAATGTTTTTTTAATTTTAAGCATTCATTATCGAAAGAGTTTAATTCTTCAAAATAGTAAGTAAATAATTTTTTTGTTAATTCTACATATTCTTTACTAAAACAATCTAAATTATAAGTAAATCTTACAGGAATACATTCAAAATCTGAATTCAATAAATTTTCGCTTATAAATTTTTCATCGTCTTCGACAAACATAATTGTTTGTTTTTCATCCATATTTTGCATTTCTGCAAATACATCATAATCTTCCACATTTAATTCCTCCTTCACATTCAATCTTTAACATATCTTTTATTTTTGAATACTCATTACATACTCTTATCATATCATATAAAGCAGTATTCTTTTCTTTTGTCGTTTCTAAATTATCAGTTAAAACGCCTTTTAATATTTCAAATGGTATATATTTGCATTCATAATTTTGGTCAATTTCACTCTCTACTAAATTTCTTTTTATGGGATCATATTCTTTATCAGTATAAACAATATAATAATATATTTGCACTAATCGATTTTTATTACTATTTTTGTAATTTTTACAATAATATTTTATATTATAGAATGGTATTTTATTTTCAGTTGAAATATCTATACCTGTTTCTTCTAAAATTTCTCTAATTAGGCATTCTTCAAGTGTCTCATTTTTTTCTAAATGCCCTCCTGGAAATTCAAAGTGTGAAAGTCCATTTGAATAACACATTAATATTTCGTTATTTAAATTTATTAACAACGCTCTAGCTCTTGTTGTTATTTCATCAATATCATTTTCTTTTAGTCCGTTACTATTAAATTTTTTTTCTATAAAATTCATTTTTTAATCCTTATTCTGTTCTATATATTCTTCTATCGCAGTAATCATATCTGGTGAAATTATTTTATTCTTTTCATTATTTGGAATGTTTTCTTTTATCTTATCTACAGCTTCTGAAAGTTTAAATGATTCTATTTTAAAATTGCCTTGTTTTTCATGTTCAGTATATTTTGTTTTTAATAGATTAACATCTTTGTTAGTTTCAACAATATAATAATATATCTCAGCTTTTCTATTTTTTCCTTTTTCAGGCCAGTCTTTAGACAAGAAAGTAACTTTATAAAATGGACGTTTTATTTCTTCGTCATCAAGTTCGATACCTGTTTCTTCTAAAACTTCCCTTTTTAAACAATTAGTAATACTTTCATTTTTTTCTAAATGTCCTCCTGGAAATTGAAATAGTCCGTTTTCATTTCCAACCAAAATATTTTCATTTTTAATTATTAATGCTTTCGTCCTAACGACAACTTCTGTTATATCATTGTCAGTTAAATAATCATAATTATAAATTGTTTCTTTCATTTATATTCCTTCTTCCTCATAAATTATCATAATTATATCATATTTGTAATATAATTACATATTTGCTTTTTTTAATATCTTAGAATTATTCTTTTCTTCTTTGATGACATTAATAAATTGTTCAACAAGTTCTGTTGGTTTATAGTTTTCAGAATCTAATTCAATTCCTAAAATATCTTTATTATTTAAAAGTCTATACCATTCATAATTTTCATGATTATTCTCAATAATAGCTTGTTCTATAGTTTTATATTTTATTTCTTTTCCTGTTTCTAAATATCTTATATTTGATCTTTCAACACATTCTTTTGGAGAACAAGATATATATATACAAATTATTTTTACATCATTATTCAAAAACTTATTAATTAACTCATTTGATATTGTTGGATAATATTTATCATCTATTTCTGAATTTGATTTTGTTTGAAATAATTGAACAGCATAATGAACATCCGAAATTATATAATCATGTTTCAAGCATTTTTCTAGGAAAAAGTTATCAACCTCATCAGAAGAAACTTTATCAAATATTTCATCAGAGGGAATATTTCTAAACTTTGCAATATCATAAAAACATTGAAATCTTCTATACATAAAACTTCCATCTAAATTTTTGTTTAATTCTTTTGCAAATGTACTTTTTCCACTTGCTGTTGATCCACCAACAAAAATTATAGTGCTCATTCCAAAACCTTCCTTTTACTCAATATATAATTTCCAAATTCATCATCAGGAGATTCTTTAATACTATCAAATTGACTATAAAATTCTAATAATTCTTCAAAAGCAATTTTTGGCGCTTGTTTTATTTGATTAAATTTATCATTCATTCGTTCACCAAGATCACCACAATAATATATTTTATCTTTGTTTAATCTTGTTCTAATATGATTACCTAATGCATAAATTTTTTCATTTTCAACATCTTGTTTCAACAATTCTTTTAATGCTTCTAATACTTCTTTTGTAACACTTCCACTACTTAATGAAAATGCTGCAATTTCCTTACTATGATCGAAATATTTTAAATTATAACCATATTCATCAAACAATTGAATTAAGTCTATTAAATTTTGTTCTATTCTCCAACCTCCTCCTTGAAAAACAAATAATCCATCATTACTTTTTTCCATTGCTGTTCTACAAAAATTCAAATAAAATCTCAATGAATTAGGGCTCATCTCTAATAATGCATGATTAGAAACAACTAAATCAATATTAAATGGTTTATCCTTTAAATTCCATAATTCCCAATATGGAACATGAATACAGGGAGATTTTTCATCTAATTTTTCTTTTGCTAATTCATTAACATTAAATTTTGTGATGTAGTTATATAATCTATTTTGTACTAAATAAAATGCTTGAGTAACATCAGTTGCAGAATAGTTTACTTTGTCTTCTAACAATAAAGATCCTAATGTTCCTGCACCCCCACCAATTTCAAAAACTCTTTTAGAATTAGTTGTTCCAAGTGCAGCTTCTATAATTCTTTTTTCACATATAGAAGCAATCATAGGTGCTTTTACTAAGAAATCACCATCATAATATTTTTTTGTTACATCAAATATATCACTAGTACATTTTTTTAACAATTCAAACTCTTCTTTGGTTATTCCACCACATAATTCCTTAAAATGTCTTTCTAAACTATAAGCATGCATACTGTCTATGTATCTAATTAATTCTTCTTCTTTAACAACAGTAGTTGGAAAACCTCCATTTTCAAATAATTTAGGTCTAAATGCTCTTATAAATCTATTTGATAAATTTACCTTTCCATCTATTTCCTGTTTATTATATTCATCTATGCTCAAATCTTTATTTGTCATTTTTTCATCTCCTTTAATTCATGTTTATTTAATTTAAAAATCCTATCAGATATTTCTTCAACAAATTGTTCTTCATGTGAAACTATAATCATAGTCATATTTTCTTTTACTAATTCTTTTATCATATCAAAAACACTATTTTTACTTTCTTTATCTAAAGCACTTGTAGGTTCATCCAGCAAAATTAAATTAGGTTTCATTAAAATAGTTCTTGCAATTGCAACTCTTTGTTGCTGTCCGCCTGATAATTCATCTGGATAATTATTTTTTTTATCTATTAAATCAATTTTCTTTAATATTTCCTCAGCTTTTTTTATGCTTTCACTTTTTGTCATTTTTTTGATTTTCATTAATCCTATAGTCAAATTTTCAATTACTGTTAAATGACTAAACAAATTATAATCTTGAAATACAATACCAACTCTTTTTCTTAAGTCTTCAACTTTTATATTTTCAACATCATGATTATATATAAATATTTTTCCTTGTTGAATTTTTTCTAATTTATTTATACATTTTAGCAGCGAACTTTTGCCACATCCACTTTTTCCTATTATTGAAACAACTTCACCTTTATTAACTGTTAAATTTATATTATTGAATATCATATTATTTTTATAATATTTACTAATATCACATAATTGCAAAATTATATTACTTTTCATTCTTTGCACCTCTTTTATTAATTTTTTTATAAATTGTATCTAATAAATAGCTAACAATTTTGCAAATCACAAAATATACAAACGCAGTAAATATCAATGGAAAAAATGCCTCATATGTTCTATTTCTTATAATATCACTAGATTTTGTTAAATCCATTATTGAAATATATCCAGCAATTGATGTCATTTTTATTAATGAAATACATTCGTTTTTATATACAGGAATCGTGTAAGTTAATACTTGTGGTAATATAACATATTTAAATGTTTGAACTTTATTAAAGCCTAATGAATAAGCTGATAAAATTTGATTTTTATTTAGTGAATTATATGCCCCTCTAATAATCTCTGATACATATGCAGCGAAATAAATTGAAAATGCAATAATTGCTACTATTAAAGGCTCAATGTTAACTTTTCCAAACACAACATAATATAGAATTAATAATAACACTGTACATGGTGTTCCTTGCAACAATGAAACAATAAACTTGCTTAATTTTGGTAATTTTGTTACTCTCATCAAAAATATTACAAATGCAATTACTGTTCCAAATATTATAGAAAAAATAGATATAACTAAAGTTGACTTTAGTCCTTCAAGCATTAATAAATATCTATCTTCCTCAATTAAAGTTCTATTAAAACTTATTACTATGTTATTAAAATTTTTAACTATATCATTATAATTAAATATAGTTATCAAAATTATTAAAAAAATTATAACAATATAATATATATTTTTCCGTTTCATTTACTTACTTCCTTGTGACTATTACTATTCCGCCCGTATAATTAGGTTCTGAAAATATAACTGATTTTTTTCTTTCTTCCGTTACAATTATTGAGCAACCAGATATATCTACTTTTCCAGATTTTAACGCTGGAATAATACCATCAAATGACATTTCAATAATTTCTAATTTATATCCTAATTCTTTACATATATACATCATTACATCAATATCATAACCAACAATTTTATTGTCTTTCATATACGCAAATGGTGCCGATCCTGATACAGTTGCATACTTTATGATTCCATTTATAGGATCGTATTTATAATTTCCTAAAACTTTTTTTTCTTCGTCATTACCCATCCATTTTTCTTCAAATGAAGATAAAATTCCATTATCTTTCATTTTTTTTAATTGCTCATCTATTTGTTTCTTTAAATCATTTTTTTTCGGATTTATTGCATAGGCATAACTATCATTGGTTATTTTTTTCAATATTTTTAGATTTTTATTATTATTAATTATTTCTTTTGCTAATGGCTCATCACTTAAAAAGCCATCAATTTTACCAGATTTTAATGCAGAAATTTGATCACTATAACTATTATAATATTTTGGTTTTGCATCAGATATTTTTTTGGAAAGAATAATATCATATTCAGAGCCAGTATAAACGCCTATATTGCTACTACTTAAATCTTCTATACTATTTATTACTTTTACCTTATTTGTACATCCTGTTATGAATAAAATACTAAACAAAATTACTAAACTAAATTTTTTTAACATATTTTTTCTCCTTGTACTCATCTTTAACTTCTATTTCAAAATTATCAAAAATATACTGCATTTTTCTCAATGTGTCGTTTTCATCTGCACCAGCAACTTGAATCCATCCTGAGGCATCATTTCCCACTCTTCTTTTCTTTTGAAATTCACCTACTTTAGTAAATAATTCACCATCAATTGCTCCGTCCATTTTTAATAAATCCGATAATGGAGTAATGTTACTAATTATACCTTCCTTATTAGGCAAATATAAATCTCCGACACTTATTATAGGATTTCTATATTGAAAACTAACTTTATCATGAATGGCAATATCTAGTAATGCATTATAAATATCTATTCCATATGAATAACTATGATTTAATGTAGCTTGACATCCAGGCAATCTCCATCCTAATTCACTAGCTTTAATATTTCCATCATTACTGATAAATACTTCAATTGTCATTGCACCATCTTTAAGATTCATACCTGAAACTATCTGTTGAATATACTCCTTTGGTGTAAATTTAAAATAGTTTGGAATTTTTGGGATAGTCATATGACAATTTAGTTCATTTGCAATAGATGCCCAAATTGTAGGATTTGGGATATACGTAACATATGAATCTATTACTTTTCCATCTTGTACAATGCTTTCTATTGACCACTCATGATCATAACAAAATTGTTCAAGCATATATTTTCCAGGTTCTATATTTATATTTAAATTATCAATATCATCTTCCGAATTAATTATATATGTATCTATGCTATTCATACCACGACGTGGCTTAAAAATCATCTTTTCTCTACCTGATTCAAAAAATATTTTTTTTATTTCATTTTTATCATTAACTTCATAAAAATCAACTGTATCCAATCCAATTTCTCGAAACCTTTTTTTCATTTCTACTTTATCTCTTACCCACAAAATTTGTTGTGCAGATAATGCATTTAATCCTAATTTTTCTGCAAATTTATTTGAATATTCCAAATAATATTCAGAATCATTTAAAAAATAATCAATAACTAACTTATTCTCATATAACCATTTTTTAAATTTTATAACTTCCTCATCCATATCATTGAAATAATCTACAATATAAATTTTATATTTTTGTGTTTCTTTTAAATATTCTTGAGAAAAAAACCTCATATTTTTAGTTGTTCTCAATATTATTGGCAAAATATCAGTTCTTTCAAAAAGTTTGTGAGATAAATTACTTTCATACTCTTCAAAATATAATAATGTTTTCATATAGTCAATCTCCTTACTTTTTGAATTTGATCATCAGAAAATATACTTTTATTAAAAATATTATCTATACTATTTTTAATAAAATTTAAGTGATTTATATCATAATAATCCGACAATGTTTTGGTTTTAGTCATATCAATAGAATCTAAATGTTTTATTAAATAATCAAATAATTGAACTTGTTTAAATTCTATACCATTTTGATTATCGCACTCATCATTTATAATTTTATCAAGCCAAACCATATAACATTTTTTATCTCTAGTAATTCCAACTTCTGGTGTTTCATATTTTCTCATCAGCTTGAATTTTTCTGGAAAATCATTTGCTATTGTTTTAAAATAAAGTACACCATCATATGTTGAAATAAGTTCATCTTTTTTTATTCTATTATCAAATAATATTTTTTCAAAAGCATTATTTTCTAAATACACATTCCCATCTAATAATCCTCTATCACATAACAATATTTGTTTTTCGTTCTCCTTTTTATATTCTTTTATAAATTGAATTTTGAATAAAAGATTTTGAAAATCTATTAAAGTAATATTATTTCCAGGAAGAATACCTAATGATAAAAGTTCCGTTGCTGTTTCAGAAACAATACCAATATTGTAATTTTCTTTTTTTAATTGTTCTTTAAAATAATTTAATGATGTACTTTTTCCACCACATGGTCCACCAGTAAATGCTATTTTTATAGAATTCATTATTTTATTCTCCTTTCCAAACCCTCTGATAAAGATTTGATTATTTCATTTTGTTTTTCATATGTATCTACATATCTTGTTAATAAATCTGGTTCAGCAAGTTCTACTTCCATTACTTTTGCAATACCATTTTGAATTACAATATCAACTCGCATATATAAATAATTTGAATATTCTGGAATTTTTTCAATAGCCATTGCTAAATCCATAATACATTTAGGTACTTCATTTATTATGTATGGTTGTTTCTTTTCATGAAAAACATTTGGAAATCTTAGCATCACATGAGATAAATTACCATCTATAAATATACACGAATATTCACCACTATTAATTTCTTTTATATATGGTTGAATCATTATTCGACAATCGTCATTTTTTTCTAATATTATATTTATTTTTTTTAATACTTCATCTTTTTTTATGAAATTAGGTATATCAATTAATTTATTTGTCTTTGAAAAAAGAAAAGTATTTTCACCACTACCAGAAATTGATGGTTTAATTACACAAAGATCACTCTTAATTGAATTTATTTTTTCTTCTAAACTTTGAAAATCAGCAATATAATCTTTTAAAAAAACGGTTTTAATAATACTCTTATTATATTTTTTTAGTATCTCAAATTGTCTAAATTTATCAATATTATTAATAATCAAATCTACATCATTAACAATTTTAATTTTCTTATCATTTAAGGATATCAACCATTTTTTGAAATTAGAATAATCATTTTGATATCCCCAAACTGATCTTAATATCAATATATCATAATTGTTATTTAATGGTTGTTGCCAAGAAATTATTTCAGCATTATGACCCATACTAGTTAATTCTTCTTTTAACAAAATATCTTCTATTATTTTATTTTTCCATTTATCACATGAAACAATTCCAATTCTATACATAGCTACCTCAATTTCCTTAAGCATTTATTCATTGCTCCCATATGATTAATTAATTCATTTCGTTCTAATGCTGTTGTAACCCTACCGATTAATTGTTCTTTATTTGGAAATGAAATTGATTGACCAAGAATAATCTTAATTTTTTCTTGCTCATACATGTATTTCAATAATTCAATTTCGGAAGTTATTGTTCTTCCATCAGCAGATTTTCCTTTTAAATTAGAATAATCTAATAATGCAAAGAATCCTGAATCTGGTATTGAATTTTTTAGAAAATGAACATTTGGAATTCCTTCCAATAATTCATTACAATTAAAATCATTTGATGCATATTTTCTAATATCACATTCAATTGCCAATTTTAACTTTAAATCTGTTATGTAATCAATTCCCTCTACTAACGCTTTAAGTAATTCTAATCTATACTTATATTCTTTTATAATTGGATTAAAATACTTTTCATATTCAATATATCTCTCATTTGATGAATTAAATGCACCTGCCAACGCTTTTCCTTGTAAAACTGGTGAAGAATCCATATTTTGAAAAATTAAATTTCTAACCCCTCTAATTATAGGTTCTGGTGCCACGATCATTCCTGCACGTAATGAAGCTAAACCATAACATTTTGACAAACCTGTAATAGTTATTGTATTATCAAATAACTCAGGATTAGTTCCCATTGGCATAGCCATATTATCTCTATCAAATGTTAAATCCCTATAAATAATATCATCAATGACAAATACGCCTTCTTCTAAACAAACTTTACCAATATTATAAAGCAATTTGCTTTCATTTTTTCCCATAACTTTTCCTAATGGATTATGAGGATTTTCATTTAAAAATGCAACAACCTTTGGAACATAATCTAGTTTATCTTTATATTTTTCTTCTAATTGTTTATTTAATTCATTAATTTTATTTTTTAATTTTTCAGGATTTACTTGCCAATTATCATCAGCAGATAATGGTAAAATTTCAACTGTTGCACCTGCACTTCTCTCTGGAACAAATGTAAATAATCCATAATTCGGTCCAGTCATTAATACAACATCATGTGGTCGTGCAATCAAATTCATTATTAAATTAAAAGCTTGTGTTGATGATATTGTAAAAATTATATTATCTTTGTTTACACCATTTTTACTTTTAAATCCTTCTTTAATTAAATATTCTACTATTTCTTCTCTTGATTTTTCATCTCCAGCTGCTAATGGATATTCAAACATGTCATCAGATTGAATTGTATCCATCATACTTTTTTTACACAATGGAAAAGCACCAGTTTTCATTGGACTTCCACCACCTAATGATCTAGTTTCTAAATCTTTTATTTTTTCATTCTCCAAAATATATAAATCATTACCATAAATAGAGAAAGCATTATATATTTCTTTTACTTCAGTAGAAAATTCTTCTTCATTTAATCTTTTACCTAAATTAGGTAATCCTCTAACCTTATTTCGTAAAAGTGGATTTTTTTCTAATAATCTTTCTATTGATCCTGGATTTTCAAGCATTATATCACCTCATTAATCAAATTATATACTAAAAACCTATATAATTAAAAATACCAAAAATCAATATACTATATAATTTTTTTTAATATTAAAAAAAGATTTTGTTTATTTAGCAAAATCTTTAATTTAAATAATCTATTATTTGATCATTAATTCTATCTATCAAATAATAAGCAACTTCCCCATTATTGCACATTCTTTTCACTTCATCCTTAGTAAAAAAATTAATATCTGCATAGTTAGAATCACTTAATTCAATATTTTTAATATTTATATCTTCAAATAAAATACAAGTCATATAAGCATATTTATGTGGATCTCTTTTTATAGGATGTTTAATTTCATAATTAAATGTATTTATATTTAATCCTAATTTATCATTTAAAACTCTTTTAATACAAAACTCTATATTTTCGTTGCTTAATAAATTACCACCAATATTCACCCAATAGTCAGGATATAGCTTAGTATAATCTATGCTATTTTTAACTAACATTAATTTTTTTTCATTATTTACTATCCATATATCAATTGCCATATGATAATATCCATTAGGAATTTCTTCATCACTAAACACAGATAAATTCGTTTTATCTAATTTATTATCATATAAATCCCATTTTTCCATTATAACACCTCATTTATATATGATATTAACATTTTTGAAAACTCATCTATATTCTTATTTCTTTTAGATATTGCTAGTGAAATTTGATCATTGAATATTTCTTCACAAACTTTAATTATGTTAATATCATTATTGTTTAAATACTCTTTTAAAAGTATCTCATTTGTAAAACCTATTACTGAATTTTTAATCAATAAATCAAAATATAAATCTGATTCATTAACATTATATAGTTCAATAAAACTTACATTGTTATCATAACATAACTTTCTAAATTTTCCAGTTTTTAATGATGGCCTATAAGAAATAAAAGGTGCTTCATCAAGTTCACTTATACTTCTTACATCTTTAAAATCATTATAATATTTATTACCACATATAAAATAGTTCTTTATACTAATTAAATTTTCAATTGATATATTTTCCAATTGACTTACATAATCGTAATCATCAATTACAATATCATATTCTTTGTTCTTTACCTTTTCAAAATTTAGTTTAGAATATAAATCTATATTTAATTTAATTTTAGGATGTTCTTGACTATATAGGGTAATAAAATTACTTAATATACTTTTTGCATAGCAATAACGTATACCTATATTTATTACTTCATATTTATTTTTCTTATTAGAAAAATCTATATTTTTTTCCATATTTTCAAAAAATGGTTTTAACAATTCAAAAAGTTTTTCTCCTTCATCAGTTAACATAAATTGTTTACTTGTTCTATCAATTAATGCCTTTTGTAACTGACCTTCTAAATTTTTAATACTTAAACTTAAAGATGGTTGTGCAACACTTAAATTTTTAGATGCATTGGTGACTCCGTTGTATAGCACAACATAATAAAAATATTTAAATAAGTTCAGATTAAAATTATCCATATAAACATACCTCCAATCAGAAATATATCTATATTATATCATACTTATATATAATAAAATCAAAAAGTACATAAATATTATTACATACTTTATTCAACCTTAAATAATAATTCTATACTAATGTCAAGTGCCTTTGAAATATCATATACTGTTTGTACAGAAAAAAGTATTAGCAATCTTTTCAGACTCTATTTGTCTTATATAATCATGTGATAAATCTGCTTTTTCTGCTAATTCTGCCTGTATCATATTTTTCTCTTGTCTATATTTTTTAATATTTTTTCCATTTCTTCCTGTGTAAATATATGAACTGGATCCTTATCAATTTTATTCATTCTTGGTGCATGAACTCTTTCTGCTGAATTTTCATTGATAAGATTTAAAGAATAACATGCATATTTAAAAGAACCCTTTATTACTTTTAATATACTTGCAATATAATTTTTTGAAAATGAATTATCTACATAAATTTTATTAATAGTTTGCTGTAATAATCTTGAGTCAATTTGAGATAACATATAATGACCAATTCTTGGTTTTAAATGAATTTTTATTATATTGTAATAAGTTACTATTGTGGAATATTTTAAATTCAGATTTGCATATGTGCTAATCCAATACTCTAAGTAATCTGCATAAGACATATTACTTGAATTAAATATTTTTCCGTTATTCATATATTCATTATATGCTATAACTCCTGCTTTCTGTGCTTCTGACTTTGTAGCAAATCCTGACTTTGTTATTTGTCGTCTTTTTCCATCAACTTTCGCAATTTCAAATGAATATTGATAGACTTTTCCTCTTTTTCTGATATTAATCATAATTTTTCCTCCCTAATATCAGCAAATGAAAAAGAGTTAGCATTAGATACTAACTCCCATAAGTCATCTTTGTCATCTTTTTCATTTTTGGATGACAAATGGATGACAGATGACAAATTTCAAGATTTTTTTGTCCTTCCAAATCTCTGGAAAGACTTATTTTATAAGCTATTTACCACAGCATTGTTTGTATTTCTTACCACTTCCACATGGACATGGGTCATTTCTACCTATTTTGTTAACTCTTTTAGGTGTTGCTTTTTTTGTTTTATTGTTATCCGTTACAGCTTTTCCCTTTACAACTTGTTTTCTTTCTATATTTTGTCTTATTTCTGATTTTAATAGGAACATAGTTGTTTCTTGATCAATTGTATTTAATAACTCATCATATAACTCAAATCCTTCATTAGTATAAGCTCTTAAAGGATTTTCTTGAGCATAACTTCTAAGACCAATTCCCTCTCTTAAATGTGACATTGTATTAATATGATTCATCCAATGAGTATCAATAACTCTAAGAGAAATAGCTTTTTCAAATTCATTTGCAACTTCTTCTGGAATTTCACTTAGTTTTTCATCATATTCTTTTAATACTCTTTCATATAAGTATTCAATTAATTCATCTTCAGTTCTATCTTTGATATCAATCAAATCTAATTTTCTTTTTAATAAATGTTCATTAGTAAACTCTAAAATTTCATTTAAATCATTTTCAGTTAAATATCCTTCTGGCATAATATGACTATTAACTAAATCAGTTATAAAATTTTTAAATGTTTCTAACACTGTTTCATGAATTGAATCACAATCTAAGATTTCATTTCTTTTTTCATAAATATATTCTCTTTGTTGATTTATAACATCATCATATTGAAGTAAAGTTTTTCTTATATCGAAGTTATTTCCTTCAACTCTTTTTTGAGCTGATTCAATTGATTTTGATAACATTCCAATTCTAATAGAAGCATCTTCATCAAATCCAGCACGAGCTAAAATACCTTTTGCTTTATCAGTTCCAAATCTAACCATTAAATCATCTTCAAATGAAACACAGAATTGAGATACACCTGGATCACCTTGACGACCTGAACGTCCTCTTAATTGGTTATCAATACGTCTTGATTCATGACGTTCTGTTCCAAGAACACATAATCCTCCAAGTTGTCTTACTTCATCATCTATCTTAATGTCTGTTCCACGTCCAGCCATGTTTGTTGCAATTGTTACTGATCCTTTTTTACCAGCATTTGCAATTATTTCAGCTTCACGTGCATGGTTTTTTGCATTTAAAACCTCATGTTTAATATGTTCTTTTTTTAACATTGAACTTATTAATTCACTAGTTTCAACAGCTATAGTACCGACAAGTACTGGTTGACCTTTAGCATGTCTTTCTTTAATTTCATTAACGATTGCTTTATATTTACCTTTTTTAGTCGCAAAAATTAAATCTCCAAAATCTTCTCTAATAACAGGTTTATTAGTTGGAATTGTTATAACATACATATTATAAATTTCTCTGAATTCTTCTTCTTCTGTTTTAGCTGTACCTGTCATACCAGATATTTTTTTATACATTCTAAATAAGTTTTGGAATGTAATTGTAGCTAAAGTTCTTGTTTCTTGTTCAATTTCAACACCTTCTTTAGCTTCTATTGCTTGATGAAGACCATCTGAGTAACTTCTACCTGGCATTAGTCTTCCTGTAAATTGGTCTACAATTATAACTTTTCCTTCTTTTACAACATAATCAAAGTCATTTTTCATAGCATAATTAGCTTTTAAAGCTTGATTAATATGATGAACTAAAGTTGTATTATTTATATCATATAAATTGTTAACTCTAAAGTATTCTTCACCTAACTTTATACCTTTATCATCCAAAGTTACAGCTTTACTCTTCTCATCATATATATATCCATCATTTTCTTTTAATTTCTTTACAAATTTATCTGCATCTATATATAAATTAGCAGATTCCATATGACCACCAGATATAATAAGTGGCGTTCTTGCCTCATCTATTAAAACTGAGTCTACTTCATCTACGATTACGAAATTAAGTGGTCTTTGAACTCTTTGATCTGCTTTAACTACCATATTGTCTCTCAAATAATCAAAACCTAATTCATTATTAGTTGTATACATAATATCGCAGTTATAAGCTTCTTTTTTTTCTTGAGCTGTATTTTCTCGATAATTTATTCCTACTGTAAGTCCTAAGAAACGATAGATTTCTCCCATCCATTCAGCATCTCTGCCTGCTAGGTATTCGTTTACAGTAATAATATGTACTCCATCTCCTGTTAGAGCATTTAAGTATGCTGGCATTGTTTCAGTAAGTGTCTTTCCTTCACCTGTTTTCATTTCAGCTATATTACCATAATGAATAGCAAGTCCACCTAAAATTTGGACATAGTAAGGCTTCTCACCAATTACACGGAAGGCTGCTTCACGTGCTACTGCGAAAGCTTCCACTAAAAGATCTTCTAGTGTTTCGTCATTTTCAAGTCTTTCTTTAAATTCTTTTGTTTTTCCTTTTAATTCTTTATCTGTTAATTTACTGATTACTGGATCTAATTCCATTATTTCATCAGCTATTTTTTTAAATTTTTCTAATTCTTTATATTCATGATCAAATATTTTTTTGAAAAATGACATTCATATCATCCTTTCTAAATAACTATATTATATTTTATCAAAAAAACCAAAAAAATAATAGTAATTTAATTAAAAAAGTTCTTATTTAAAAGAACTTTTAGCTATATCATTTCTATAATTCCATAATCTCCGTCTTTTCTTCTATATACAACGGCAACATTATCAGTTGAAATGTTTTTAAATATAAAGAAGTCATGTCCTAAAAGATCCATTTGTAATATTGCTTCTTCTTCATCCATTGGTTTATTTTCAACTTTTTTTCTTTTTATAATTTTATTATTATTAACTTCTTCTTCTGTTATTTCAAAGTCAATAAATACATCTATATTTTCCTTATTTGTTTTATGTTTGATTTTTGTTTTATTCTTACGAATTTGTCTTTCTAGTTTTTCTAAAACTAAATCAATAGCAGCATAAATATCTTTGTTACTATCTTCTGCTCTAAGAATGGCTTTCTTTATTGGAATTGTAACTTCAATTGTTTCTTTTATTCCTGATTCTTTAACTAAGATGTTTGCTGTTATTTCATCTGGATTTTCAAAGTATTTGTCTAGTTTTCCAATTTTTGTTTCAATGTAATTTTTTACTGATTCATCTAAGATGTCTTTACTTCCACGAATATTAAATTTCATGATATCACCCTTCCTACTTTAATTATAACACAATTCTTTTTTTATTGAAACAAAAAAAACTACTATACTAAAGTAGTTTTGATTTCTACAACATTTTTTGCTTGAAGACCTTTATCAGTTCTTACTAATTCAAATTCAACATATTGTCCTTCAACTAAGGTTTTATATCCTTCAGATAAAATCGAAGAGTAATGAACAAAAATATCTTCACAATCATTGTATTCGATAAAACCAAAACCCTTTTCATTGTTGAACCATTTTACTTTACCTTTCAATGCTGACATCTCCCCTCTAGTAAGCTTACCTCTTACATTATCACTATACATTTTTCTAACCACCTTTTTCAATAAATTTCAGTCATCAAAAAACGACAAAATATTTAATGACTAGCGACTACAATCTAACAGTCACGATACGATATTATCAAATAAAATGCAGGTATACAACGAAAGTTGCAAATTCGGGCATTTTTTATGTCAATTTGGTAATTTTTAAATATGTCGATTTTTGTTAATAAACAACTTGTGCTAGTGCAAATGTAAAACAAGTAGAAATCAAAATTTTCAGCCTTTTTTCATGATAACATTTCTTCAGGATAAGGCGGTATTATTTATGAAAAAAAATTTTCTAAACTTTGCAATCAATTGCATAAAAGAATCACATCCAGATTATGATGACATTAAAATAGCTGAAATGAGGTATAGTCTCGAAGGGTTCTATTTATCTTTTACAAAGTTGATAATTATAGCTGCCTTTTCATTAATTTTAGGAGTGTTCAAAGAGATGTTAATTATGTTAGTAATATTTAATGTATTAAGATCTACTGGATTTGGTTTACACGCCACTAAAAGTTGGATATGTTTATTATCATCCTCTATTGTATTCTTGTGTTTTCCACTACTATCAAAGATAATAAACATTCCTCTTAATTTTAAATTTCTATTAGGGATTTGTTCTATTTTACTAATATATATATACGCTCCAGCTGATACAAAAAAAAGACCTTTAATTAAAAAGGAAAAAAGAGAAATGTATAAGTTTAAAACAACTATTAAATGTATATTTTTAGTAATATTAAGTTTAATTATTAAGGATGATACTATTTCAAATTTAATTATATTTGGAATTTGGAATGAAGTATTTATGATTTTACCTATAACATATAAGATTTTTAATTTAAGTTATAACAATTATAAAACTTATATATTAGAAAATAATTTAGGTTAAACATTAAATGTTTAATATAGAATAAAAAGGAGGAAGAAAAATGGGATTTTTATCAAAAATATTTGGAATGGTTGCAAATTTATCAATAAGTAATAGTAATAGCGAATGTTTAACATGGTTATATGATGAACCAGAATGTCCAAAAAGTATTATAGAAAAATAAGACCTTTGAGTCTTATTTTTTATATTTTAAACAAATATGCTGAACAAAATAAATTCCATTAAATTCTCTATACTGTTCTACATCATCTCTTTTCGAAATTATATCATGAACTAATGATAATCCATATCCTCTATTTTTTCCTTTTTTACTATAACCGGCATTATCAATTTTGCTCAGATTAATTCTACCCTTATATGTATTTGATATAGAAAAATTTAGTTTGTCTTTATTACATTCAACTTCTATTATTATATACTTTTCCTTACTTTTCAATGCAGCTTCTCTAGCGTTATCTAAATATACACCTATAATTTTACTTATATCATTTAAATTGTCTCTTAAATATTTATTAGTTTTTTTATTATTAACATTTTCATTTATATCTATATATAACTTTATTTTTTTCTTTTCCATTTCAACAATTTTGTAATGTATTAATCCTTTAAGTCCACCATTTGGTATATTTTTAATTTTATTCAACCAATTACTTTTACTTTGCTCATTTTCTATAGATAATATTTGATCAATGTATTCCCTTACTTTTTTGTTTCTGTTTCCTAACATTTCTCTAATTAGTATTAACTGATTATTATATTCATGTTGATTTTTACTTTTTTCTTCTATTACCTCTTCATAAGTTTTTACATAATCTAATAATTGATCATACTCTGACGATAATCGTGCATTATCTGTTTTTTCCTTAAAAAAACTTATTATAAATATTATTACACTTATAAAAAAAGCATTATTTATAAAAAATATTTCTTTAGATTCTATTTTTAAATAATTATAAAATATAAAGAAAAACATCATAATTAATCCAAAAAAAATTAGAATAATATTATTGACTATTTTTTTATTTTTATACCATTCAATTATACGCACTATATTTTTTTCTATAAAATGAAAATTTATAAGAATTAAAACTATCACCAAAATTGATACATTAGCAAAAATTATTCCAATAAAATTGGTTTGAACAAATGTCTTATCAATATTTAACAGCATCACAAATATTATTGCAAAAAACATTTCACCTATAGCAAATATGACATATATAAAAAAAGAATTAATCAATAATTTTGATAAATTATCATTATATACTATTTTAAATAATAACATAGTTAATATAAATTTGAAAATCACCATAATTTCTTTTGTTTCAAATGTTAAAACTAGACAATACAAAAAAGAAATTAATAAACAGATTAATATATTAGTTTTATTTATTTTAAATTTTTCTTTATTATTAAATCTAGAATATATATAACAATAAAAATAATTGTAAATAATACCTATTATAAACCAACTACTTAACTCCAACATATTTCTTTAATCCTTTCCTTTTATCTCTAGAAAGTAAATTTATACTCATTCCATTTTGAAAATAAATAGTATTATTTTTAAAATCGATTCTAGAAATTTTTTGAGTATTTACTAAACAACTTTGATGCGTTAAATAAAATCTCTCATCTAACTCATCAATTACTTCATTCATATTTTTATTAGCAATAACTTCATTATAATCTGTTTTAATAATACACTTTCGATCAACTGTATCTTTAACGACATAAATAATATCATCTAAATAAACTCTATAAGCAACACCTAAATATTCATAAGCAATAACTTTTTTAGAATCAATTTGTTTTATTGCTTTCTTTAAAACTCTTTTTAAATTCTTTTCACAATTATCATACTTAGATATAAAATCTAATAACATTATTTGAGCTTTCAAAGCATCATAACCTAATTCATTGTGAGAAGTAACCATAATTATAATGCTATCCCAATCAACTTTTCTAATTCTTCTAGCAATATCTATTCCAGAAATGCCTTCCTTTAATTCAATATCCAATATATATATTTTGGCTGCGCCATCATTTTTTATTAATTTAGCAAAATCCTTGTCATACTTTTCAAATTGAATAACATCATATTCCAACTTACTACCTACTAAAACATCGTTTATAAAATCTTTTATCTTTAATCTAAATTCTTTAATATCATCACATACTATAAATTTTATCATTTTATCACTCCAGTTTTCGCAATCAGTAAACAACACAAGGTCGAAAAATTTATAAATCCAATTCCCTCTTTATCCTTTTTTCAATACGACTATCTTTAAAACAACTAACATAATTATATAATTTTTCCTTATTAACTAAGCGAAATAATTTTTTATAATTATTCATAATTTCATGATAATCTTCATAACTAAGTAAAATCTTATTTCGAGCTACCTCAACTAAAGTTCTTTCTAAATCATAAATTTTAATTTTAAACCCTTTATAAGTAATAACATTAACACCAATACTATATAAAGAATCAGTCATAAAAATTTGTTTGATAAATTCATCATTTATCTTTCTATCCTTTTGTTTTGTAGCAATCCTATAATAGTCCTTCTTTTTTTTTAACAAACCATAACAATAACATGCACTTTCAAGCGTAACAATAGCATTAGGATGTTTTTTAGAAATATACTCTAAATAATCAAAATCTTTTGAACTGGAATACATTCCTTTTTTTATAAAGAACAACTTTTTTTCTGCAAGCATTTTCTTTATTTTATAATCACTAAAGCCCCTTTTTGTAAGTTCTTTATATGATAAAACCATAACATCACCTATTTAAATTATAGACATTATTTGACAATAAAGTCAACACAATACCGACCAATAACAAAAAAAAGATGACTAAACGCCACCTATATAACCACGACTTTTCTAATTCTTCTTTTGTTCTAAATAACTATATTCTATGAATTTTCTAACTTCTATTTTTGAATTCCTAAAAGTTAACGTTTATTGGTATTTGACATATTCCTATCATTAAAAATAATATCTAGTTTTTGTTTTATTTGATCCTTGTTAAATGGCTTTGCAATATAATCAACAAAACCTTCACTTACATATTTTTCTTTTGCACCAGATACAGCATCAGCAGTAAGAGCTATTACCGGAATTCTAAAATTCGAATTTTCTTTTAATTTTTTTATTGCTGTTTCTCCACTCATATTAGGCATCATTATATCCATTAAAATTAAATCATATTCGTTTCCAACAACAACTTTATTCAAACATTCAAGTCCATCATAACATTCATCAATTTCAAAATCAAAATCAGAGATTGCTCGTTTTGCTACTTTAATATTTAATTTATTATCATCTACTATTAATATTTTTCTATGTCCATAATCAATATTAGTTGTATTACTTTCTTTAGTTGTATTATTATTATTATTCAAAAGTCTTGAAGCTGTATCCATAATTTCTTTTTCAGTCATTGGTCTTTGAAATTTACTAACTTTTTGTGGAATATTTACCACAAAAATTGAACCTTTTCCAAATTGGCTACTTACATTAATCGTTCCACCCATCATTTCTATCAATGCTTTAGTTATTGCAAGTCCAAGTCCTGTTCCCTCCGTAGTTGTATTCTTTTCAATGTCTAATCTTTCAAATTTTGTAAATAATTTTGATATATATTCTTTCTTTATTCCTCTTCCTGTATCTTGACATGTAATTATTAAATTAGACAATCTTTTATTATAATCATTAACGCATTTAACACTTAAATTAATTTCACCTTGTTCTGTATATTTAATTGCATTAGTTAAAATATTATTAACAATTTCTTTTACATGAACTTTATCACCTATCAATTCATAAGGTAAATCATCAGATATATTTAAATTGAATTTAATATCTTTTTCCCCAATTCTAGTCGTAGTAACTTTGCACATACTTGTAATACTTTCCTTAAAATTATAAGAATGTTCTACAATTTCTAGTTTTTCAGATTCTATTTTATTTATATCCAAAATGTTTCCAACTATTTCAAGTAATGTTTGTGAAGCATTCACAATATCATGTGAATTTTCTATTACCTCAGGAGGACATTTTGATTCATAAGATAAATTATCTTCTGATAAACCAACTATAGCATTTAATGGTGTTCTTATTTCATGAGACATACTAGATAAGAAATCACTTTTAGCACGATTGGCTTTTTCTGCCTGATCTTTCGCTAATTCCAATTTTGTAATCATTTTTAAATCTGGATTTTCTATTGTAAAATACATTAAGAAACAAATTAAACTTTCCATTGTTGTTGTTATTACTAATTCAGGATATTTCATTTGGATAACCATAACACCTAGACCAAATAATAAATATAACCAAATTGGTAGAACCTTTTTATTTAAACCAACACTTTTTCTTTTTGCAATTAAAATTGCAAATATGACTAAACTTAATATAGCAGATAAGAAAAAAACCACTTGAACTGCCGGTCCATATGTATAATAAATTTTTTGAACCACATCTCTATGTAAATTATATGGAAGCATAAACACTACAATAGTTATTAATGTATCTCCTATTAAAGTTATTATATTGGCTATTTTTTTGTGCTTAAATGAAATTTCAATTAAATAAAAAATTAGTAATGATATGAAAATAATGAAATATACTAAATATAATCGTAATACAAAGTCACTTATAATAGTAGGTATTACATCATACTTATAAGACACAAAATCACATAAAAATTGTAATACCAATCCAACTAAATTTGTAATAAGGATATACTTATATATTTTATTTTCCCCATTATCTAGTCTTGTCTTTGAAAAATACAAGAAAGACAATGCAACAATATACATAAAACTAAAAATTATTACCCATGTAAGATTTGAGATAACCATAAATTCACTCTCCTATATCAATATTTTACCACACAAATAAGTCCTTTTTACAATTTCTCAAATATTTTAGATAAAAAAATATCTCATTAACGAGATAATTTTTTTTGTTTATTTTCACTAACAACTTTATTAATTACCAAAAATCCATCCTTTTCCTGTTTAATTTTTCCAACATCTCTTTTACCAGACTTGGCATATGGGAATGAATCTCTAATTTTAAATCTACATGGAACCATATTTTCATTATTAGTTTTTTCATAAATATATTGTTGAATATCATGTAATTTTTTTTCTAAATAATCTTTATTTACTTTAATGTTTTTTTGAAATTCTTCAGCAAAGATTATATGTGCTGCTAATTCTTTTTGGCCATCATCATCAAATTCTAATACATCACATATTTTAATTTCCTCTAATTCCATCATAATATTCTCTATATCAAAATTATAAATTTTTTCTCCATTTATTGTTGAATAATCAGATGCTCTACCTTGAACAAATAAATTACCTTTTTCATCAATATATCCAACATCTCCTGTACAATTCCATTTTATACCATTTTTATCTATATGAAAATATTCTTTTGTTGCTTTTTCGTTTTTATAATACCCTAACATACTACATGGGGTATTCGCTAAAATTTGTCCTCTTTCATAATAAGGTAATTCATTAAATTTTTCGTCAAAAATACCAATTGTAATTCCAGGTAATGGAATACCAACAGATCCTCTTGTACTTTCAGCCATTTGGGTTTGTGTTGTTATTGCTGCCCCACATTCACATTGTCCATAAGCAACTCTTAATCGAGCATCACTTCCATGTTGCTTAAATACCGTTTCTATCTTAGTAGCAACTTCATTACTTAATGGTTCTCCACCCTCAAATGGATAATTAAAAAACGATAAATCTTTATTTTTAACTAGATTTTCATCTAAAAAACCTTCATACATACTTGTTGGAGCAACACAATAATTCGGTTTTTCTTTAACAATATTCTTTACAAAAATATCTCTTTCAAATCTTGGATCCATAAATACAGACGTTCCATAAGACAACGGCAAATGTATCGATGTACTTAATCCAGTTGAATACCATGGAGGTATAATTTGATAAAACTTTTGCCCTCTTGAAATATCAACACCAGATGCTGGATATGATTGAATTGAATTTTGAAAACTATCATTTGACAATAATATACCCTTAGAGGCACCTGTTGTTCCACTTGAATATACCATTGTTAATGGTAAATCTTTTTCATATGAAATAGTCTGACTTTCTTCTCTATTCTTTCCATCTTTAATAAATTGATTCCAATACAATTCGTTACTATGACTATCTAATTTATATTTTTTAGAAACGAATCTTAATATTGAAGAATTTAAAGTTGGAAGAATAATTATATTTTTTATTCTTGAATTTTTTATTGCATCTTTTAATTCTGGATAAAATTCATCCATTATTATCAATAAGTCACTTTCACAATCACTAATTCTTGCTATTAAATCCTTTTTTTCAAAATGAGGAGCAATCATATTAGCAACTGCGCCTAATTTTGATAAGGCATAGAACGAATAAACAGTTTCCGGAATACCCGCTGCACAAATTGTAACAAAATTTCCTTTTTTTATTCCATACTCTTGAAATGCTTTTGCTGTTGCTTCAATATTTTTAAAAAAAGTTGAATAATTTATCTTACTTCCAAAAAATTCTAGCGCTAAATCTTTTGAAAAAGAGAAATTGTTATTATAAATTTCTTGAAAAACAGTCCTTTTAGGAATTTCTTTTCCTAACTCTTTTTGATTATAATTTTCAGTCCATGGTTTATCTATTGTTGGATATCCACTTAATTTTAATGTTTCAAGTTTTAATAAATTTTGTTTTGCTTTTAATAATTCGTCCTTTGTCATATAAATTCCTCCTAATATCACCGTATACTGCAAGCTCCCTTTTTCGGCATATACTACCACAAAAAAATAGTTTTGTCAAAATAATTAAATAGAAAATATAACTCATCTATTTTTAATTAACTCAATTGAAAATTTAAATAATCCTATAAATTATATATATGCCATATTACAACAAAAAAGATGACTAAACGCCACCTATATAACCACGACTTCTTAAAAATATTTTTCTAAACCAATCTATAGGAATAACAGTAAAAGCTATAACAATCATTATTTCTAATTCTTTTAGTGTTAATCCTGCCGTTCTAAATAAATCTCCTCCATAATAAATTAAAATCAATTGAACTATAAAAATAAATATAATAGTAGCTAGAAAAATTTTATTTTTTAACAAATTCGAAAGTAAATTAAGTCTATTAGTTCTAGCATTAAAACAATTAAAAATACCAATAAATATGAATAGACCAAAAAAAGCAGTCATGAAATATTCATCATTTACTCCATTTCTAAATAATGAATGAATAAACGGATTTTTTAAGAAGAAAACACAAAGTAATGATGAATAAGAACCAGTAAACAATATTTCATGAAGCATATATTTATTTAAAATTTTCTCATCTCTTTTTTTAGGATATTCATCCATATATTCTAATAATGGTGGTTCAAACGAAAAAGCAAGTCCAGCTAATGTATCCATAACCATATTAATCCATAACATTTGAATAACCGTAACAGGAGTATCTACCCCAATAAATGGACCAATTATTGATAAACTTATGGCACACATATTAACTGTTAATTGAAAAATAATGAACTTTCTTATACTCTTAAAAATAGTTCTTCCAAATAAAATAGCTTTAGATATTGATAAAAAATTATCATCTAAAATAACAATATCACTTGCTTCTTTTGCAACCTCTGTTCCACTTCCCATTGAGAAACCAACATCAGCCTTTTTTAAAGCTGGAGCATCATTCACACCATCACCAGTCATTCCAACAACCAAACCTAAATCCTGAGCAATTTTAACTAACCTACTTTTATCCTGAGGAAGAGCACGAGCAACTATTCTTAAATATGGAAGAATTTTTTTAATTTCATCATCTGATTTAGTTTTTAATTCATCGCTAGTTAAAATCAAATCATTATTATTTTTAATTAACCCTACTTCTTTTCCAATTGAAAAAGCTGTATCTTTATTATCACCAGTTATCATAACTGTTTGAATATGAGCTTTATTCACTAATTTAATTCCTTCAATAGCTTCCTTTCGAACTTCATCCTTAATTAATACAATACCAACTAAAGTTAAATTTAAAAAGGTATTATTTAAATCATAATTATCATTAATAGCTAAAGCTAATACTCTAATACCTTGTTTAGTAAAACTATTTATTTTATTTTGATACTTATCCTTGTCATAAAATCTTCTTTTTTTACCATACTTATCATAAAAACTAGTACAGTGTTTTAAAATCACTTCCGGAGCACCCTTAATTAACTTTTCCTCTTTTATATCTTTTATTTTAGTAACAGAAAACTTATCTTTACTATTAAAAGGAATAGTTTCTAATTTTTGATAGTCAACTGATTTTGTTTTAATAAAATTTAAAAGCGCTCTATCCGTTATATTACCACCTATAGGATTACCATTTTCATCATAGGTACTAGCATTATTACAAATAAGAGACTTTTTAAATAAATTGTGTAATCTAGGTAAATTTTGTAATTCATATTCAGTATGATAACTATTTAACTCTCCATCCATCAATCCAATAACTTCTAATTTACCCTTAGTAATAGTCCCCGTTTTATCAGAAAAAAGAATATTTAAACTACCAGCAGTTTCAATACCTGTCATTTTCCTTACTAAAACATTATTTTTTAACATTCTTTTCATATTTGATGATAAAACAAGCGTTATCATCATAGGTAACCCCTCTGGAACAGCAACAACAATAATAGTCACACTTAAAGTTAAAGCATGAAGTATATAACTAGAAAGAAGTGGGAAATTAGATACTAAACTATGAACCTCTTTCATATCAAAATTATTATCAATAAAAATAACTGAAAATAAATATGATAATGATACCAAGATTGCACCAACATAACCAATAATACTAATAATTTTAGCTAGATGTCTAAGTCTTAATTTTAAAGGACTATCAGGTGCAGCCTCTGAAAGTTCACTTGCCAGTTTTCCATAAATTGTTTGATCTCCAATACTAGTTACAATCATAATTCCTCTCTTACTATAGACAACTGTTCCTCGATAAAGATTATTTTCATCTTTTACAATTCCGTTTAAAGGATACTTATATTGTTCTTTAGCTTCACCATTTAAAGATGATTCATCCACTGTTATCTCGCCATTTACCAAAACCCCATCAGCCGGTATTTTATCGCCTGATTCAAGTAAAACAACATCACCAACCACAACCTCATCTATATTTATTTCAATAATTTGACCATTTCTTCTAACACGACATTTTATTTTTGAAGCCTCTTCTTGTAATTTTGAAAAAGCTTGTTCACTTCCATATTCTGAAATAGTTGAAATAAACGAAGCTAAGAAAATTGCTATTACAATTCCTACTGTTTCATACCAATCAAAATCTTTAATTAGAAAAATCGTTTTTATTGCTAGTGCTATAAGTAATATTTTAATAATAGGATCACCAAGTGTTTCTAAAAAATTTTTAAAGAAACTTGGTTTTTCAATCTTAGAAATACGATTTTCGCCATATAATTGTTTACTTTTTAATACTTCTTTATCTGTTAACCCTGTTCTAATATTTGTATCTGTTTTCATAGGCCCCTCCTATCAAAATATATTAGAGTTAAAAGTTAAATATAAATAAATTAAAAAGACATTTTTTGACAAAAAAAATAATTTAAAATTAATTAAATTATTTTAAAAAACAAATTTATCAAAACACAGAATATAAATCCAACTAAAGTAGGTATTATAATAGCAACAAACATCCACTTATTACTTCCTGTTTCCTTCCTTATTGTCATACATGTTGTAGAACACGGAAAATGAAAAAGAGAAAAAACAATAAAATTAATCGCTGTTGTCGTTGTCCAACCATTACTAATAAGTAATTTTTTTAATTCCACTAAATTATCAAATTCTGTAATAGTTCCCATTGCCATATATCCCATAATGATCAATGGAATAACTATTTCATTAGCTGGAAAACCTAAAATAAAAGCCATTAATATAACTCCATCTAATCCCATTAAACTACCAATTGGATCTAGGAAATTAGAACAATATTCTAATAAACTTAATCCATTATAATTAACATTAGCAAGTACCCATATTACTAAACCAGCTGGAGCAGCAACAGATATTGCTCTTCCCAAAACAAATAAAGTACGATCAAAAATAGAACGAATTAAAACTTTTCCAATTTGTGGTTTTCTATATGGTGGGAGTTCTAAGGTAAAAGAAGATGGCATTCCTTTTAAAATAGTATTTGATAACAATCTTGAAATAGTAAAGGTCATAAATATTCCCATTAAAATAACCAAAGTTAAAATTACTGTTGTTAATAGTGAATTACCTAAACTAACATTAAAGCCAACAAAAAACATTGTTATAATTGAAATTATAGCCGGAAACCTTCCATTACAAGGAACAAAACTATTAGTAAGAATTGCAATTAACCTTTCTCTTGGAGAATCAATAATTCTTGCCCCAGTTACACCAGCTGCATTACATCCAAATCCCATACACATAGTTAATGCTTGTTTTCCACAGGTTTTACATTTTTTAAAACATCTATCAAGATTAAAAGCAATACGGGGAAGATAGCCTAAATCCTCTAATAAAGTAAACAGAGGAAAGAATATTGCCATAGGTGGTAACATAACCGAGATAACCCAAGCTAAAACTCTATAGACACCTAAAACTAAACAGTTGCTAAGCCATATTGGTGCTTTTATCATTCTAAATAATTCTAATAATTTATCTTCTATCCAAAATAAAAAATCATATAAAATGGATGACGGATAATTTGCGCCTATAATAGTTATCCAAAATACAACCATCAATAGACACAACATAATCGGAAAACCATATTTTTTACTAGTTAAAACTTTATCAACTTTTCTATCCTTTTTATTATAATTAACATTTTCAAAAGTAATAACATTATCAGAAATTTCTTCAGCCTTTTTAACAATAGATGTTACCATAACATCTTCTAAATTACTAGGATTTAGTTTTTTATTATTTAAATCCTTTCTTGCATCAATTACAACCTTTTTTAACTTTTTATCAAAAAAATTGTAACCGAAATATTTATTTAATGACTCAATAAAAAAAGAATCATAATTTAACAACTTTAAAGCTAACCATCTTGACGATAAATTAGTTCTTTCTAAAGTTTTTTCAATTTTCTTTATAGAATTTTCTATTTCTTGTGGGTAATCAACTATTAAAGTATTTTTCTTAGGTTTTTCCACAGCTTTTACTGCCATTTCTAGTAAATCTTTAATACCTTTTCCACTTCTTGCACTTGTTCCTACAACTGGAACACCTAATTCTGTGGATAACTTTTTTAAATCTATTTTTATTTTCTTTTTTTTGGCTTCATCTAATAAATTAACGCAAACGACAACATTACTCGTAATTTCTAAAATCTGAATAACTAAATTTAAATTTCTTTCCAAACATACGGCATCACAAACTACTATTACACCATCATAATCTTCAAAACAAATAAAATCCCTAGTAACCTCTTCTTCTTGTGAATGAGCGATAAGAGAATATGTGCCTGGTAAATCATAAATCAAATATTCATTATCTTTATACTTAGTTACTCCTTCTGCACTTCCAACTGTTTTTCCTGGCCAATTGCCTGTGTGTTGATGCATACCTGTTAAACAATTAAATATAGTACTCTTTCCTACATTAGGATTTCCAACAAGAGCAAATTTGCCTTTATAACTATTATTTTTTTTCAAACATAAACACTCCTTTATAAAAGGCTAACAAAGATTTTACTAGAATCTTCATTTCTAATCGCAATTGTTGCCCCTTTTATCATATAGGCAATAGGATCACCTAAGGGACTTTTCATTATACATTCTACTTTACTTCCAGGAATAAGTCCTATATCAAACATTCTTCTTTTAATAGAATCATGTACTTCTACTTTTTGAACAATAGCCTTTTGACCTAATTCTAGATCTTTTAACTTAATCATCATTTCACCAGCCTTTAACTTTCTATAATACTATATGAAATTCAAAAAAAAAGGTAATATTTTTTTACCTTTTTAATAAAACACATCTTTTAAATATAAACCTTCTGGATGAGCTGTTTTTCCAGCCTGTCTACGATCTTGAGATTCTAAAATAGTTATGATATCTTCACTTTTTCTTTTTCCTTCGCCTATTTCAATTAAAGTACCAACTATATTACGTACCATATATCTTAAAAATCCTGTTCCAAGTAAAGAAATGGTAACTTTATTGACATCTTTATAATTTCTAATAAGTGTTGCTTGAATTATTTTTCTTTCATAATCATCTTTATTTTCTTCATTAGTTTTTGTAAATGCTTTAAAATTATGAACTCCTTCTAAATATTTAAGTGCGCGTTCCATTTCAACAACATCTAACCTTTTATTGTATTGATAAACATAATTTTTTTCAATAGGATCGTATTCTCCCATATTAATCTTATATATATATTCTTTACCAGTAACATTAAATCTCGCATGAAAATCATCATTTACCTCAACAATACTTTTAATATATATATCACTTGGCAAAAGGCTATTTAGAGCCTTTTTTAAATTTTCTGGTTCTATATTACTATCAAGATCAAAATGAGCTTTTTGATTTAAAGCATGAACATGTGCATCAGTTCTGCCTGATGCATGAATATCTACTTTTTTATCATTATTAATTTTTTTTAATTTTTTTTCTATTTCTCCTTGAACCGTTTTTACTTTTGGTTGTTTCTGATATCCTTTATAATTAGTACCATCATATGAAAATGTCATAAAATATCTCATAATAAAACCTCATTTCATTACTATTTTACCAAATATTTAAAGGTTTGAGCAAATTATATTAAAAATTATGTTATTTTATTATCAATTAGAACAACGATATATATCTTTAATTAAATCATTTATTTCATATCTATATCCAATTTTTATTTGTTTTTTAGTTAATACCAAGTTTTCAAATGAAGTTATATTCGGACCTATTATTCCATATTTTTTTAAAATATCTGTCTTACTTAAAACATCGATTTTTTTACCTTCTAAAACTATTTCTTTATCATATAACACATAAACATAATCAGCTACTTCTAGGACAAAATCTAAATTATTACTTACAAAAATTATTGTTTTATTATATCTAGTTTTTAAAATTCTAAATATTTTTTTTAATTCTTCTTTCGTCTTTCTATCTAAACCGATAACTGGTTCATCAATTATTAAAATGCTGGGATTTAAAATAAGAGCAGAAGCTAGAGCTAGTTTTTTCTTCTCACCACTACTTAAATTATTTATATTTAAATTTAAATATTTTTCATTTAAACCTACCATAATTAAAGAGTCATTTATTCTTTTCTTTTTTTCTTTTAATTTATAGTTATATAGTTTTAAAAGCATTTCTAATTCTTCTTTTACTGTTTTTTGTAAAAATTGGTTATTATCTTGAGAAACATATCCAATATCAAAAGCATTATTTAGATTATCAATTTCTTTTTCATCTATTAAGACTTTTCCTGTTGTTGGTTTTAAAATACCTGTAATTAACTCTAATAGTGTTGTTTTTCCTGATCCACTTTTTCCAACTATAGCATTTATTTTACCTGCTTTTAATTTTATATTTATATTTTTTAAAACTTCATGCTCACAATAGTTAATTTTTTTATAAGTAAAATTTACTTTATCAAATTTTATTTCCATAATATATCCACCATCTTATTTTTATCTAAAACAATTTTATTTAAAAGCTCATAATAACCAAGTTTAATAGACAAATCAGCTATGAATGGTAAATTCAAATTTGCTTGTTTAAAGTCTTTTTCTTTTTCTAATACTTTTTCTTTTTTATCTTTAGTCATTATTTCTCCATTGTTTAAAATAGCAATTTGTTTACCATAAATAGAATCTTCAACATTTGATGTTAAATTAATTATTGTTATTTTATTTTTTGTATTAATTTTTTTTAAATATTTAAAAACTAAATCTCTTTGTTTATTATCCATTAATAACATTGAATCATCTAAAATTAAAACTTCAGGATTATTTATTAAAGCTTTAGTTAGAGCAATTATTTGTTTTTCAGAAGCACTTAGATATTTAGTTGAACAATCTAGTAAATTTTTTATATTTAATTCTTTTGATAATTGTTCAATTTTTTCCTTTATTTCTTTTTTTGACAATTTATAATTTCTTAAAGATTCTTTTAACTCTTCCTCTACTTTATCTTGAAAAAATTTAATGTTTTCAAAGTCAGAACAAAAACTAACTTCTTTTTTTGAAACATTTATACTAGTTTTTCCACTGTGTTTTAATTCGTTTTTTAGAATTTTTATTAAAGTTGTTTTTCCACTACCACTAGAACCTAATATAGTTATAAAACTTCCTTCTTTTATTACTAAATTTAAGTTTTTAAACAATTCTAAATTTTCATAATTAAAACTTAAATTTTCAATATTTAAAATATTTTTCATACTATCACCAACATAGTTGTTATTATAGTATATTTAACCTAAATATACAAGAAAAAAAAGCTTTAAAAGCTTTTATTTTTCTATTTCATAACTATATATTTGATTTGTACCTTTAGTTGTGCAAGTTACTTTAACACTATAGCCATATTTTTTATACTCATCATCTAAATATCCATCTTGAATTAAAGTTGATACTGAAATAGATTTTTCACATACATCATTGCCATCATTTATAGAATCGGCAACATATGATTCTGCTGCTTCTTTTATTATATTTTCTTGATACTCATTTGCTTCATTTCTTTTATTTTTTATGATACCTGTTATGTTTGTAGAAACGATAGTTGCTACAATAGCAAGTACTAGTAGTGTAGCTAGTAATTCTATAAGCGTTAATCCTTTATTATTCATAGTTTACACATCCTTCTTTTTTTGTATATTATAAGTTATTTTTAGCAATAATTTTTTTGGAACAAATTTATTCATAGAACATATAAATTTCATTTTAAAGCCTGGAATAATTATTAACTTTCTTTTAAACATCTGATCAATAGCATACTTAGCTACATATTCTGATGACTGTCCTTTCAAAGAAAATTTCACATTTGCGACTTCATTAAATTCTGTATCAACAGGACCTGGACAAAGTAAACCAACATATACATTACTTTTTTTTCGTCTTAGTTCTTCATAAATTGCTTCTGTTAATCTTGAAACATAATTTTTAGTAGCATAATAAGTTGACATTAATGGTCCAGCTAAAAATGAGGCACTGCTTGAAACATTTAAAATATATCCTTTATCTTTTAAGATAAAATCTTGTAAAAATAGTTTTGTTAAAATATGTACGGCTTTAATATTCGTATCTATCATATCAAGTTCTTTATCAATATTAGTTTCATAAAATTCCCCTAGTAAACCAAATCCGGCGTTATTAATAATGATATCTATATCCTCTTTTTTTACTTTATCATATAGTTTCATACAATTAAAAGTGGATGATATATCTAAAGTAATTATTTTAACTTTAGTCGGTAATTCTTTCTTTAATTCCTCTAATCTTTTTTTTCTTCTAGCAACTAAAATAAGGTCATAACCTTTATGACTCAAAATTTTAGCCATTTCTTTTCCTATTCCCGATGATGCACCAGTTATTAATGCTTTCATATTATCACCATAAATATTATAACACGTACATAAAATTTAGCCAAATTAAAAGATGTTTTATACATCTATTTAACTTTTTTATATACTAATGCACAATCATTTGGAGTAAGATAATCTAAAGTAAATTCCTCTTCAAAAAATATTTCTTCATATTTTCTTTTTCTTTTATTATCAAATAAATAAGATAAAATGATTCCTTTTTCATTAAGATTAATATTTTTTAATAATTCTTTATAATTACCACGATAAAAATAAATAATACTTGATAAATTTACTAAATCATACTTGTTATTATCAGTTAAAAGAATATCTCTTATATCCCCTACTTTATGATTAACATTAGCTTTTTTTATTTGTTGTTGTAATTTTTCATAATTATCATCTTTCATATAATTATTTCTAGATATTACTGTATATGGAGTTATTATTTCATGAGAAAATAATTGTGAATTATAAATTTCTCCACCTTCAAAAAATTGAAATAATCCATCCCAAAATTCTTTATTTTCTTCTTTTAAATTTTCTCTAATTTTATCATAAAGATCATCATTTAATATATCATCATAGCAATCATCTTTTAAGAAAAAATCAAAATATTCATCTTTAGTTAAAGATAAAATCGCGGCTTTTTTTAATTCAAAAAAATACTTAGGAAATCTACTTATATCACATGAAGTTATATCATAAGTACCGGATAAAATACTATTAAGTATTTGGTCACCAGAAGCCGTAATAATCAAAGCTTTCTTTCTATTTTCTAGATATTTCTGATAGTAAGATATCATTTCATTTGAAAATTTATATATAAATGAATTATCATGATAAACTTTAGAATCATCATAGTTAGAATATTTACCTGAAACTATTTGTTGCGCTAATACTATATCATTATCTAACATATATTATTCCCCCTTAATTGTTTGCTATTATATCAAAAACGCCGATTAAAAACAATAAAAAAAGATGCTATTTTGCATCTCCTTCTACTAATTCTAAGATAACCATAAGTGCATCGTCACCTCTGCGTTCAGTTAATTTTAGAATTCTTGTATATCCACCATTTCTAGTAGCATAACGTTTAGCTAAATCATCAAATACTTTTGTAGTAGCTTCTTTATCATTTTGCATAAATGCTAAAGCTTTTCTTCTAGCAACTAATGATCCGTCTTTTCCGTATGAAATCATTTTATCAACAAATTTACGAACTTCTTTAGCTCTTGCTTCTGTTGTTTCAATTCTTTCGTTTTTAATGACGTTTCTAGTTAAATTAGCTAACATGCTTCTTCTATGTTTATTAGTGCGTCCTAATTTTCTGTAAGCCATAATATCCTCCTAACTAATCTTCATCACGGAATTTAAGGCCCATATCTTTAATTTTATCAATTACTTCTTTTAAAGATTTTTTACCTAAATTACGTATTTTCATCATTTCTAATTCTGATTTTTCTGTTAAATCTCCTAGTGTATTAATACCTGCTCTTTTTAAACAGTTATATGCACGTACAGAGAAATCTAAATCATCAATAGAAGTTTCTAGTTTCTTTTGTTTTGAATCTTCTTGTTTTGCATTCATTATTCCTGTTGTATCAGCTATTTCACTTAAATTAGTAATAATATTTAAATGTTCAATTAATATTTTTGCTCCAAGAGCCATTGCTTCTTCTGGACGAATTGATCCATTAGTACTAACATTCATAATAAGTTTATCATAGTTAGCATCTTGACCAACACGAGCATTATCAACATCATAACTAATTCTTTCAATAGGAGAATATATTGCATCAATTGGAATAAATCCAACTTTTGCATTCTCTATATATTTTTTATTATCAGTTGATTGTACGTATCCACGTCCATTTGCAATAATGAATTCCATTTCTAATTTACCACCTTTAGAAATAGTAGCAATAACTTGATCTGGATTAACAATTTCTACATCTGGATCTACAACTATATCAGCTGCTGTTACTACTCTTTCTTCATTAACAGATAAATGAGCTGTTTTAATTTCTTCGGAGTGGTTTTTAACAACGATATTTTTTAAATTTAAAACTATTGTTGTTACGTCTTCAACTATTCCTTCCATTGCTTGGAATTCATGCATTACTCCTTCAATTCTAACGGCAACTATAGCACTACCTGGCATACTAGATAACATAACTCTTCTAAGAGCATTACCTAAAGTAATACCATATCCTCTTTCTAAAGGTTCTAATTCAAATTTTCCATAATTATTTTTTTCTATATAGTCTGTTATTTTATATATTGGTTTTTCAAAGTTTAACACTTTAACACACTCCTTTTCTTTTATCCACGTGGACGTTTTGGTGGACGACATCCATTATGTGGTACAGGTGTTACATCAGTGATTGAAGATATTTCAAGACCAGCTGTTTGTAAAGAACGAATAGCTGTTTCACGTCCTGATCCTAGTCCTTTTACAAAAACTTCTACTTTTCTCATTCCCATATCAAATGCAGCTTTACCAGCAGCTTCTGCACTCATTCCTGCTGCAAATGGAGTAGACTTTTTACTTCCTTTAAATCCTAATGTTCCAGCAGATGCCCAGCTTATTGCATTACCTTCTTTATCACTTATTGTTACAATAGTGTTATTGAAAGTTGATTTAATATAAGCCTTACCTTCTGGTACATTCTTTTTAACTTTACGTTTTCTTGGTTTATAAGCCATAGTTATAACCTCCTTTTTTTAATAATTATTTTTTCTTATTAGCTACAGTTTTACCTTTACCCTTACGAGTTCTAGCATTTCTGTTTGTTCTTTGACCTCTAACAGGTAATCCTTTTTTATGACGAGTTCCACGATATGAATTAATTTCCATTTGTAATTTAATATTCATATTTACTTCACGTCTTAAATCACCCTCAATAGTATATTTATCTAATTGTTCACGGATACGATTTAATTCGTCATTATCTAATTGTCCTGCTCTTTTATTAGCATCAACTTTTGCATCTTTTAAAATTCTTTTTGATAAACTTCTACCAATTCCGTAGATATAAGTTAATGCAATTTCAATTCTTTTATTATTTGGTATATCTACACCTTTAATACGTGCCATAAAACACCTCCTATTTTAACCTTGTCTTTGTTTATGTTTTGGATTTTCACAAATTATTTGTATTTTTCCCTTACGTTTAATAACTTTACATTTTGGGCATCTTGGTTTAACTGATGCTTTTACTCTCATATTTATCCCTCCTATTTTCTATAGGTTATACGCCCACGTGTTAAATCATATTCTGATAACTCTAAAACTACTGTATCCCCTGCTAAAATGCGAATATAATTCATTCGGATTTTACCAGAAACGTGAGCTATTACAGTATGTTTATTTTCAAGTTCTACTCGGAATTGTCCTCCAGGTAAAACTTCTAATACTTTACCTTCTACTTCAATAGCGTTCGTTTTTTTTGGTTCGCTATTTTTGTTAGAATTATTATTTTTTCTATTATTTTTAAATTTTTTTGGCATTATTTCACCTCTTTGTTAAAATTGTATACCCTTCTTTTGTTACAACAACAGTGTGTTCAAAATGAGCAGATGGCATTCCATCAGCTGTTATAATAGTCCAATCATCATCCAACATATATATATTAGGTGTTCCCATGTTTAACATTGGTTCTACAGCTATTACCATACCCGCTTTTAAAACAGGCCCACTTCCTTTAATACCAAAGTTAGGTACATCAGGATCTTCATGAACAGCTGTTCCAACTCCATGACCACATAACTCTTCCACAACACCTAAATTATGTTTATGAGCGTATTGTTCTATTGCATATCCAATATCACCAACATGCGCTCCTTCTTTTATGGTTGATAAACCTACAAATAATGATTCTTCCGTATCATGTAATAATTTTTCTTTTGCTGGACTAATTTTTCCAACAGGATATGTCCAAGCAGAATCACCATGATATCCTTTATAGCAAGCACCTATATCTAAAGTAATTATATCTCCATTTTTTAATTTACGTTTACCTGGAATACCATGAACAACTTCATCATTTATTGATATACATATTGTTCCTGGAAAACCATATAAATTTTTAAAAGATGGAGTTGCTCCTGATTTTATAATAAAGTCATTTGCTTTTTCATCTAATTCCTTTGTAGTTATACCAGCCTTTATAAATTGTTTTAGATATTGATGTGTATCCCAAACAATTGCTCCTGCTTGCTTCATTAATTCAATTTCTCTGTCTGATTTAATTGTTATCATTTTTTCCCTCGATTACTGAACAAATTTCATTAAAGATGCTCATTTTATCTAAATTTCCATCTATTCTATATAATACATTTTCTTTTGCATAAAAATCAATCAAAGGTTTTGTTTCATCAAGATAAACTTGATAACGACTTTCAAAAATTTCTTCTGTATCGTCTTCCCTTTTTACTAAAGTTGATTGACAATCATCACATAAATTTTCAACTTTTGGTTTATTTTCTTCAATTGCAGTATTATAAACTTTTCCACAACTTGCACATGATAATCTAGATAATATTCTCATTTTAGAAATTTCTTTTGGTAAATCAATATAGAAAACAACATCAATTTTACCATTTATAGTCTTTAGCATTTCTTCATATGCTTTTGCTTGACTTACATTTCTAGGAAAACCATCCAAAATGTACGTATCTAAATTTTGAATACGATGTAATAAAACATCTAGAATTATTTCATCACTTACTAATTTTCCTTCTTTTAAAATATTATCTATTTTATTACCAATTGCTGTTTTATTTTTTATTTCATCACGAAGTAAATCACCGGTTGAAATGTGCATAATATTATATTTATCAGATATTAATTTAGATTGAGTCCCCTTTCCAGCAGCTGGAGGGGCAATTATAATAATACTTCCCATACTATCTTCTTCTTCCACGAGTATGACTACGTGTTATAAGTTCACTATCTAATTGTTTATAAGTTTCAAGTGCAACTCCAACAACGATAAGTAAACTTGTTCCACCTACTCTAACACTACTTGGTAAACTTGATATAGCACCAAAAATAATAGGTATAGCAGCAATAATAACTAAGCTTAATGCTCCAACGGTTGTAATTCTTTTTAAGACTTTACTAACATAATTTACTGTTTCATCACCAGGTCTAACACCAGGTATAAATCCACCATTTTGATTTAAATTTTCTGCAAGTTCTTTTGGTTTTAATTGTAAGAATGTGTAGAAATATGCAAAAGCAAATATACACAAAACATAAATAATAAAACCAGTTGGTGTTGTCATAGTTAACCATTTATTAACAAACAATGTAAATCCATCATTTTTTAAAGCACTAGCTATCATTCCAGGTATTGAAATAATTGCTGATGCAAAGATCACTGGAATAACACCTGCAGAATTTAATTTAAATGGTATATAGTTTTGTTTAGCTAATTTAGAACTTGTTGATTTGTTTGCATATTGAATTGGAATACGTCTTTCTGAAGTTTCAACAAAAACAACTCCTAAGATAATTGCAATATACATTATAACAAATAACACAAATTTAGTTATGCCAAAGGCTAATTGTTGAGTTGTTGCTCCATCAGGTATCATTCCATCCCATGCTTGAATAAACATATTTGGCATTGTAGCAATAATACCAGCCATAATTATTAATGAAATACCATTTCCAATTCCTTTAGCTGTAATTTGATCACCTAACCATAAAAGTAGTGATGTCCCAGCTGTTAAAATTAAAGCAAACATCATATATTCAATAGGAGTTCCTCCTTTTACAAATGCAAAAGAATACATATATCCTTGAATAAAAGCAAGGGCTATTCCTAAATATCTAGTTATTTGATTTAATTTTGTTCTACCTGTTCCTCCTTGTTTAGAAAGTTCGGCGAAATATGGAATAATATCCATTTGTAATAATTGAACAACAATCGATGCTGTAATGTATGGCATTACACCTAAAGCAAAAATTGAAAATTGCTCTAAAGCTCCTCCACCCATAGCATTAATTAATTCTAAAAATCCTAAATTGTTTGTTCCTAACGATTCCTTATCAATTCCAGGTACAACTATTGTTGTTCCTAGTTTAAATATAAACAAAACTACAAAAGTAAATAATATTCTTTTTCTTAAATCTTTATTTTTGGGATTAAATAGTTGCTTAAATCTTGCAAACAATTAAATCACCTCTGCTTTTCCACCTAATTTTTCTATTTCTTCAAAAGCTTTGCTAGAAAATTTATTAGCTTTAACAGTTAATTTCTTTTCTAATTTTCCAAATCCTAGCACTTTAACGCCAGATAATTGTTTCTTTAAAAGTCCCATTTCTTTTAATAATTCTGGTGTAACAACGGCACCATCTTCAAATTTATTTAAATCACTTAAGTTAATTACAGCATATTCTGTTTTAAATTTGGCATTACTAAATCCTCTTTTTGGTAAACGACGGTATAGTGGTAATTGTCCACCTTCAAATCCAGCTTTACGGCTATATCCGCTTCTAGATTTTTGTCCGTTTTCTCCTCTACCAGAAGTTTTTCCTAAACCACTTCCTGGTCCACGTCCAACTCTTTTACGATTTTTAATAGCTCCTTCTTGAGCATGTATTGAATGTAATTTCATTAAACTAAATCCTCTACTTTCTTACCGCGTAAACGTGCGATTTCTTCTGCTGTTTTTTGTGATTTTAATGCTTCTAAAGTTGCATATGCCATATTAATTTTTGTATTTGAACCAAGTGATTTTGATAAAATGTCTTTAACACCAGCAAGTTCAAGTACGGCTCTAACTGGTCCACCAGCTTTAACTCCTGTACCTTCAAATGCAGGTTTTAACATAACACGACTTGCTCCACGAACACCAATTGCTTCGTGAGGAATAGTTCTATTATCAACTAGGGATACTTTTATAACGTTTTTTGTTGCAGCTTGAACTGCTTTTTTAATTGCATCTGGTACTTCATTTGCTTTTCCAGTACCTAGACCAACTTTTCCTTTTCTATCTCCAACAACTACTGTTGCTGAGAAACGGAAATGACGACCACCTTTTGTTACTTTTGTAACACGACCAATATTGATTACTTCTTCTTCATATTGTTTTGGGCGTGGCGCTCTTCTTCTAGTTTCCATCTATTACCCTCCTTTTAGAATTCTAATCCATTTTCACGTGCTGCTTCTGCCAAAGCTTTAACACGTCCATGATATAGGTATCCACCTCTATCAAAGGATACTTTTGTAATTTTTGCTTTTTTTGCTCTTTTTGCAAGTAATTCTCCAACTTTTGTAGCAGCTTCGATATTTCCACCATTTTCAAGTTTTAATTCTTTATCGATTGAAGATGCAGAAGCTAATGTTACTCCAGCCTCATCATCAATTATTTGAGCAAAAATATTCCCATTTGATCTAAATACATTTAATCTAGGTTCAACAGCTGTTCCACTGATTTTAGTTCTAACACGTTCATGTCTAGCTTTACGAACTTCATTTCTAGATACTTTTTTAATCATGAGTATTACTCTCCTTTACTTAATTATGCTGCTTTTTTTCCTTCTTTACGACGAATATATTCATCTTTATATCTAATACCTTTTCCTTTATATGGTTCAGGTTGTCTTATTTTTCTGATGTTTGCAGCAAACTCACCAACAAGACACTTATCAATTCCTTTAATTGTTAATTCAGTATTGCTTGGAGCTTCTACTGTTATTCCTTCAGGAATTTCTACTTTTACAGGATGTGAGTATCCAGCATTTACAGTAATTGTTTTTCCAGCTACTGCAAAACGATAACCTACACCTACTGCTTCTAATTGTTTTTGATATCCTTCTGTAACACCGATAATCATATTTTTAATAAGAGCATTTGCAGTTCCATGAAAATTTTTGAAATTATCATTTTTTCTTTCTACAATTACTTCATTATCTTTAATGTTAACAGTTATGTTTGGATTAATTTCAGTAGAAAGTTCACCTTTAGGACCTGTTACCTTAACAATATTACCATCAACTGATACAGTTACTTTTTCTGGTATTTGAAGTATTCTATTTCCAATACGACTCATATTTATCCTCCTTACTTTCTACCAAATATAAGCTAAAACTTCTCCACCTAATTGTTCTTTTCTAGCTTCTTTATCAGTCATAAGACCTTTTGAAGTTGAAACAATAGCGATTCCAAGTCCATTTAATACTTTTGGAATTTCATTAGTTTTAGCATAAACACGTAATCCTGGTTTAGAAATTCTTTTAAGTCCAGTTATTACACGTTCTTTATGTTGTCCATATTTTAAATTTAGAACAATAACATCTTGTACATCATTTTTTTTGATTTTATAATCACTTATAAAACCTTCTTCTTTTAAAATTCTAGCTATTTCAGTTTTAATATTTGAAGCTGGTACTTCAACTTCTAAATATCTCATTTGATTTGCATTACGAATTCTGGTAAGCATATCCGCAATTGGATCTGTCATTGCCATAAAATCCCTCCTTATCTATTACCAACTAGATTTTTTAACGCCTGGTATTTGTCCTTTGTAAGCTAGTTCTCTAAAACAAATACGACAAATTCCATATTTTTTAAGTACTGCATGAGGTCTACCACATCTTTCACAACGAGTATATTCACGCACTTTAAATTTTGGTTTTCTTGATTGTTTTACAATCATGCTCTTTTTAGCCATAATATCCTCCTAATTCATTATTACTTTTTAAAAGGCATTCCGAATCCTTTTAAAAGAGCAAGTGCTTCTTCATTAGTTTTTGCTGTTGTTACAAAAACAATATCCATTCCACGCACTTTTACAACGTTATCGTATTCTATTTCTGAGAAAATTAATTGTTCATTAAGACCTAATGTATAGTTTCCTCTACCATCAAATGATTTAGTTGATATTCCTCTAAAATCTCTAACACGTGGTAATGTAATACTAATTAATTTATCTAAAAAGTTATACATATTTTCTCCACGTAAAGTTACCTTACAACCAATTGCTTGACCTTCTCTTAATTTAAATCCAGCAATTGCTTTTTTGGCTTTAGTTGCAACTGGTTTTTGTCCAGTAATAATTTCTAGGTCAGCTATTGCAGCTTCTAATAGTTTACTATTATTAGTTGCATCACCAACACCCATATTAACAACAATTTTATCTAACTTTGGAACTTCCATTACATTAGAATAATTAAATTCTTCTCTTAAACTAGGTACAATTTCTTTTGTATATTTTTCTTTTAGGCGGTTCATAATATACCCTCCTTCCAATTAGTCAATTTCTTGATTAGATTTTTTTGCAACTCTAACCTTTTTTCCTTTTTTATTGGTTGTATGCCCTATTCTGGTTCTTGTTTTAGATTTTGGATCTATCAACATAACATTTGAAACATGAATAGAAGCTTCTCTTTCTTCAATACTTCCAGCATCTTGTCCATTCGGTTTAATATGTTTTTTTACCATATTGATTCCTTCAACAACAACTCTGTCTTTATCTCTTAAAACTTCTATGATAGTTCCTTCTTTTGTCTTATCTTTCCCAGCAATAACAACAACTTTATCTCCTTTTTTAAAGTTCATGTTCTTCCTCCTTCGAAAGTTATAACACTTCTTTAGCAAGTGATACAATTTTCATAAAATCTTTATCACGTAACTCACGTGCAATTGGTCCAAATACACGAGTTCCAACTGGGCTCTTATCATCTTTGATAATTACACATGCGTTATCATCAAATTTGATATATGATCCATCTTCTCTTCTTAGACCAAATTTACTTCTAACAACTACAGCTTTAACAACTTTACCTTTTCCAACTGTACCGTTAGGTGTTGCTTTCTTAACAGTAGCAACCACTATATCTCCAATATTTCCTGTTTTAACTTTGCTTCCACCAAGTACACGAATAACACTAACTTCACGTGCACCAGAGTTGTCAGCAACTTTTAAACGGCTTTCTTGTTGAATCATGTATTCTCCTCCTCTACTTCAATTATAGAATAATTGCTTTTTCTACGATTTCCACTAGACGGAAATGTTTATTTTTAGAGATTGGTCTTGTTTCAACAATACGAACCTTATCTCCAGTTTTCGCTTCATTTTTTTCATCGTGAGCAGCATATTTTTTAGAATATTTAACACGTTTACCATATAATGGATCTTTTTTATAAGTTTCAACTAAAACAGTAATTGTTTTGTCAGTCTTATCACTTACTACTTTACCAACTAATTCACGAGTTCTAGCTTTTTCCATTATTTTTCCTCCATTCCAAGTTCACGTTCTCTTAAAATAGTTTTCATACGTGCAACTAATTTTCTAAGTTCTTTAATTCTTGATGGTTTTTCAAGATTTCCTGTTGCTTGACTAAAACGTAAATTAAATAATTCTTCTTTACATTCATCAATTTTTTTTGTGATTTCTTCGTTAGTTAATTCTCTTATTTCACTATTTTTCACTTGAATCACCACTTTCTCTTGTTACAAATTTACATTTGATTGGAAGTTTGTGCATAGCAAGTCTTAATGCTTCACGTGCTACTTCTTCACTTACTCCAGCTATTTCAAACATAACTTTTCCTTTTTTAACTACTGCTACCCATTTTTCAGGTTGACCTTTACCTTTACCCATACGAGTTTCTAGAGGTATTTTTGTTAATGAAAGATGAGGGAAAATGTTTATCCATACTTTTCCACCACGTTTCATATAACGTGTCATAGCAACACGAGCTGCTTCTATTTGATTTTGAGTAATCCAAGCACCTTCCATTGCCATAAGCCCATATTCACCAAAATTAACTTTTGTATTACCTTTAGCTACACCGTCATAACGTAATCTATGTGGTCTTCTATATTTAGTTCTCTTTGGTATTAGCGCCATTTTTCTTACCTCCCTTATCTTTTCCAGGAAGGATTTCTCCTTTATAAATCCATACTTTTACACCGATTTTTCCATATGTAGTATCTGCTTCTTTATGAGCATAATCAATATCAGCTCTTAAAGTATGAAGTGGAATATTTCCTTCTGTATAACCTTCAGTTCTCGCCATATCTGCTCCACCTAAACGTCCTGAAACAGAAGTTTTAATACCTTTTGCCCCAGCTTTCATTGCATTTCTAATAGCTCTTTTTTGAGCAATTCTAAATGAAACACGATTTTCAATTTGATGAGCAATATTTTCTGCAACTAATGCAGCAACAACATCAGGGTTTTTAATTTCCATAATAGAAATTTGAATATTTTCATCAACTAATTTTGATAATTCTTTTTTTAATTTTTCAATTTCATCTCCACCATGACCGATTACTACTCCTGGTTTAGCAGTATTTATAATTACATCAGTCTTAGTAGCGTTTCTTTCAATTAATATACTTGAAACTGCTGCGTCTTTTAACTTTTTCTCTAAATATCTACGTATTTTAACATCTTTATTTAAAAATTTAGAAAAATCTTTATTTCCTGCATACCATTTAGATTCCCAAGTTTTATTAATACCGATTCTAAGTCCGACTGGACTAACTTTTTGACCCATCAGTTTACCTCCTTATCTATTTTTCACCAACAACAATTGTTATATGGCTTGTTCTTTTTTTAATTGGATCTACGTGTCCACGTGAACCAAATTTAATTCTTTTCATTGTTTGACCTTCATTAACATAGGCCTCTTTTACATATAATTTTGTTTTATCTAATCCTAAATTGTTTTCAGCATTAGCAACAGCTGAAGTAAGTACTTTGTGACTTAATCTTGCTGCTTCTTTATTTAAATTACTTAAAATTATATCTGCTTCTTCAACGCTTTTTCCGCGTATTAAATTTATAACTAAACGAGCTTTACGAGGTTGAATTCTAAGCCCCTTTGCAATAGCTTTTGCTTCCATTTTAGTCCTCCTTCCTGGTAACTAATTATTTCTTTTTCTTGTCATCGCCATGTCCACCAAATTTACGAGTTGGTGAGAATTCACCTAATTTATGTCCAACCATATCTTCTGTTACATAAACTGGAATAAATTCTTTTCCATTATGTACAGCAAATGTATGTCCAATAAATTCAGGAAAAATTGTTGAACGGCGTGACCAAGTTTTAATTACTGATTTTTTACCAGATTTATTCATTTCACGGACCTTTTTCATTAATCCTTCAAATACATAAGGCCCTTTCTTTAAACTTCTAGCCATTTAAACCATCCTTTCACTATTTTTTACGACGACGAACAATTAACTTGTCAGAAGCTTTTTTGTTTTTACGTGTCTTATAACCTAAAGCAGGTTTTCCCCAAGGAGTAACTGGTCCTTTACGTCCGATAGGCGCACGACCTTCACCACCACCATGAGGGTGATCATTAGGGTTCATAACTGATCCACGAACTGTTGGTTTAATACCCATATGTCTTTTACGACCAGCTTTTCCCAAATTAACTAATTCATGATCTGCATTTCCAACTTCACCAATAGTTGCTCTACAAGTACTAAGTACTTTACGAACTTCTCCACTAGTTAAACGAATTAATGTATATTTACCTTCGCGACCAAGAATTTGAACTGAACTTCCAGCTGAACGTGCAAGTTCTCCACCTTTTCCAGCTTTTAATTCAACATTATGAACTACTGTTCCTTCTGGGATATTTTCTAAAGGTAATGCATTTCCAACTTTGATATCAGCATTTGCACCACTTTCAATTTTATCTCCAACTTTTATACCTTTTGGAGCAATAATATATCTTTTTTCTCCATCAGCATATTTAATCAAAGCAATGTTAGCACTTCTATTTGGGTCGTATTCGATTGATGAAACAGTTCCAACAACACCGTCTTTATCTCTTTTAAAATCAATAATACGGTATTTTCTTTTAGCTCCTCCACCACGATGTCTAACAGTAATTTTACCTTGATTGTTACGACCACCTTTTTTCTTTAATGTAACCACTAATGATTTTTCGGGAGTTGTTTTAGTTATTTCTTCACTATAATCTAACTTAGTCATTCCACGAGTACCATTAGTCATCGGTTTATAACTTTTAATAGCCATACGTATCCTCCTATTTTATTAGATAAGTTCGATTGAACTTCCTTCTTTTAATTTAACAATTGCTTTTTTTACTTTATTTGTTTTTCCAGCATAACGTCCAACTCTTTTTTTCTTTGGTTTAACGTTAATTGTATTTACATTTTCAACTTTTACATCAAAAATATTTTCAATAGCTTGTTTTATTTGTGTTTTATTAGCTCTAACGTCTACACTAAATACATAAGTATTTGTTTCAGCTAAAGCAGCACTTTTTTCAGTAATAATTGGTGCCTTTATAATATCTCTATAATTACTCATTAAACAAGCACCTCCTCAATTGTTTTAACTGCATCAACAGTAACAATCATGTTATCAGCAGCAACTATATCTAATGTATTAATTTCATTTGCTTGAAGTAAATTAACATTTTTTAAATTGCGTGTTGCTAAAATGATATTATCATCTAATTCATTAACAACGATTAATACATTTTTAGAAACTTTTAAATTTTCTAAAGCTTGTTTAGCATCTTTTGTTTTAGCATTTTCTAAATTAAAATTATCAACAACGATTAATTCTTTATCAATATTTTTATAAGCTAATGCTGATTTTAATGCTAATCTTCTTTCTTTGCGATTCATTTTTTTATCATAATTTCTTGGATGTGGTCCGAATACTATACCACCTTTGATCCAATGTGGAGCACGTGTACTACCTTGACGAGCACGTCCTGTTCCTTTTTGTCTCCATGGTTTTCTTCCTCCACCACTTACTTCACTACGTGTTTTTGTATCATGAGTACCTTGTCTCATAGCATTTCTTGCTAATGTAATTGCATCATATAAAACAGCATCATTTGGTACAATTCCCCAAACTTCTGCATTTAAAGTAATGTCGCTTACTTTTTCACCTTTAATATTTAAAACAGATGTTTTTGCCATTTTCTTGCCTCCTACTCTTCTACAGTTTCTACTGTTTCTTCAGTAGCTTCTTCAGTTGCTACGTTTTCTGGTTGTTCAGCAGGAACTTCTTCAGTAGTTAAAATATTTAATTCTTCTATTTCATTTACTTTTCCTGGATTTTTAACAGCAGTTTTAATAACAACTAAACCTTTTTTAGGCCCTGGTACATTACCTTTTACTAAAATGCAATTATTTTCAACATCAACCATAACGATTTCAAGATTTTGAATAGTTACTGTTAATGTACCCATATGTCCTGGTAATTTTTTACCTTTAAAAACACGCATTGGTCTCATTGTTCCCATAGAACCTGGACCTCTATGATAATGTGAACCATGTCCCATAGGTCCTCTTGATTGTCCATGACGTTTAATAACACCTTGGAAACCTTTTCCTTTAGTTGTACCTGTTACGTCAACCATTTCTCCTTCGGCAAAGATGTCAACTTTAACTTCTTGACCTAATGAATATTTGCTAACATCCACACCTCTTATTTCTCTAAAGAAGCGCTTAGGTGTAGTGTTTGCTTTGTTGGTAATTCCAACTGAAGCTTTTGTCGCTAACTTTTCTCTCTTCGTATCAAATCCTAATTGAATTGCTTCATAACCATCGTTTTCTTTTGTTTTAATTTGTGTTATCACATTTGGTTCAACTTCAACAACAGTTACAGGAATCAATTTACCAGATTTTGTAAATACTTGAGTCATTCCAATTTTACGACCTAAGATTCCTTTCATAATTTTTCCTCCTTATTTTATAACTTTATTTGAATATCAACACCACTCGGAATTTCAAGATGCGTTAATGCATCAATTGTTTCCTTACTTGGATTATTGATAACAATAAGTCTCTTGTGTGTTCTTTTTTCAAATTGTTCTCTTGAATCTTTATATTTATGAACAGCTCTTAAAATTGTTATCTTTTCAATTTCTGTTGGAAGTGGTACTGGTCCACTAACTTCTCCACCAGTTCTTTTTACTGTGTCAACAATTTTAGCACATGCACTGTCTAAACTTTTGTGTTCAAAAGCTTTCAATTTGATGTTTACTTTGCTTTTTGACATTTTGTATCCTCCCTTCGCCTATATCTAGTATAGACTCGCTCCGTGTAAAAACCCGATATTGAGATTATTTTTCTTAACAACTTAACCTGGTGTATCGGCAACCTCACACATCAATGCGTTCCACACATTCAAAATTATACTAAAATATTGTATGAAATGCAAGCTTTTTTTATGAAAAAGTGAAAAAATGAAAATAAAAAAAACTAATCATTGATTAGTTTTCATTTATATATATCATAATTGCCAAACATATGATAATTATTCCAATTCCACTTAATATAAAACTTGCTTCATTTAATAGTAATAACGATACAACATTCATAATTAATCCAATTTGTATTCCTCTTCTATATATCAACCATATTTTTTTATATTTATTATTATTTGGTAAAGAGGAAGTTAAGTTTATATCTAGAATATGTTTAGCCACTTGCTTTTCAACAGAAATCGGTTCCATATAATTATCTCCATAATTTTTACGTAGGTATTCACAGTAGTTACCAGGTACAGAAAAGCTTGTGTCTTCAAATTTTATTTTTTTAGTTGGATATATATCCGAATATTTATATTTAAATGGTTTTAAAGGATTGAAAGACCAAGTTATTTCATCTGCAAAATACTTAGAATTTTTACACAACTTTCCATACATTCTTGCATTAAATCGATATAGTTCTTTAATTGGTATTAAATTAATTCCTAAATTTTCAAAAAAAACCAAAACTATCATCAATATTGTATTAATTATTCTTAAGATAAAATCTAAAAATCGATTATTTGACATATAATCATAAATGAACACATCTATAAAAATTCCATCTGAATCAGTACAAGGATTTGGTAAAAATTTATTAGCTTCTCTTATATAGGTGTTTTTTAAACGAATCTTCATTGCTGGCCAATAAACTGGATACTTTTTATTTTTTTCGTAACAATGAAATACATATTTATCTCCAAGATCCTTTTTTAAAGCTTTAACAAATTTGTTATATTCGACCCTAGACATTGCAATATCCATATCATCATCCCAAGGAATAAAACCATGATGACGGACTGCACCGAGACAAGATCCACCCGCTAAAAAATAATTGATATCATTTTTTTGACAAATTTTATCAATATCTTTCATCATTTCAAGTAATTTATTTTGTAACATTCTAACTGTTATTTTTTTACCAGTTTCTGTCTTTTTTAAAACATATTCCATAATTCAAGACCACCTGAATAATATGTTATATCAAAAAAAATAAGATGTCAATCATCTTATTTAACGAATGGTAATAAAGCCATAAAACGAGCTTTTTTAATTTCACCAGCAATATGTCTTTGGTGTTTTGAACAAGCTCCAGTTATTCTTCTTGGTAAAATTTTACCTTTGTCTTGACTAATATATTTTTTTAAGATTTCTGGATCTTTATAATCAACTGATTTACCAGCACACATTTGACATATTTTTTTCTTTTTTCTATAAAATTCAGCCATTTTTCTTCCTCCTTTTAATCTAAGAAGTTATCATCAATTGAAACACTATCACCGAAATCAGCAAACGGATCATTTTCCACGCTTATATCGTTGTTATAGTTATTATCTTGATAATCATATGGGCTAACATTATCATTATTATTTGATCTATTTTGTGCTTGACTTTTACTTTCTAAGAATTGCACAGAATCTCCAACAACGTCCATTGAATATCTTTTGTTTCCATCTTTATCATCATAACTTCCAGTTTGTAGTCTACCTTCTACCGAAACTAGGCTACCTTTATCTAAAAAATTACATACATTTTCTGCTTGTTTTCTCCAAACAACAACATTTATAAAGTCTGTTTCTCTTTGTCCTTGACTATTACTAAATGTTCTATTTACAGCTACAGAAAATCTTGCAAACGGAATATTAGAACTTGTATATCTAAGTTCTGGTTTTGCCGTAAGTCTTCCTATTAACATTACTCGGTTCATCTAACTACCTCTTTTCTTATTTTTCAATTTTTGTTATTAAATGACGAAGTATACTGTCATTAATTAGAGATAAACGATCGAATTCGTTAATTGCCTTATCATCTGCTGCTTCAATTTCATAAACATAGTAATAACCACTTTTACTTTTTTTAATTTCATAAGCTAGTTCTCTTTGTCCCATGTCTTTTGTTGAAACAATTTTAGCTCCATTATCAGTTAATACTTTTCCAAAGTTATCAATCACTTTTTTTGTTTCATCTTCACTTAATGTAGCTTTAACGATAATCATAATTTCATAGTTTTTCATTTCTTACACCTCCCTTTGGTCTATCGGCTTCAATCTGAAGCAAGGAGTAAATTAATACTCGCTATTGATTATAACAAACTTACCGTTTTTTGTAAAGTCTATCTAATTTTATTCAAAAAAAAAAGAAGATATTAATCTCTTTTTCCAAAAATTCTAAGTAAATCAATAAAAATGTTTATAAAGTCTAGATATAATTCTAAGGCACCTATAATAGCTATTTTATCTTCATCATCAAATTCATAAGATAACATTTTTATTTTTTGCATATCATATGCTGTAAATCCTAAGAATACAATAATACTTATATAACTAACAAATAAATCTAAAGTATCATTTTTTAAGAATACGTTTACAAATGTACAAATAACAATACCAAGTAACATCATAAGTAAAATTGTACCAGCCTTAGTTAAATCTAATTTTGTGAATCTTCCTATTAATGCAAAGATACCAAATAAAATAGCAGTTATTAAAAAGATTAGCATTATTGAAGACATTTTAAATACTATAAATATACTTCCAAAAGTTAAACCTGATACAAATGAATATAAAATAAATACTATTCGTGCAGTTGTAACTTGCATTTTATGAATTCTAGCTGACAAATAGACTACCAGTACTAATTCAATTATTATTAATATAAAATATGTACCACCAGAAAATATATTATATAGCATATTATCATTTGAAGATACAACATATCCTGTTAAAAATGTTATTAGAAGTCCTATAAACATCCACATAAATACTTTTCCAAAAACTTTATTATTTTCCATAATTTCCTCCTTTATAATATATTAATTTAATTTCTATTTTTTATACATTAAATCTGAAATAACAAATGTCTCCATCTTGCATTTCATATTCTTTACCTTCTAGACGCATTTTACCAGCTTCTTTTACTTTTAATTCTGATTTATATTCTTTTAAATCTTCATAACTCATAACTTCTGCTCTAATAAATCCTTTTTCAAAATCAGTATGAATTATTCCCGCACAAGCTGGTGCTTTCATTCCTTTTTTGAAGGTCCAAGCTCTTACTTCGTCAGTTCCTGCTGTAAAATAGGTTTCTAGACCTAATAATTTATAAGTAGCTTTAATTAATTTATCTAAACCATTTTCTTTTATTCCTAAGTCATTTAAAAATTCTGTTCTTTCTTCATCAGTTAAATCTACTAATTCCGATTCTATTTTTGCACTTACGACTACAACTTCTGATTTTTCTTTTGCAGCATATTCCCTTACCATTTTTACATATTCATTATCATCGCTAATCAAATCTTCTTCACTTACGTTTGTCATATAAATAATAGGTTTTATAGTTAATAAGTTAAAACTTTTTACAAGTTTTAGTTCATCATCATTAAATTCTAATTGTCTTACAGGAATATTTTTTTCCAAGCTTTCCTTTAATTTATTTAGAACATTAACTTCTCTTATTACTTCTTTATCTTTAGACATGCTTGCTTTTTTACCAATTTTTCCAATACGGTTATTTATTACTTCTAAATCTGCTAACATTAATTCTAAGTTTATAATTTCAATATCTCTAATAGGATCAACTTTTCCTTCAACATGAATTATATCACCATTATCAAAACATCTAACTACCTCGATAATAGCATCTACTTCTCTGATATGAGATAAAAATTTATTTCCTAGTCCTTCTCCTACTGATGCTCCTTTTACAAGTCCTGCTATATCGGTATATTCAATTGTTGTAGGTACTAAACTTTTTGGTTTATATAAGTCGTTTAAAAAAACTAGGCGTTCATCCGGAACTACTACCACTCCAACATTTGGATCTATAGTTGCAAAAGGATAATTAGCTGCCAATATTTTTTGTTTTGTTATAGCATTAAACAAAGTCGATTTTCCGACATTTGGTAATCCTACAATTCCTGCTGTTAAACTCAATCTTCATTCTCCTTTCAATTAGTATCATTATAACACTTTTTAATTTATTTTTAAAGAAAAAGAAATCTTAACGATTTCTTTACAAAGTTGAAATAACTCCAACACCTATTGGTATTCCAATTATATACCAAAGCACTATTATTAAAATCCACAATCCTGTCATCAATAATACAGTTGGAAGAATTTGTTTAATTGTTCCAAAAATACTTATTTGAACTTTTTTATCATTATTATATTTTTCTAAAAAGGCTAACATAACAATAAAATATGCGAACATAGGAGTAATTGATTTACCTATTCCATCAGCCACTTTAAAGATAAATTGCGTAAATCCTGGTGTAATATTTGATCTCATGAAAAGTGGTATTATTGTTGGTGACATAAATTCCCATTTTTCTAATGTATTTGGCATTAATAAGCTAACAATTATTACAATAACAAAGAAAGTAATAATTAATGGAATTCCTGAAAATTTAAGACTTCCTATCCAATCAACCAAGTTTGCACATATTATCTCTCCAATATTAGTCCATTCCAAAATAGATATCATTTGACAGTAAAAGAACATTAATACAAACATATAACCTAAATATTCAAAGTTTTTAGATAATCCAACACTAAATTCATGACCATCTTTTATGTTTTTTGACATTTTTCCATATACCCATCCACATAAAACAAATAATAATGTTATAAATACTACAATTCCTTGTTTGAATGGTGCAGATGTTCCAAATAGTTTTTCCATATAGCGTGTTGAATCATTTGCAAGCAAGATCCCTGCGCCTGGTAATTTTATAGGTAATAAAGTATATATTGTTAAAAGGCAAAATATTAATCCAACAATTAATGCCCATCTCTTTGCTTTTTTTGATATAATTAGTTCTTCATCTTCTTGATCTTCTATTTTTTCTTTAATTGTAAATTTATACATCAAAAATCTTTCGATTATTAATGTTCCAATAAAAGTTATTATAAAAGTAGAAACTACCATAATATAGATATTTGATAATAAATTAAATTCATATGTTTTATCAACATCTAAATTTGCAGCCATTTGACTTAGATTTCCCATCAAATAATCATTATAATTAAAAATTAATCCTGCTCCATGACCTAAAGTTATTCCTAAAAACATAACTAAAATTCCAAATACTGAATTTTTACCTATATATTTATAAACTATCCCTGATAATGGTAACAAGAAAATAAAGTTATAATCTCCTATTACTCCAAAAACAATTCCTAAAAATAATGTGAAATATATTATTATACCTATTTTAACTTTCTTTAATGGTGAGAATAAAGCCTTAAAAAAGCCACTTTTTTCACATATACTCATTCCTATAAGAGAAATGATTAATAAAACTAATGGTTCGAATTTTTGAAAATTGCTTACTACATGACCTACTACATATTTTAATCCTTTAAAACTAAATATGTTATTTACTGTAATAAGGCTTGATTCTAAAACTCCATTGTTAATTGATGTTTTATATCCTTCTACTCCTAATAGTGATAAAACAAAACTAGCAACACAAATAAGAAGGGTTAAAAACAACATAACAAGTACTGGGCCATACAATTTTTTTGTTTTCTTTTTTAATTTTCCCATAATACCTCCTAATAATTTTCTACCTTTTTTAATTTTTTATTAAATTCAACTCTTGGTAGCATTATTGTTCTTCCACAATTTAAACATTTTATTTTAATATCTGCTCCTACGCGAATTATCTCCCAAAGATTTGTTCCACATGGGTGCTGTTTTTTCATAATAACAACACTACCTAATTTATAATCATGCATTATGAATCACCAATTGATTATATGGAATATTTATTTTGTTTTTATCAAATGTCATTTTTATTTCACGTAGAAGTAATCTTTTGATTTCTAAATGTTTCATTGGTTTGGTATCAACAACGATTCGATAAGTTATTCCAGAATCACCTAATTCATTAATTCCTAAAATTTCTATTTTACTTTTTAATCCTTTTATTTCATTTGATAATTTATCGCATACTTCTGAAAGTACTTTTTCTACTTTTAATAAATCCTCTTCATATGAAACCATAACATCAACAATTGCTTTTGAACTTTTAAAACTGTGGTTAATTACTTTTTGAATATTTCTATTTGAAATAATCATTACTTCACCTGTATATGCTTTTAATCTAGTCGTCCTAAATCCAATTGCTAAAACTTCACCTTTAAAATCATTTATAGTTACAGTATCACCTATCTTATATTGATCTTCCACTATAATTGATATTCCTGACAAAAAATCTTTTAAAATGTCTTGGAAGGCTAAACCGACAACCACTCCAACAACTCCTAAAGATGCAACTACAGCATTCATATTTACACCAAGCATTGATAGTATTATTATAATTGCTACTACTATTAAAAAGTATTTTATTATATTTAGAATTAAAACATTTATAGTCTTTTGGCGTCTTTGATCAATTCTAGAAAGTTTTACTTTCATCATTTTACTGATTATTTTTTTTATCAAATGATAGATTAAAAGGCATGAAAGGATTACAACAATAGGACCCATAACCTCTTTAACTAATATCTTTTCTAACATTTTATCACCTATTCTTTTATGTCAATTATTTCTAAAATTCTATTTAAATCAGCTGTACTTGTAAAGTTAATTACTATTTTTTTATCTTTTATTTTAACTTTTGCATCTAATTTTTCACGAAGTAAATCCTCAACATATTTATATTCATTATTACTTTTTTCACGCGGTGTTTTTTTAATTTCATGCGTATGTGTTTCTTGATTTGTTAATTCTTCGGCATTTCGAACCGATATTTTTTCATTTACTATTTTATTTGCTAATTCTTTGATTTTTTCTTCATCTTCTAATTTACTTAATGCTCTTGCGTGTCCCATAGAAAGTTTAGATTCAGCTATCATTTGTTGTACTTCCTTTGGTAAACGAAGTAGTCCTAAGATATTTGTAAGATGACTTCTACTTTTACCTACTTTTTTTGAAAGTTCATCTTGTGTTAATGAAAGTTTTTCGATCATTGCTTTATATGCATATGCTTCTTCAATTGCTGTTAAGTTTTCTCTTTGAAGATTTTCAAGCAATGCTATTTCCATCATTTGCTCATCTGTAAAATCTCTAATTATGGCTGGTATTTTATCAAGTCCAGCAAGTTTTGAAGCTCTAACACGTCTTTCACCTGCTATTATTTCATATCCTTTAATACTTTTTTTAATTATGATTGGTTGAAAAACACCATGTTCTTTTATTGAAGCTGATAATTCTTTTAAGGCTTCATCATCAAAAACTTTTCTTGGTTGATACGGGTTTGGACGTAATTCGGATAATTCTATATCTATTATTTCTTCATTTGTAGCTGTTTCATAAATTGTTTGTTCTAATTTAGCTACATCTAAATTTTCATTGTTAAATAATTGTTCTAAACCTCTACCTAAAGCTCTTTTTTTATTTTCCATTTCGTTCAATCACTTCCTTAGCTAAGTTTAAATATGCCTCTGTTCCTCTACTTTGTGGATCATAAGCAACTATTGGTTTTCCATGACTTGGAGCCTCTGATAATCTTACTAAACGCGGAATTATTGTATCATATACTCTTTCTTTGAAATAACTTTTAATGTCTTCTACTACTTCTAATCCTAAGTTTGTTCTACTATCAAGCATTGTTAATAAAACACCTTCTATATTTAAATTTGGATTCAAGTTTTTTTGTGCTAACATTATTGTATTTAATAACTGCATTATTCCTTCTAGTGCAAAGAATTCACATTGAACTGGAATTATTACAGAGTCAGCTGCTGTTAATGCATTTGTTGTCAATATACCAAGTGAAGGTGGACAATCAATGATAATATAGTCAAAAACTTCTTTTGCTTTTGTTAAATGTTTTTTCAATTGATTTCCTCTTACAAAGGTTGGATCCAATTTACTTTTTTCCATTAGTTCAAAGTCTAAACCAGCTAAATTTATTGTAGCTGGAATGACATATAAATTATTAAATTTTGTTTTTATTATTACTTCTTCTAACTCTGCATCATCTTTTAGTAGTTCATAAACACTTTTTTCATAATCTGTTTTACTTATTCCTACCCCTGTTGTTGAATTTCCTTGCGGATCTAAATCTACCAAAAGTGTCTTTTTTTTATAAACTCCTAGGGATGCCGCTAAATTTATACTTGAGGTTGTTTTTCCAACTCCTCCTTTTTGATTTACTAAAGCAATAATTTTACCCATTACAATCACCAAATTTCTACACAATCTACTACATTACATTTTATCATAAAATAAATACAAAATCTATTAATTAATAAAATTTAAATAATTTTCAAAAAAAAGAACTTAATCTTCCAGTTGGTCAATTAGTTCTTCTTTTGTCATTTTAGAATATCCTTTTATTCCTTTTTCCTTAGCAAGTTCTCTTAATTCATTTAAATTCATATCATGATAACTTACTTCTTTAAAATCACTCATATCTATCTCATCATCTTCATCTGGTAGACATTTATGTTCAACTAGATATTCTATTTCTTCTCTAGTTAAAGTTTCTTTTTCTAGTAAACTATTTGCTATTAAATCCAATAATTCTTTATTTTGAGAAATAACCTTTTTAGTAAGTTCATAACATTCACCAATTATTTTACGTTGTTCCTCATCTATTTCATAAGCAACTTGGCTAGAAAAATTACGACTTTTATTATAATCTCTTCCTAAGAAAACACTTGAATCTTGATGTTCAAATTGAACTGGTCCTAAATCACTCATACCGTATTCAGTTACCATAGCACGAGCTATTTTAGTTGCTTTTTCAAAATCATTATGTGCTCCTGTTGTTATTTCATTAAAAATAAATTCTTCTGCTACACGTCCACCAAGTAATCCACTAATTGTTTCTAACAATTCTTTTTTCGTAGATAAATAAGTTTCTTCTTTTGGTAACATTAAGTTATATCCACCAGCTGCTCCTCTTGGAACAATTGTAATTTTTTGAACTTCATTTGCACCATCAAGCTTAATTCCCATTACAGCATGACCTGCTTCATGATATGCAACAACTTTTTTCTCATGTTCTGTATACTTATGACTTTTCTTTGCAGGTCCCATTAATACTCTATCATGAGCTTCATCTATTTCTTCCATTGTTATAGCTTTTTTATCGCGACGAACAGCAAGTAGTGCTGCTTCATTTAATAAGTTTTCCAAATCTGCTCCTGAAAAACCAACAGTTCTTCTAGCAATATTTGAAAGTTTAACATTTTTAGCAAATGTTTTATTTCTAGCATGAACTTGTAATATTTCTTCACGACCTTTTATATCTGGTAAATTAACAGTTACTTGTCTATCAAAACGTCCTGGTCTAAGTAAAGCTGGATCTAGTACATCTGGTCTATTTGTTGCAGCTATAATAATGATTCCTTCATTTGCTCCAAAACCATCCATCTCTGTTAATAATTGATTAAGTGTTTGTTCACGTTCATCGTGTCCTCCACCTAAACCTGCTCCTCTTTGACGACCTACGGCATCAATTTCATCAATAAAGATTAAACAAGGTGCATTATGTTTTGCTTGTTTAAACATATCTCTAACACGACTTGCTCCAACACCGACAAATAGTTCAACAAATTCCGAACCACTTATATAATAGAATGGAACATTTGCTTCACCTGCAACAGCACGTGCTAATAAAGTTTTTCCTGTACCTGGAGGACCAACTAATAATACTCCTTTTGGTATACGAGCTCCAAGTTTTTGGAATTTTTTAGGATTTTTAAGAAAATCGATTAGTTCACTTACTTCTTCTTTTTCTTCATCTAATCCTGCAACATTATCAAAAGTTAATTTTTTACTATCTTCGTTTAATCTTGCTCTACTTCTTCCAAAATCCATAGATTTATTTGCACTTCCCATTTGTCTTGAAATAAAGAAGAATGCAACTCCAACTAAAACAACCATTGGAAGAACATTAATTATGAATAATAATATAGTACTAGAAGCTGGATCAGACACTGTTTCAATTTTAAATCCATATTTTTCTTCTGATGCTATTATTTTATTCATTACACTTTCTGCTAGTGGAGCCTTTAAAAAGAAAGTTTCATCTTCGTCATAATCTTTCATTTTACCGCTAATTTCATAAACACTAGCATTACTTCTTGGAGTAATAACAATTTCTTCAACATTTTTTTCTTTTACTTGTTTCATAAAACTATCAAAAGTTAAAACATTAACTTTTTGATTTGCAATGTTAAGAAAAAATAATACTCCTAACATAAATATTCCTATAAATAAATAAGGTAATAAACCTTTTTTTACTGTTTTTTTATTCATCAGATTTCTCCTCTCTTAATAGTACTTAAGTATTATATCATACTTTTCTTCTTTTGATTTGTCAAATTTTGATTTCTTTAATCCAGGAAGCCAAACAACCGTATTATTAGAATCTACAACGACTGGCCATATATTTCTATCATGCATTGGAATTTTACAATCAATAAAAATATCACTTACCTTCTTACTTCCAATCATTCCTTTAACACTTATTTTATCACCATCAACACGTGTTCTTACACGAAGTGGCATTTTTACATCTTTGCTACTTAAACGACAAGTATTATTACTAGTATCACTTGATGAAGAAACTACTTCTATGTTTTTACCGTTTGGTAAATTTAAATAATTTATAATTTCTATTTCATACTCATCTTTTGTCATTTCTTCATTAACAAAAGTTAATGTTCCATAGGATTTTATAGCCTTCAAATTATTTGGCAAATATATATATGCATTAGCTCTTTTTGATGTAATAAGTTGATGTAATAGTTCTGCATGATTATCAGTTATCAACATTAAATCATCTTGATATATATGTTCTAAAATATAATAAATAATTTTCATTTGAATAACTTTTTCTTCCTTTAAAAACTCATCTATTTTTAAAGTGTTTTGAACATAAATATTTGCTATTTTCTTTTCGACTTGTTTATCAATATAATCATTGTACTCAAGCAATGTTGTACTAAATTTATAAAATTTATTATGAACATTTGGATCTTCTTTTTTAAATTCAGGAACAATATACTTTCTGAAACGATTTCTTGTATATACATCTTTTTGATTTGAAGCATCTTGTACAAATGCTATATTATTGTTTTTATTGTATTCAAAAATTTCATCCTTAGTAACATTTATTAGTGGTCTTAAAATAGTATAATCTTCAAATTTTACGATTTTTGAAAATCCACTATATCCTCTTAAGGTTGAACCTCTTACAATACGCATTAAAATTGTTTCTATCAAATCATCACCATGATGAGCCGTTAATAAGTATTTTGCCCCGTATTTTTTTACGATATTTCCAAAATAATTATATCTTTTACTTCTTGCTTCATTATGAAAATTATCATCTCCGTAATCTTCAATTTTCATACTTTCAAAAACAATTCCGTGATTTAAGCAAAATTTTTCAACGAAAACTTTCTCACTCGAACTTTCTTTTCTAACATTATGATTGACATGTGCACATACTACTTCAATATCAATCACTTTTTTTATACTTGACATTAAATGAAGAAGTGCCATTGAATCTGGTCCTCCACTAACACCTACGACAATTGAGTCTCCATATTTAATACCTACTTCATTCATCAAAAAATCATACGCTTTATCCATTTTTACACCTCATACTTCATTGTATATCAAATTTAATTTTATATCAAGAAATTAAATTACCAATTTATTTTTTTAATACCATTTTTTTCCAAAAAAGCATTTGCTCTAGAAAAGGGACGACTTCCAAAAAAACCTCGATTTGCTGATAAAGGAGAAGGATGAACACTTTCTATAATCATATGTTCTTTATTTTCAATTAATTCTTTTTTACTTCTAGCATAACTTCCCCATAAAATAAATACCATTTTTTCTTTTCTTTTTCCTAACATTCTAATGACATTATCTGTAAAAATTTCCCATCCATGATTTTTATGGGATAATGGTTGATCTTTTACAACTGTCATAATTGAATTTAAAAGTAGTACTCCTTGTTTTGCCCAATCACTAAGATCCGTAGTTGTCCTTCTAACACCAACATCATCATATAATTCCTTAAAAATATTTCGCAATGATGGAGGCATTGCAACACCTTCTTGAACAGAAAAAGAAAGACCATGTGCCTCTTTATCACCATGATAAGGATCTTGTCCCAATATGACTACTTTAACTTCATCATAATCAGTATATCTAAATGCATTAAATATATCTTTATACTGTGGATAAATTATTTTATGTTTATACTCATTTTTAACAAAGACACCTAATTTTATAAAATAATCCTTTTTAAATTCTTGTTCTAACATAATATCCCATTTTTTATTAACCACAACAAATCACCATTTACATTTTATCATATTTGGAATAATTTGTTTCATTAAAAACAGTATTTCTTAAATTAAACATGGCATAAATATTAATTATGGCAAGTAATGCAACTAAGATATCAACAATTTTCCACAACAAATTTGAAGAAAGTATACATCCTAAAAACAAAATTATTAGTGTAAATACTTTTAAACTATATAAATATTTGCTTTTTATGGTGGAAAAAAAGTATTTTAATGATGATTCACCATAATAATAACCTGTTAGAATTGTGGAAAAAGAAAATAATAGAATGGAAATAAAAATAAAAATGTCCCCAAGTTTGCCTAAATGATAAGAAAAAGCATAACCTGTTATTTCAATTCCATTTAAATCATTAAATACAGGTTGTAAATAATTTGATGTCAAAATAATGAAAGCTGTAGAAGTACAAATTATTAAACTAGTTATATATACACCTAAAATTTGAATATATCCTTGTTTAACAGGATTTATATCACTAATTGAAGAAGCTATACTCCCTGTTCCTAATCCCGCTTCATTCGAAAAAATTCCTCTTTGAATTCCTACGACAAAAGAAGTTAAAAAACCTGAGTAAAAAGATTTAAAATTAAAAGCCTCAGATACAATAGATAAAAATATATTGGGGATGGAACTTATATTATTAATAATTATATATATTGTTATAAGTAAATAAAATACTCCCATAACAGGAACTATCTTACTTGTAGCATCACTAATTTTTGTAAGGCCTCCAAATATAATAAAAGAAGTTATTATAACTATGATTATTCCTATAAAATATGGATTTATATTAATTATTTGATTTAATGATTTAGTTATTGTATTTGTTTGTATACTTAAAAAACCACCTATATAACTTATTATAATTAAAATAGCATAAATTCCTCCTAATTTTTTCTTTCCCAAACCATTTTTTAAATAATAACTAGGTCCCCCTTTATAAAATTTGCCATCTTTTTCTTTATAAACTCCTCCTAAAACTGTTTCAACATAAGCTAGGATTGCTGAAAAAAAAGTCATTATCCATAACCAAAAAATACTACCTATTCCACCTATGTAAATACATAAAGCAATACCGGCTATACTTCCAACTCCAATACGACCTGCAAGTGTTATCATTAAAACATTGAAAGGTTTTATTTCATCTTTTTTTGTTTTTGAAACTAAACAGGAAAAAATAGTTTTAATTTTTAACTGTAAAAACTTAAGTTTCATTGAAAAATAAAGACTAGAAATAACTATTGATATCGTTGCAATTAACCAAACAATTTTATTTATAAAGCTCAACATATTATCACCAATACTATAATATTCAAAAAGAAATAATTTTTTTGTCAAAAAAAAAGATGATATTAATCATCTAAGTTATTTGCTATATCTACAAAAATATCTATTGATACCTGTTCAGCCCTAATACTTGTATCTAAATTATATTTACTCAAAACTTCATTTACTTTTTCTAAATCATATTCTTTTAAATTGTTTTTTAGAGTTTTTCTTTTTTGTTTAAAACTATCTCTTATTAATTTAAAAAATAATTCTTTATTCTTTAAATCTAATTTTTTTTCTTTTTTACTAAATTCTACTACTATACTATCTACATTTGGTTTAGGAATAAAAACATTTCTACTTATGTCGATAATTTTTTTAACGTTAAAATAGTAATTTAAAAAAATAGATAATGAATTATAATCCTTTGTTCCAACAGATGCCTTAAAACGATTACCAACCTCTTTTTGAACCATAACAACTATTTTATCTGGCATAATATTGTCTTCGATTAATTTAATTATAATTGGAGTTGTTATGTAATAAGGTAAATTTGCAACCACATACAATTTATCATAATTATAACTTTCTATATCACTTTGAACATCACTTTTTAAAAAATCTTTAAACAAAACATTAACATTGTCATAATTTTCTAACATTTTGTCCAAAATCGGTTTTAATGATGTATCTATTTCATAACATAAAACATTACCAGCCTTTTGACATAATTTAGTAGTTAAAGCTCCTGCACCAGGTCCTATTTCAATAGCTAATGTATTTTTATCAATATCAGCTAGTTCAACAATTCGATTAGTTATATTTTCATCAATAATAAAATTTTGTCCAAACATTTTTTTAAAATTAAAATTATTCGTCTTCATTTCATCTTTTAATGTTTTTAATGAATATTCCATATAATCACATCCATACCAAAAATTATACTAAAATATTAATATATATGCAAACAAAAATGAGGATTACCATCCCCATCTTTTAACATTAATTTGATAATTTAGACCAGATACACCACCTACTTTTGCATCTGCAGTTGAACCATAGGCTAAATCTATCCAAATAGTTCCTTTTGAAAAAGCACTATTCATTGAACCACCACGGTCTAACACAACAGCTGTAATAGGTTGTTGTCCTGCTTTAACTATTTCAATTATAGTTCCACAAGGAAATTTTTGAATAGCTGCAGCTACTATACGAACTTGACCGAATGTAGAATCATTATAATAGATTCCATCATTATATAAATTATGTTTCGTTCCTTTTGCAGTTTTGCAAGCTAAATTACCTCGTCCTGAACATCCAGCACAATCTGGACCATAACCAGTTAACTTACCAGTCATTACCTCTAAAGTAGTAGATGCAGGCACTACCTCTTCTTTTGGTTGTTCTTCAACAGTTGGTTGTTGTTGAACTACTTCTTGCTCTACTGTATTAACTACAGGAGTTTGTACTTCAACAGGTTTTGCCTCTTCTTTTTGCGTTTGTAAAACAATTGGTTGACTATTAACAACAGTCGTTCCAAAATCCATATTTTTATTATCTACATTTAAAACATATTCATCATATGTTCCAACATTAAAGATAGAAATAAATGATACAAATAACATTCCTACCCACCTTAGAAAGTGTTCTAGTAAATATATATTCATTTTTTATTCACCTCATAATGACAACTAAATTTTATCATAAATCAAGCTTTAAGTCAAATTGACAAATAGCATTACTAGTTGTTACTTCTAATACTTCATCAAGGGGTAAATTCTTCAACTCCGCTATTTTCTTAGCTACATAAATAACATTGCAAGGTTCATTTTTTTCTCCTCTATGTGGTTCTGGAGTTAAATATGGACTATCAGTTTCTAATAAAAAATTATTTAATGATAGTTCTTCTACAATATCTTTTAATTTATGTGCATTTTTAAAAGTTAAAACACCTCCTATACCTAATTTAATATTCATTTTTATAAATTCATAAGCCATTTCTTTACTATAACTATAACAATGCATTACTACTTTATTATTAGTTATAGAAGATTTTTTTAATATATCTAAAGTATCCTGCGCTGCATCACGACTATGTATAACGATTGTTTTATTGTATTTTTTTGCTAATTCTATTTGTTTTTGAAAAACTTTTTTTTGTAAATTTTTATCTACATTGTCATAATGATAATCAAGTCCTATTTCTCCTATTCCAACTATTTTAGGATTAGACATATTATTTTCTACAAACTTTAAAGTTTCTTCATAATTATCATGTATTTCACTTGGATGTAGACCGATTGTACCATATATATTTTTATATTTATTACATAGTGCAACTACTTCCTTATTAGTTCGATCATCTACACCACTTACTATAAGTATATTATTTTCAACCCTCTTTATGACGTCTTCTACATTGTCATAATCTTTACTATCCAAATGACAGTGTGTATCTATATACATAAAATCACCTCTTTTTTAGTATAACAAAAAAAGTTTCAATAAGAAACTTTAATCTAACCTTTTAAACACACAATAATGTATCTTATTGCACATATAAATATTAATACTAAATACAGTACATCTATAAAACTTGTATCAATTATAGCACTACATAGTAGCGTTATGAAAATACCTACTCCTATCAATACAACATACTTCATATCCGCATATTTACTAGTAGTCATATTTTTCCCTTTCTATTCTTATTAAGCAACAATAACAATATAGCACATTAATATTATATCAGCAATGACTTTTTCCTTTATTTTTACGACAATTTACAACATTTTACACTAAAAAAGATAATGTTATTCATTATCCTTATTTATTTCTTGCATTTTTTCCTCTTTATTGATTCTAACAAATAAAGGTTCTGGTTGGTTTAGCTTTGTATGATCTTCCAAACCATCAAAATTAATGCTTTCAATTGATTTATTATTAGTATTTAATTGTTCAAAAATCTTTTCAGCTGTTTCAGGTAAAAATGGTTGTAATAAAACTGCTCCAGATCTTATACTTTCAAGTAAATTATATAAAACTGTCTTTAAACGTTCTTGCTTATTTTCATCTTTTGCGAGAATCCAAGGTGTAGTTTCATCTATATATTTATTACTTCTTCTAAATATTTCAAAAATTTCATCTAAAGCCTCCATTGTTTTAAAACTATTCATTTTTTCTTCAACTTTAGATGGTGTATTTATTACAATATCTTTTAATTCATTATCAATTTCTTCAAATTCACTTGGTTTAAATACTTCTCCATCAAAGTATTTATGAGCCATTGATATTGTTCTATTTACTAAATTTCCTAAAACATTAGCAAGATCTGAATTAATACGATCAATAAATAAATCATAAGTGAAAGTTCCATCACTATTAAAAGGAATTTCATGTAACAAATAATATCTTACAGTATCAGTTCCAAAATGTTGCGCTAAAGCATCAGCATAAACAATATTTCCTTTTGATTTACTCATCTTATCATTACCAAATAAAACCCATGGATGAGCAAATATTTTTTCTGGTAAAGGTAAATCTAAAGCCATTAACATAATAGGCCAATAAATTGAATGAAAGCGGATGATATCTTTTCCTATAAATTGAATATTAGCTGGCCAATATTTTTTAAATTCTTCACTATGGTTACCATCTGGATCATATCCTAAGAAAGTAATATAGTTACTAAGTGCATCTATCCAAACATATATTATATGTTTATCATCAAAATCAACTGGTACTCCCCAATCAAATGATGTACGAGTTACACATAAGTCTTGAAGACCTGGTTTTAAGAAATTATTAACTATTTCATTTTTTCTACTCTCTGGTTGAATGAAATCAGGATGAGTATCAAGATATTCTTCTAATCTTTTAGCATATTTTCCTAAATTAAAGAAATACGCCTCCTCACTAGCCCTAGTTACTTCACGACCACAATCTGGACATTTTCCATCAACTAACTGTGATTCTGTAAAGAAGGACTCACATGGTGTACAATAAAGACCATCATACTTTCCTTTATACAAATCTCCTTGCTCATACAATTTTTTAAAGATTTTAGTTACTTTTTTACGATGTTCAGGATTTGAAGTTCTAACAAATTTAGTATAACTAGTATTCAAACTATCCCATACTTGCTTTACTTCACCTGCTATATTATCAACATATTCCTGTGGTGTAATCCCAGCCTCTATAGCCTTTTTTTCAATTTTTTCTCCATGTTCATCTGTACCTGTTTGAAAATATACATCATAACCTAGTAATCTTTTATATCTTGCATACGCATCAGCTAAAACAATATCATAAGAATTACCAATATGTGGTTTACCCGATGCATAAGCTATTGCTGTTGTAATATAAAATTTTTTTTCCATAATATTCCTCCTTAATTAGTACTTCCAAATCCTGAAATTCTAACATTATTTATTTCTTCTTCATCATCTACGGTTAAATATTTCATAAATATACCTTGCACAATATGATCACCTTTTTTAACAATAAAATCTTCTTTACCTTCATTTTGTAAACTAATCCACATATGCCCTTCATTTGTCTCATTATTATAGTAATCACTATCTATAACACCAGTTTGATTGGTCATTCTAACATTATATTTAAACCCCATACTACTTCTAACAATTAGAAATAAAACTTCATCTTCATTCATTTGAACTTTTATACCCAGAGGTATTTTTTTTATTTCACCAGGTTTTATTTGAAAATCATTTATTGCTACAAAATCATAACCGGCACTGTTTTTTGTACTACGTGTTGGTAAAGTATATTCATCATATAATTTTTTATTATCACAAATATCCTTTCTAAATTGATCATAACTAATTTTTTCAAAGCAACGCATAAAACCATCCTCCTAATAAAAAAACGTCCTTATATTAAGGACGAATAAATCGCGGTACCACCTTATTTTATAGATAAAATCTATACTCTCAAATATCTAACGCATATATACGGTTTAAGCTAAATTAATTCACTTAAACAATTCCAGAGCCATTTCAAATAATTTGTTTTATTTACTTTCACCAAACATAAACTCTCTGTAAAAACAATATTATTCTTCTCTCTTTCATAATTTTTAAATATGATTAATTATAACATAAAGATTTTTATTCTTCAAGATATTTAGATAAAAAACTAGAAGTTATATTAGCTATTTTTTCTTCTAATTGACCTACTTGATTTTCTGTTGACAAAATAATTACTAACCCAACCACATCTCCATGAGCACTAATAGAATTTATTATATAACTTCCCTCAATACTTTCATCGTTTATAATTTCTATATTTTTAAAGTGATTTTCAACTATATTTTCTCTTCTTTGAATTGAAGTTAACAAATTATTACTTATTGGTTGATTTAAATACTTTTTTTTATATTCTCCCGATGCAGCTATAATAGAATCTGTATCGGTTATAATAATATTATGTTTTATATAAGAATTCACGACATCAGTTAAATTTTGAGCAAAATCTTCTAATTTTTTCATAACAGAAAATTTTTTTAAAATTATATTTTCACTAGTATCAACAAAAATTTCTACATTTTCTCCTTCATGAATACGAAGTGTTTTACGAATTTCTTTTGGAATCACAACGCGTCCTAATTCATCTATTCTTCTCACAATTCCTGTTGCCTTCATACTTTACCTCACTCTCTATGGATATTTTGGTTAAAATTACCTTTTTTATACTTTAAAAATTGGTTTTTGTGGTATAATGTCATATGCAAGGAGGAAAAATATTATGGAAAAAACTTTAATCTTTGGACATAAAAAACCTGATACAGATAGTGTTACAGCTTCTATAGCTTTATCATATTTAAAAAATACCCTTGGAGATCAAACAATTCCTACGATTCTTGGTAATCCTAATAATGAAACAAAGTATGCATTAGATTATTTCAAAGTAAAACAACCAAAATATTTAAACGACGTCAAATTACAAATAAGAGATATTAATTATTTAAAAAATTACTATATGGACGAAACTAATTCAATTTATGAAGGTCTTAAATATATGAATGAAAATGAGATTGGAACATTACCTATTGTAAATGATGAAAATAAACTTGTTGGTATTGTTTCATTAAAAGATATTTCTAAAGCTCAATTTGAAAATGAAAATACTATTTTAAATACATCATATAAAAATATAATAGATACAATAAATGCTGAAGAAATATTAAAATTTGATGATGAAATCAAAGGGGAATTATTAATTGCTTCATATCGTAGTACAACATTTATTGAAAACATTAATATAAATGAAAATACAATTCTTATGGTTGGTGATAGACATAGTATTATTGAATACGCTATTAAGAGCAACGTTAAAATGATTATTTTAACTGGTAATGCTCAAATAAAAGAAGAACATCTTGAAATGGCTAAGAAAAATAAAATTAATGTAGTTAGAACACAAAATCATACTTTAAAGACTTCAAGAAAAATAGAACTTGCTAATTACTTAAAGGAATTAACCTTAACAGATGATGTTGTAACGTTTAATGAAAATGGATATGTTAATGATTTTGTCGATATTGCAAATAAAAGAAAATTTAGTAATTACCCAATTATAAATGATAAAAATATATGCCTTGGTATGTTAAGATTTTCTGACATAAATGATAAAAAAAGAAAAAAAGTTATTCTTGTAGATCATAATGAAGCTAGTCAAAGTGTTGACGGTCTAGAAGAAGCAGACATTGTTGGTATTGTTGATCACCATAAAATTGGAACAATTGGAACTACACTTCCAATAAACTTTAGAAATATGCCTGTTGGTAGTACAAATACAATTATATATATGCTATTTAAAGAAAATAACATAGAAATTCCTTCACATATTGCAGGACTTATGTTATCTGGAATTATTTCAGACACATTGTTATTTAAATCTCCTACAACAACTGAAATAGATAAAGAAATAGTTAAAGATTTAGCTAAAATCGCAAACGTTGATTACGAAAAGTTTGGGATGGATATGTTAAAAGCAGGTGCATCTTTAAAAGGTAAAACAAAAGAAGAAATTTTATATTCAGACTTTAAAAACTTTACAATTGACGGTAAAAAAGTTGGAGTTGGACAAGTTGTAACTCTAAATATCGACGAAATTGAAAAAGAAAAAGATGAATATATAAAATTAATCAATAATGTTGCCGAAAATAATGATTATCATATAGTTGCACTATTTGCTACAGACATTATTAAAAATGGTTCATATATTTATTATAATGATAATGCAAAAGAAGTATTAGATAATTGCTTTGATGTAGATGAATTTAAACAAGGATGTTATTTAGACGGTATTGTATCACGTAAAAAACAAATGATTCCTAATATAATGGACGCTATAGAAAATAAATAAAAAAGCTTATGTAAAATCATAAGCTTTTTTTGTGTCAATAAAACATTAACTAGAAATAGCCTTTTTAATAACTTCTAATAATTCTATTAAATAATAAATAAAATGACGATCTAATTTAACAATATCTAATGTTATTATTAAACATTCATGTTTCATACTAAATCTAAACATGCGACTAATAGCACTAACTTCTGTAAATAACAAATCTCCTCTTAAAATATTAGTTATTTCTTTAGGTAAAGTTATTTCAACAAAATTACTAGTTTGTCGAACTTTTATAATATTTAATTTATTAGCTTCTTTTTCAAACCATTCTTCATACATATAAATTAAAATACTTTCTGTTATTTTACCAAAACGATCTTCTAATTCTTCCTTAACTTTTATTAATTTGTCATAAGAATCGATACTATTTATTTTTTCATGAATTTCAATTTTTAAATCAACTTCATTAACATATTTGTCATCAATTGAAGTTTCTACT
>URQZ01000004.1 GCA_900550255.1 uncultured Mycoplasmatota bacterium | reverse complement strand
TGTTCCAAAGCTCAAGGAACAAGTGAATATGCATGGTTATTTGATTATACCTATGACTGCACAAGTTATGGATGTGATAAAGCAGATTCAAGTAATTATGGATATTGGACAAGTACACCATCTGAAGATAGTTCAACTGAGGCTTGGCGCGTCGATAGAAATGGCTTCTTGCGCAGCAACGGTGTGGCTGATGCTTTTCACGGCATCCGCCCAGTTATAACAATTTCAAAATTTAAATTATCATAAATAATTATTTATATAAAGAAAACTACAGTATTTAATGCTGTAGTTTTTAATTTATATTTCTTAAAGCTTGATTTGAAATATTAAAAATAATACCAATCATAATCATATAACTAAGTAAACTAGAACCACCATAACTAATAAATGGTAACGTAATACCAGTAATAGGCATTAATCCAAAGGTCATACCAATATTTTGTAATTGTTGGTAAATAAGCATTCCAACAATACCGGATATAATATATTTATTTATATTAGAATTACTTTTCATAGCTGTTAATATTAATTTAATATCAAAGAAAGCAATTAAAAGAAGAAGTAACAAAGAACCAATTAATCCAAAATTACTAGCGAAAACAGCGAAAATAAAATCGGTTTGAGCTTCAGGAAAATAAATAGGCGTATTATTAAATCCATGACCAAATAAACCACCAGATCCAATAGCTGTTATACCATTTTCTAATTGATAACCAGACTTGTTTGACCAATCAAGAAGACGATCAACTCTTAAGAAAAAACTAGAACCAAAAATTTTAATAAATAAATTATTGCTTGCAAAATATATTAATAAAACACTACCAACGGATAAAAATAAAACTAAAAATAAAATAATAAACCATCTATATTTAATTCCAGCAATAAATAACATAATAATAGTTATAAGTAAATAAATAAGAACAACACCAGTATCAGGTTGAAGAAAAGTTAAAATACTTGGTACAGCTACAATTAATCCTACTTTTATTAAAAAGAAAAATTCCTCTTTTACTGTTGGATTAGCAAAATTTTCATTGAACTCCTTAATAACTTTACCAAGAATAATAATTAAAATAATTTTCATGAACTCACTTGGTTGAATAGTACCAATACCAGGAATTGAAAACCAACACTTAGCATTACTTATAGGATCAGCAAAAATAAGAAGTAAAACAAGCGTAATATTCCCAATTATATATAAAATCCAAGCATTTTTAATAATTACATCATTTCCTATAAACATTATCAAATATACTAGTATAAAACCAATAAAGTACCAAATTCCTTGTCTAAGCGCTAAATCAGATCCTGAATGAAGCATATTTTGAGCACTATATATTGTAACAATACTAATAGCAACGAATAATAATAATGTTATTAATAATGATTTATCAACTTTGTATTTAGATATTTTCTTCATAACATCACCTATAAATATATTACACCAAATTAACTATTTAAACAATTAAACTATTATATTTTGACAAATATTTTGTAATTTTTTTGATTTTATAGTATAATAATTAATAGGTGATAGATATGCAATACTTACAATATTTAATTATAACAGTTTTACTAATTATTATTGCACTTGCAATTACAAAATCAAAACGTAAAGATTTTAAAATTGAAATTAATAAACTAGTTACTTATCTTGGTGGAAAAGATAATATAATTACATATGAATTTAATAAATCAAGATTTATAGTAACATTAGCCGATGTCTCATTAGCTAATAAAGAAGCTATACAAAGGATGGGAGCACAAGGAATTGTTGAAATTGATAACCAATTGAAAATAATTTTAGGTGATGAAGCTAAACAACTAAAAAAACAAATTAATGAATTAATGAGATAGAACCATTTATTTAATGGTTCTATTTTTTTCGACAAAATTCGACATTTGAAATTTGTATAATTATGTCGAGGGGTGATAATATGAATGTATTTGAAACAATTATCTTTTATTTAGTTTTTATTGTTTTTCCACTAACGCTTTGGTTATTATATCAAGCATATTCAAAAACAATGAATAAAGAAAAAAGTAATATATTTTTGGATTTCGCATTATTTAGTTCAATGTATTTAATTGTTAAATTTGGAATAGATCAAACAACAAAGTTACCTATTTTATTATTTAATGTTCCTTTACTTATTGCTTATTATAAAGAAAGACATTTTTCGATTATCGTTTTGTCAATTCTTATTATTAACTATTATCATTATTATCTTGATTTTAATTTAATAATTTTGATTATTGAATATTTTATTTATTATTTGTTATATCTATTTATAAAAATAAAAAAGATAAAAATAGAAACTTTTGTTAATATTTTTGTTTTGATAAAACTAGGCTTTTTGGTAATAAAATTTATTATGTCACCAAACTTTATTTCAAAAATTGATTGTAATAATTTGGAAATAATTGTTATCTTTGTTATGTTTTACTTAATATCCCATTTTGTTATATATCTATTTAAAACAGCAGAGGATATTTTAGAGTTACATTTAAAATTTTGTGAAATAGAACATCAAAAAGATATCACTAATTCCTTATTTCAAATTACACATGAAATAAAAAATCCTATAGCCGTTTGTAAAGGATATCTTGATATGTTTGATGTAAATAACGTCGAACATAGTAAAAAATATATTCCTATTTTAAAATCAGAAATTGATAGATTACTTCTATTGTTACAAGATTTTCTGTCAATAAATCGTATTAATATTGATAAAGATATAATTGATATTAATTTATTATTAGAAGAAATGATGAAAAGATTTTTTCCTATCTTTAGATCAAAAAATATAAAAGCCGATTTTAGTATTGATGAAGATGAATTTTATATTTTAGCCGATTATAATAGATTAGAACAAGTTCTAATTAATTTAATTAAAAACAGTATGGAAGCAATTCCTAAAGATCGAAATGGAATAATAAGTGTTTATATGAAAAAAGGCATAAATAATATAAAAATTTATATTAAAGATAATGGAGATGGAATAAGTAAAGAAAATTTAGAAAAATTAAAAAGTCCTTTCTTTACTACAAAAACAAGAGGAACAGGTTTAGGTGTATACCTTTGTAATGAAATAATGGAAGCACATGGTGGAAATATAAGATATTTTTCTAAAGAAAATAAAGGGACAAAAGTAGTTATTACTTTACCCTATAAAAAAAAGGACATTAAGAATTTTTCTTAATATCCATAATAACAGGTAGAATAATTGGTTTTCTTCCTGTTTTTTCATATGTATATGATGATAGGTTAGTTATAATTTCGTTTTTAATATCAGAATAATTAATAGGACCATTTAATTTACTATTAATTGCTCGTCTACTAACTTGTTCTAATTCTTTTAATAACTCTTCGTTTTCATTAACTTGAACAAATCCTCTAGTTGTAATATTAATATGTCCAAGGATTTGTTTTTTATTGATATCGATATTAGCAATTACAACAATGATTCCATCATTAGACATGATTTTACGATCTTTAATAACTGCGGCACCAATATCACCAATACGATTACCATCAACATAAACATCTTCAGCTGGAATAGAACCAGCTCTTTTTACTTTTCCTTTGTACATTGATAACATATCTCCGTTACCTAGAACAAAAGTATTTTCTTTAGGAATGCCACATAATACACCAATATCAGCATGACGTTTAAGCATACGATATTCACCATGGAATGGCATAAAATATTTAGGTTTTATAAGTCGAATCATTAATTTTAATTCTTCTTCACTACCGTGACCAGAAGTATGAATATCACTAAGAAGAGTATTAGTATATACGCTAACACCTTTTAAATATAATTTATTTATCGTTCTAGATATACTTAATGCATTACCAGGAATAGCTGATGAAGAGAAAATAACAACATCATCAGATTGTAATTTAATTTGACGATGTGATCCATTTGCAATTCTAGATAAAGCTGCAAGTGGCTCTCCTTGGCTTCCTGTACATAGTAAACATACTTTACTAGGTGGTAATTTATTAGCCTCTTCAGGGGTTACAAATATTTCTTTGTTTTTTATGTAACCACCTTCGATGGAAATTTCAATATTATTTTCCATACTTCTTCCGAAAGTTGCAATTTTTCTACCATTTCTTTTACATGTATCAACTATATGTTTTAAGCGATAAATATTTGAAGCAAAAGTAGCTATAATAATACGTCCTTTTTGAACTTTAAATATTTCAGATAAAGCATTATCTACTTTTGATTCACTCATACTCATACCTTCATTTAAAGCATTTGTACTATCACTTAAAAGTAACGTAACTCCTCTTTTTCCAATAGCAGCCATTTTATGTAAGTTTGCCATTGGTCCAATTGGCGTTAAATCAAATTTAAAATCTCCTGTTGTAACAACTGTTCCGTTAGGAGTTGTAATACAAATTCCGTGTGAATCTGGTATTGAGTGTGTTGTTCTAAAAAATTCTACCGTTATATATTTAAATTTTACCTTAGTTTGTTCATTATATACAATTAAATTTTTATATGTAATATTACGATCTGCAAGTTTTTTTCTAATTAAACCAGCAGCTTGATTTGGAGCATATATAAATGGAATATTAACCGTTTGAAGTAAAAAAGGAATTCCACCAATATGATCCTCATGTCCGTGTGTAATGAATAAGCCTTTTATTTTACTTTCGTTTTTCTTTAAAAAAGTGAAATCAGGAATAACATAATCAACTCCCATAAGATCACCTTCAGGAATAAGCATTCCTGCATCCGTAATAACTATTTCATTGTTATGCATTACACAATACATATTTTTTCCGACTTCTCCTAGACCTCCTAAAGCAAATATTTTTGTATCATTATTATTTTCAAAAAATTTCAAAATAAATCTCCTTTCTTTTATTTGCTTGTTCGACTACTAGATTATACACTTTTTTTAAAATTTTGTCTAGTTTTAAACATTAATTAGATTAATCACTCTAGAATATAACAAATAAAATTTATATAAAATCTATTTTAATTATTTAATTAATGTGCTAAAATGTAGTATATGGAGGGTAGCCAATGGGAATATTCGATAAATTTAAAACATTGATAAAAAAAGAAAACAAAGAAGAATTAAATTTATATGACAGAGGCTTAGAAAAAACAAGAAAAGAATTTACTTCAAAACTTAATTTGCTAACTCTTAAACATAATAAAATTGATGATGAATATTTTGAAGAATTAGAAGACATTTTAATAACCGCTGATATTGGTGTTAATACGGTTATGGATTTTGTTTCTAAATTGAAAAAACGCGTTAAACGTGAAAATATTACAAGTGCTTCTGATTTAAAAGAAATTATTGTTGATGAGATGTTTATTATATATGTTCAAAATGATATTATTGTAAACAAAATTAATTATGCAAAAGAAGGACCAACTGTTATTCTTATGGTTGGTGTAAACGGTGTTGGAAAAACAACAACCATAGGAAAATTATCATATAAATTGAAAAATGAAGGTAAAAAAGTTTTAATGATTGCTGGTGATACATTTAGGGCAGGAGCAACAGAACAACTAAATGAATGGGGAAATCGTCTTGGAATTGATGTTGTCTATAAAGAAGCAAAAGACCCAGCAAGTGTTGTATATGATGGCTTAGAAAAGGCTAAAAAAGAAAATTATGACGTTGTATTCATAGATACAGCTGGAAGATTACAAAATAAGACTAATCTTATGAATGAACTAGAAAAAATTAATAAAGTAATTGGTAAAATAATAGATGGCGCACCTCATGAAACATTACTTGTTATAGATGCCACAACAGGTCAAAATGGAATAAGTCAAGCCAAAAGTTTTAAAGAAATAACGGATATAACAGGAATCGTTTTAACAAAATTAGATGGAACTGCTAAAGGTGGAATTGTTTTAGCTATTAAAGATAGTGTAGGAATACCTGTTAAATTTGTTGGACTTGGTGAAAAAGAAACAGATTTAAGAGTATTTGATATTGAAAATTATATATATGGATTATTTAAAGAATGGAGTGAAGAATAATGGTAAATAGGGAAGAAAAATATAAGGATGCAGGAATACTTGTACAAATAATCTTAACAATTGCATTAATTATGTTTGTATTATTATATTTAATATCAAACATATCATCATTTGCGACAATTGTTGGAATGCTTGTTGGTCTTTTATTATTAGCTATGGCTTTTAATAATCATGTATCTTTTAAAAGAAAATATTTTACTTTGATATATCTTATTGTTGGTATAGTTTCATTTGCTATTTCCTTTATTGGGTATATTAAATAATGGATGAGAGATTATATTTAATAAATCTTTATGATTATTACGGAGATTTATTAACTCAAAAACAAAAAGATTATTTTGAAGAATACTATTTCAACAACTTAACGCTTTTAGAAATAAGTGAAAATTATGAAGTAAGTCGTAATGCTGTTCATAAGCAATTAAAAGAAGTAGAAGAAAAATTAAAACATTATGAGCAATGTTTAGAAATTTATAAAAAACATAAAAGAATAGAAGAATTAACTAAATTAATTAGTGAAAAAGAAATAAAAGAAGAAATATTAGAATTATTATAGAAAAGGGGTAATTACATGTTTGGAAAGATTGTATACATAAGTGATAATATAGCTCATGTTAAAATAAACCAGGAAACATTAACAACAAATCTTATGAATCTACATATTATTTTTGAAGATAATGAAAACGGTGGTAATAGAAGAATTGTTGGTGAAATTGAGGATATTCAGGATGATTTATTAAAAGTTCATTTTTTAGGAGAGTTTGTAGGAAATAACTTTTTAGGTGGTGTTATAGCTAAACCAAGTTTAAATTCAAAGATAAGAGTTATAACAAAAGAAGAATTAATGCTCTTAGTAGGAGAAGACAAGGAAAGTAATTTTTATCTTGGAAAATCGCCATTATATAATTTTCCTGTTTATATCGATATAAATGATTTCTTTAGTAACCACATGGCTATTTTTGGTAATACGGGAAGTGGTAAATCATATGGACTTGCTCGTTTGATGCAGAATGTTTTTTCTAATCCTAAAATGGTTCCATACCGTGCTAATTTCTTTATTTTTGATGCTTATGGAGAATATCATAATGCATTTAAGGGAATAGAAAAAATAAATCCTAATCTAAATTTTAAATACTATACAACGAATAAGTATGACACGGAAGGATCACAAGTTCAAATTCCCCTTTGGCTTTTAACTTTAGATGATATGACTCTTTTACTTGGAGCAACTGAGCATTCACAAATTCCAATTATCGAGCGAATGATGAAGTTAGTTAAAATTTTCTCAGAGTCAGGAGAAATGGCATTAAAATATAAAAACCATTTAATAGCTAGAGCTATTATGTCAATTTTATATTCAAATCAAACACCTTCAAGTAAAAGAAATGATATTTTATCTATTTTTACAACTTGTTCAACGCCACAATTTAACTCTGAAGCACCAGTTCAAGGAATCGGTTATACAAGAAAGTTTAGGGAATGTTTTACAATTGATAAAGATGGATCATTTACAGATGGAATTTTAGTTACAGAATATATTTCTAATTATATTGATGATTCATTAGATAAGTATGAATCATCTGAAAATAATTATTTCACGTTAGATGATTTAGAGAAAGCTTTAAGCTTCACTTTAATTTCAGAAGGACTTTTACGTAATGAGAAAACATATGCTGATGCTATTACAATTAAAGTAAGGTTGCATTCACTTGCAATAAGTGAAAATGCTAGATTTTTCTCCTATGATAACTATATAAATTTGGATAATTATATTTCAAGTTTAGTAAGTTGTCCAAATAATAAAAAAGCGCAAATTATCAATTTTAATTTAGAGGATATTGATGATACAATTGCTAAAGTAATGACTAAAATATATACAAGAATGTTGTTTGAATTTACTAAAAAACTTAAAGTAAGAGCTTCTATTCCATTTCATATTTTACTTGAAGAAGCTCATAGATATGTTCAAAATGATAATGATAGCTATTTGATCGGGTATAACATTTTTGATAGAGTTGCTAAGGAAGGAAGAAAATATGGATTAGTATTTAATCTTATTTCACAAAGACCCGTTGAAATATCAGAAACCGTTATTTCTCAATGTAGTAATTTCTTGATATTTAAAATGAATCATCCAAGAGACTTGGATTATATTAAAAAAATGTTACCAAATATTAATGCTGAAATAGTTGAAAAACAAAAAAGTTTACAACCTGGTACTTGCGTTGCTTTTGGTAAAGCTTTTAAAGTCCCTATGGTTGTAAAGATGGATAAACCAAATCCAGAACCACAAAGTAGTAATTGTGATGTATTTGAAAGATGGAAATAAACCATCTTTTTTATTATTGGAAAAAGGAAAAGTGCTTAATAACCTTAAATAATAATAGTGAGGTGATATGATATGCATGAGAAAACTAAGTTGTTAAATTTAACGAGTGATGTAATTTTTAAAAACTTCTTCATGAATGAAAATACAATTGAGTATACAGCGGAATTTATCAATTTAATAACAGGGATACCAAAAGAAGAAATAATAAAAAAAGCTGTGTTTGAAAATATAGAATTACCAATAATAAATAAAAATAGTAAAAGATATAAATGTGATATTATAATTGGTATTGCTAAACAATTAATTAATTTAGAAATGAATGCCAGTTATTATGAAGGAATAATTGAAAAAAACAATAGTTATCTATTTAGAATGCTCGGTGATAGATTTAATAAAGGTGAAAATTATATAGATGGTAAAAAAATAATTCAAATAAATATAGATAATTATAAAAAATATAAGGGAGACAAACTTTTATATAGATTTACAATCAAAGAAGATGAAACATTAGAATTAGAAACAGAAAATTATGAAAGTTATCATATAAGCCTACCATACCTAAAAGAAAAATGTTATAATAAAGAAAAATTAAGTCGTTTAGAAAAATTATGTGAAATATTTTTGTTTGATGATGCAAAAGAGGCATATAAGATAACAGGAGATGATAATGTTATGAAAAAAGCTGTAAGAACTTTGGAAGAGTTAAGTCAAGATGAAAATATAGTAGGATTGTATGATGCAGAAGAAGTTGAAAGAAAAGTATGGAATACCAAATTACTTTATGCAACAAAAGTTGGCACTGAAGAAGGAATGAAAAAAGGAATAAAAAAGGGGATAGAACAAGGAAAAAATGAGGCTCAAATTCAAACTGCACAAAAATTAATCAAAATGGGACTATCAAAGGAACAAATAGTAGAAGCTACAGGTTTATCAATAGAACAGTTAAATAATTTATAAACTACAAGTATGTAGTTTTTCTTTTTAACATTGTCCATGGTATAATAAAAAAGAGGTGAAACTATGCAAAAGGTTATTATAATTGGTGGAGGAGCTTCGGGAATAATGACAGCTATTCATGCGACTAGTAAAAATAATGAAGTCGTTGTTTTAGAGAGAAATAACAGTTGTTGTAAAAAACTATTAATGACAGGTAATGGTCGATGTAATTATTGGAATGAAGATCAACAAATAAATCATTATAATTCAAATAAACAAGAAGAATTAGAAAAAATAATAACACCTAAAAATCAAAAGGATGTCTTATCTTTTTTTGATCAAATTGGAATAATTCCGAAAATTAAAGAAGGTTATTATTATCCTTTTTCTAACCAAGCTGTAAGTGTTGAATATGCTTTATTATTACAAGCAAAACTAAATGGAATAAAAATAATTACTGATTGTTTTGTAAGTGACATAGAATATAAAAATAATTTCATTGTTAAAACCAACAAAGGAAAAATGCTTGCAGATAAAGTTGTTATTGCAACCGGATCAAAAGCTATTCCAAAAACTGGATCTGATGGTAATGGATATTTTTTAGTTGAAAAACTTGGACTTTTAGTAACACCAGTTCTACCTTCGCTAGTTCAATTAAAAGGTGAAGAAAAATACTTTAAAAATTGGAATGGAATTAGAACAGAAGTAGATATATCAATATATGAAAATGATAATTTTATCAAAAAAGAATTAGGAGAAATTCAATTAACTAACTATGGAATAAGTGGAATATGTGTATTTAACTTAAGTAGATATGCTTCTAAATATTTAAGCCTAAAACATAAAGTTAGTGTTAAAATCAATTTTTTGCCATGGCTTAAAAATGAAGAAGAAGTTTTAAACTTTCTTCTAAAAAGAAATAAAATCGTTAAAAACAGAACTATTTCACAACTTTTAGAAGGCGTTCTAAATTATAAATTAGTATCTGTTTTATTAAAAGAAGCCAAAATAAATAATAACCTAAACCTAAATGAACTAACACAAATTCAAAAGAAAAAATTGATCAATAACCTTTATCGTTTTAAATTAAAAATCACTGACACTAAATCATTTGATAGTGCTCAAGTTTGTAGTGGAGGAGTGTCATTAGATGAGATAAATATAAAAACATTTGAAACAAAAAAAATAAAAGGATTGTACTTAACAGGGGAAATTTTAGATGTTGATGGAGATTGTGGTGGATATAATTTAGGCTTTGCTTGGATTAGTGGTATGTTGGCAGGTAGAAGTATAAAGGGTGAAAATAATGATTAGAATAAGACAAATAAAAGTAGAAATAACTAAAAATAATCTAAATGAAATAAAAAAATATATAGCTCATAAATTAAAAATAAAAGATAGTGCTATAAAAACGATAAAAATTAATAAACAATCATTAGATGCTAGAAGAAAGAATAATATTTGCTACATATATGAAGTAGATGCTGAAATCGAAAATGAAAAAAACATTTTGAAAAAAAACATATCCAAAGATGTTTTTGAATCACCAATTGAAAAATATCATTTTAATGCTTGTGGAAAAGAAAAACTAAATAACCGCCCAATAGTAGTTGGAAGTGGGCCAGCAGGCCTTTTTACAGCATACCTTTTAGCTCAGTATGGATATAAACCAATCATAATTGAACGTGGTAAAAAAGTAGAAGAAAGGGTAAAATCGATAGAAGAATTTTGGAAAACAGGTAAACTTGATCTTAATTCTAATGTACAATTTGGTGAAGGTGGAGCAGGAACTTTTTCTGATGGAAAACTTAATACGCTTGTTAAAGATAAAGAATTTAGAATGAAAAAAGTATTTGAAATTTTTGTAAAACATGGCGCACCTAAAGAAATAATGTATGTAAATAAACCGCATATAGGTACTGATATTTTAAGGGATGTAATTATAAATATTAGAAATGAAATAATAAAAAATGGTGGAGAATTTAGATATGATACTAAGCTTACTAATATCATTTTTAGTAATAATAAACTTGAGTCTATTGAAGTAAATAATCAAGAAATAATTAATTGTGATGTTCTTGTTCTTGCCATTGGACATAGTGCTCGTGATACTTTTGAAATGTTATATAAAAATAATCTTGAAATGACGTCTAAACCTTTTGCTGTAGGAATTAGAATCCAACATTCTCAAGAACTAATTAATAAATCCCAGTATGGTAATTTTAGTGATATGTTAGAACCTGCAAGTTATAAATTAACATATAAAGCAGGTACAAGAGGTGTTTATTCTTTTTGTATGTGCCCAGGTGGATATGTTGTTGATGCATCTTCTGAACATAATCGTTTAGCTATTAATGGAATGAGTAATTATAAAAGGGATAGTAGTAATGCTAATAGTGCAATTATTGTTACCATATCACCAAAAGATTTTGGGCCTAATGCTTTAGACGGAATTAAATTTCAACGTACTTTAGAAGAAAAAGCATATAAGATTGGTCAAGGTAAAATTCCCATTCAACTATATAAAGATTTTTGTAACAATAAAGTATCAAAAGAATTTAAGAGTATAAAACCAGTTTTTAAGGGAAATTATACATTTGCTAATTTAAATGATATTTTTCCTAGTTACATATCTGATTCATTAAAGGAAGGAATTGCTTATTTTGATACAAAAATAAAAGGATTTGGTAGTGATGATGCAATTTTGGCTGGCGTTGAGAGTCGTACTTCATCACCGGTTAAAATAATTCGTAATGAAGAATACAATTCTAATATTTTGGGCATTTATCCATGTGGTGAAGGCGCAGGATATGCAGGAGGAATTACGACTTCGGCTATGGATGGGATTAAAATGGCTGAGATGATAGCCAAAAAATATAAAAGGATTGACTAAATAATTAAAACGTGTTAATATTTAAGAGAAAGCGTTGATAGAGAATAGTAATAAAAGTAATTTTTTATAGAAAGTAAGTGGTTGATGGAAACTTACATTAATCTTTTATGAATCTACTCTTGAGTGAAATGCAAACATTTCCGGTTAATACCGTTATTTAAATTAAGACTAATTAGGATGGTACCGCATATTTTTGCTCCTATAATTAGTCTTTTTTTCTTTTTAGGAGGTTATCAAATGAATGGATTATTGAATTATTTTGATCTATTAGGTTATAGAATGCTGAAAACAGAAGATGATATGTATCATAAAGCTTTAATTATTACTGATAGAGTATATAAAAGTAAAGATGAATATATAGATAAATTATATTCTAATTGTGATATGATGAACTCTGTTACCGAAAAGATAGTTTTTTTACTAAAAGATATAATTACAGAGATAAATATTTTTCCAGAGGAATTACTTGATGTAGGTTTTTCTGATGATATAGTAAACACGATAAAGATACTTACACAAGAAAAGGATGAAACAAAAAAGATGTTTATTGAAAGAATTATAAATAGTAATAATTTGATTGCTTTAAAAGTAAAATTAGTTGAATTTAGTTATGATAATAAAAAAATAAAGAAGAAGGAGAAGAAATAAAATGTTAGATATTAAATTTGTTAGAGAGAATAAAGAATTGGTTAAGGAAAATATTAAAAAGAAGTTTCAAGATAAAAAACTCCCATTAGTAGATGAGGTATTAGAATTAGATGAAAAAATTAGAAGTTTAAAACAACAAGGGGATAGTATGCGAAAAGATCGTAATACGATTAGTAGTGAAATTGGATCTTTAATGCGTGATAAAAAGGTTGATGAAGCAAATGAAAGAAAACAACAAGTTGTAGAGATAAATAAAAAACTTGTTGATATTGAAAAAGAAGAAAATGTTTTAAATGCTGAATTAAGAAAGAAAATGTTAGTTATTCCACAAATCATTGATAGTTCTGTTCCAATTGGTAAGGATGATAGTGAAAATGTGGAAGTTGAGAAATTTGGAGAGCCATTTGTTCCAAGTTATGAAATTCCATATCATGCAGATATTTGTGAATCATTATGTGGTCTTGATAAAGAAGCGGCTGGAAGAACAAGTGGGAATGGTTTTTATTATTTAATGGGTGATATCGCACGACTTCACAGTGCTATGTTATCTTATGCTAGAGATTTTATGATCGATAGAGGATTCAATTATTGTATACCTCCGTTTATGATAAGAAGTGATGTTGTAGATGGTGTTATGTCATTTGAAGAAATGGATGAAATGATGTACAAAATTGAAAATGAAGATTTATATTTAATTGGAACTAGTGAACATTCAATGATAGGAAAATTTAAAAATCAAATCTTAAATGAAAAAGAATTACCTATTGCTCTTACTTCATATTCACCATGTTTTAGAAAAGAAGTTGGAGCTCATGGAATTGAAGAAAGAGGTCTATATAGAGTTCATCAATTTGAAAAACAAGAAATGGTTGTTATTTGTAAACAAGAAGATGCCATGGATTGGTATAACAAAATGTGGAAGTTTACTGTAGATTTCTTTAGAAGCTTAGATATTCCTGTTAGAACTCTTGAATGTTGTTCAGGAGATCTTGCAGATCTTAAAGTAAAATCATGCGATGTTGAAGCATGGAGTCCAAGACAAAAGAAATATTTTGAAGTTGGTTCTTGTTCTACTTTAGGTGATGCACAAGCTAGACGTCTATCTATTAGAGCTAAGGGTGAAAATGGAAATTATTTAGTTTCAACTTTAAATAATACCGTTCTTGCAACTCCACGAGGATTGATTGCGTTTTTAGAAAATAATTATCAAGAGGATGGAAGTATTAAAATACCTGTAGCTTTAAGACCTTATATGGGTGGTAAAGAAAAAATAGAAAAAGCATGAGAAAAGTCTCATGTTTTTTTGTTAAACTTTACATTTTAGAGTGTAAAATTAAAATAAAAGATATAAAAGTTATTGCTATCATTAAAATAATATTGTACGATTAGGTCAGGATAGGTGAGTGTAATGAAAAAAATATTTCAATTAGTGGTTGTGGGTTGTATGTTGTCGTTTATTAATGTTTCGGCTGCAAATAGTATTGTTATTACTGATTTAGGAAATCAAGGGGTAAGGGTAACTCCATCAACGAGTGGTAAAATTTATTATCAATGGATAAAATTAACTGACGAAATGAAAAAAAGTATCAAGACTATTAATAATGAAATTACAAAAAATAATAGTTCTTTGGAAGACGCAAAAAAAGAATTATCAAAAATACAAAAAGTAGAAGAAAAATTAAATCGTGCTCAATCTGAGTTGAGTGAATTAAAAAATGAAAAAATACAGATAGAAAATGAATATAGTGCTAAGATTGCAAATAAAAATGCTGAGATAAAAAGAGAAAATCAGAATTATGATCAAGAACTAAGTTGTTTTAATGATAGCGGATGTATGTCACAGTATAATAGTATTGAGGAAATAAAGTCTAATCATAATGACAAAATAAAATCTTTGGAACAAGAATTGGCTATTTTAGAAAATGGAAAAGAAACTAATTTAGCAACTATTAGTAATAAAATAGATGCCAAAAATAATGATATAAATACATATAAGAAACAAATAAGTGGTAAAGCAACTTTAGAAAATCAAATACAATCATATATGACAAAATTATTTCAATTAAAAAATAATTATTATGAAGTGATAAAATATAATGATGATAATTGGATTGAAACCGATGATCAAATTATCGAAAAACCAACTTCAGATACAGAGGAAGATTATGTGTTATGGGTAATGCTAGTGACAGATGATGGTGATACTACTTATGCATCACAGGAATTCAAGTCAATTAAGAGTTCAGAAAAATCTGTTTCAAGTAAAGAAACAAATTCAGAAGTAAATCCAAAAACAAGTGATAAAGGACTAATATATGGTGGAGGATTTATTTTAACTGCAGCAACAATAATTGCAGTTAGAAAAAAAATAAAAATGTTAGGAATTTAAAAATTCTTGCTCAGTAAGATAGGTAGCAATTTTAATTGATTAGAAAGGAAAAATAGGATGAATGATTTAAAGATTATTAGTATGGTAAATAATTTTCCTATAGGTGAAAAATCAAAAACAAGATTAGAACTTTTAAGCAAAATAGAAATAGTGTCATATTTATCTAGATTTCAAGATCAATTTTCGTCTATAGAAAATGTTGATGATAGGGAATTTAGTGTAAAAAGTTTTCTAGGAGATTTGATAGGTTTAGAACCTGGAGAAGTAGTACCAGATTTATTGATTGCTGAAAAAAATTTAAAAATAAGTCCAGGTTTTTTACAAGACTATGGAAAAGTACAATTAGTTAAGGATAGTGAACCTTCTTTTGATCAAACTTTTGATATAATTTCAAGTACTATGGAATTAACTAATACTAATTTAAAAGTAAGATAAAAATCTTATTATGAAGGATGATTAAAAATCATCCTTTTATAATATTATTGATTAAAATATGAAATTATTTTTAACTAATATTTTTTCTTTACATAAAAAGTGTAAAATTAATTTATTATAACATGATGTAATGGTATTAATTAATTTTTGTATGTTATACTTAAATATAATAGGAAGTGTATTAATAACTATTCAGAAGGAAAAGAGGTAGATTATGGGATTTGTTAAAGCATTTTCAGGTGCCTTAGGTGGTACATTTGCTGATCAATGGAAAGATTTTTACGGACCAAGACAAGGGGTTCCAGCAACAGCAGCTTTATTTCAAGCAGTACCACAATGTACAAATGCAGGTCGTGGTGAAAACTACAAAGGATCTGAAAATATTATTACAAACGGTAGTTTAGAAAAACAAAGTAATTCTGTTATGGTTATAAGTCCTATAAATAAACGTTATGAAGATAATAATAGTTGTTCAACACTCTTTTGGAGACTTTAGAGATCACTATTTTGTGATTTCTTTTTTTCTTTATATTGTTAAATTCAATTGTAAATGTTAAAATAAAATTAATGTAGAGGGTGATAAAATGAAAAAATTATTTTGCTTTATCTTTTTATTTATTTTTATTGGTAAGGTAGAAGCACAACCAGTTAATCCTAATTTTGATGATGATAATTTTTATGATTGCATTATTATGAATTTAAATGAGGATGAAATTAATGGAATAAATAATAGGGATTCCAAAACTTATGTGGCAACTGATGAAGAGCTTTCTAAAATGCCAACCTTAGCCTGTGTTTCTTATAATATTAATTCTGTTAAAGGCTTAGAAAAACTTACAAGTATTACTTATGTTGATTTTGAAGGTAATAATATTAAAGAACTTGATTTAACACCAAATCCTAAGGTAATTTATTTATATACTGATACTGGTGTTAATGTAATAGGGTATGATGGAAAAATAGAAACACCTAGCGAACAAGTAACAGATAAAAAAACGACACATAATTATTTTGTGTTTGGTTTAATTGCTGTTGTTATAATTCTTTTAATGTTAATAATAGTAAGAAAATTAAAAATGAATAAAAAAACAAAAGTAAGTAATAATAATTTTGATGATAATGTTAAAACAACTAGTTTTGATCAGAATTTTTATAATAATCAGACTTTTAAAACTTGTCCACATTGTGGTGCTAGATTAAAAGAAGATGCTCAAGTTTGTTTTATTTGTGGAAAGAAAATATAAAAAAGTAATTTTGAATTACTTTTTTATTTGGATTAAATAAGGAGCTATTTTATTATCTGTATTATGATATTCCTTATATTTAATATTATTAGTTTTTAAATATTTTTTAATTTCTTTACTTTCAAGTAATCCTGCGTTATGACCAGGATATATAACAACTAAAATATTTCCTTTGTTATTTAATAATTTTAGGGAATCATTAATAGCTTTAATAGTAGTTTTGTAATTAGTTGTAATACTTTTATCACCATTTGGAAGATAACCTAAATTAAAAAGAATTAAACTTATTTTATTTTCATAGTTTTTTAATACTTTTAAAATATCTGCATGATTCTTTTCAAACAATTGATAATTTTTAATACTATTTTTATCTAGCAATTTTTTTGTCCTCTCAATTGCTTCTTTTTGAATATCAAAACCAATTACTTTACCCTCGCGTGCTAAATCAGCTAAAAATAATGTATCATTTCCATTTCCAATGGTAGCATCAACAACAATATCATTTTTTTTAACTAAATTGCTGATTATTTGTTTACTGCGATTTAAAATACTTAAATTAAATCCTTGATAAGTATCTCTTTTTGCTAATTCTTTATCAATATCATTCATAACACCAAATTTTTTAGTTAACCAATTTGGTTCAATTAAATCATCAATTTTAGGATCACCTGTAATACGATTGATAACAATATTTGATTTGAGATTTTCTAATTGATCACATACAATATCCACATATTCCTCTTTTGTTAAAATTTTAAAAGGATTTTCTTCATACATTTTACCTAATTTAGTTTGTTTTAAAATGTGTAGCATATGTATTTTTACACCTTGAATATCTAACTTATTTAGATGTTTAATAGTATCAAGCATCATTTCTTTTGTTTCGTAAGGAAGTCCATTTATAATATGAACAACAACATTTATATTATTTTTTCTTAACTTTTTAACACATTCATCAAAACATTCTAAACTATGACATCGATTTATCAATTTAGTTGTTTTTTCATGAATTGTTTGTAGACCAAGTTCAATAGTTAAAAAAGTCTTTTTATTTAGTTCAGTTAAATATTTGAGACATTCAGGACTTATGGCATCGGGTCTAGTTGCAATTGAAAGACCTACAACATTATCAAGCTTTAAAATAGTTTCATATTTTTCTTTTAATGTTTCAACATCAGCATAAGTATTAGTTCTAGCTTGGAAGTAACCTATATATTTGGCATTAGGCCATTTTTTATGAAGAATAGCTTTAACTTCATTGAATTGTTTTACTAAATCATCATTTTTATTACCAGCAAATTCACCACTACCGGTATTAGAACAATATATGCATCCACCGGTTCCAACTGTTCCATCGATATTAGGACAACTAAAACCGGCATTTAAACTAACTTTAAACACCTTTGAGTTAAATTTTTGTTTATAAAAGTAATCTAATGTATAATATCTTTTATTAGAATTTGTGTTAGAAAAAAGATTCATAAGCCTCACATCCATAACTTAATTATAACGTATTTGAAATAAGAATTGTGAAAAAATAATGAAATTTGGAAAAAAACACCAAAAATCTTTATATAATTAATATATTTTGATATAATTATATGGGAGGTAAATATGAAAAAGAAAGACATATTAAAAGCTATAGGAATTGTATTAGGTATTTTTGTAGTACTTACATGGTTAATACCAACAGGTTCATTTTCAGGAACAAACGTAACAACTGAGACAACAAATCCAATTGGATTACTTGATATTTTTAAATATCCAATCCAAACAGCCTTAACTTCAATTTTTATAACAAGTGCTTTAGTTGTTTTATTAATTGGTGGACTTTATGGTGTAATTAATAAAACAGGAGTTTATTCAAATATTGTAGAAGGACTTGCTAAAAAATTTAAAGGTAAAGAGAAAAACTTCTTAATTATAACTATTTTAGTATTAGGAATTTTATCTTCATTAACAGGATTAGTATTACCACTATTTATTTTAGTTCCATTCTTTGCAGCTGTTATTTTAACTTTAGGTTATAATAAATTAACTGCAATGTTATCAACTGTAGGAGCTATTTTAGTTGGTAATTTAGGATCAACTTATGCATTTAATATAAACGGATATATTGTTTATTTCTTCCAAAATAAAATCAATGATTCAATTTGGTTTAGATTAGGTTTATTTGCATTAGTTATTGTATCTTTAATTATTTTTGTTGTTAAAACAGCAAAAATAGAAAAGAAAAAAACAACTAAAAAAGCAACTAAGTCAGAAACTAAAAAAACAACTAAATCAGAAACAAAAGAAGAAATTGTTATTCCTTTATATGAAAAAAATGTTGATAAAAAACAAAGCCCTACTGCATTAGTAGTAATTTGTGCTATAACATTAGTCGCAACATTAGTTGGAATGTTTAACTGGGAAAGCGTTTTAAATGTAAAATTATTTACAAATATATATAATACAATTACAAAATTTGAATTGAATGGATATCCATTATTTGCCAATATTTTAGGAAATATTGATTCTATGGGATATTGGACAAATACTGAATTCTGCATGTTAATTGTTATTGCTATCTTATTAATTAAATGGCTTTATAACATTAAATTAAGTGATGCATTTGAAGGTTTTGTAAATGGTGTAAAAGAAATGGTTCCAGTTGCTATTTATGTATTTATTGCTAACATTCTATTCTTTATTATCAATAGTCATGTTGGTGATAGTGGATCTACAATTTTCCCAACAATTGCAAATTTCTTCTTATCAATGACTAAGAAATTTAATGTCTTAACATTTGGATTTGCGTCAATTGTAGGAAGTATTCTTTACAATGATTTCCCTTATATGGTAAATTCTTTACTTGAACCAATCAATTCTTTAACTAAAGATTATGCTTTAGTAGGTATGTTAACTCAAAGTGTTCATGGACTTGTTATGCTAGTCGCACCAACAAGTGTTATCTTAGTAATTGGTCTTAAATATTTTGATGTTTCTTACAAAGAATGGTTTAAAAATATTTGGAAATATTTACTTATAGCTTTAATTGCAGTTATAATAATAATTACAATTATGATATTAGTTTAAAAACAGTTTTTTAACTGTTTTTTTGTTTATAAATAAGATTTTTGTATCATTATAAAAATATATATGGTACAATAGTGTTAGAATATTAATTGGGGATGATATTATGAATAACAACAATTTAACCGAAATGATTAAGAAAGAATCAGATGAAAGAAATAATATCTTAGAAGAGTTAGAACAAAATATGTTTATTCATAATAAAAAAATAAAAGAGTATGAAAATAAAGTTAAAAATTTAGATGTTTTAAAAATGAAATATAATAATTTAGAAAGAGAAACAAAAGAAGTAATAAAAAAATATCAAGAACAAAGTAAAAATATGGAAGAAGAAGTAGAAAATCTTCAATCTGAGGTTCAAGTACTTAGGAAAACAATCTTAACTTATAAGAGTAAAGTAAATTCTTTACAATCAATTATCGCTTTAATGGTAAATGATTTTGGAATTGATCAAGTAGCTTTGGCATCAGGAATATCAGTTGATAAAATAAAAGAATATTTACAAGATTAAAAGGAGCAATTTAAAATCGCTCCTTTTTATAATTACATCATTTGATAATTTGAACTATTATATTTATTATTATAAGAAATAGAATTATTATTGTTATACATAGTTTCTAAGTTAGTAATTCTTTTATCTAATAAATTAATTTGTTGTTCTAAATTATTTAATTGTTGTTCAATGGTATTTGTACTTACAGAACTATCGCTAGTATTTACGCCATATGATATAGGATTATACATTCCCATATTAGGATTTGGCATACCAGGTATTCCTGGTAACATATTCATTCCTGGGTAAGCAGGATATATTGGGTATGGATTTGCTCCACAGTTTCTATCTTTTTTCATGACACACTCTCCTATCTATATTAAGTATATGCAAAAGAGAATAATTAGTGTATAATTTATATGGTGATAATATGGATTTATGGGAATATGAAAATAAATTATATAAACAAGGTATTAATTATATTGGTGGTGTTGATGAAGTTGGAAGAGGTCCATTAGTAGGACCTGTAGTAGCTGCTTGTTGTGTACTTCCTAAAAATTTTGTTTTAGAAGGACTTACAGATTCTAAAAAATTAAGTGAAAAAAAAAGAAATGTTTTTTTTGATTATATAAAAGATAACTGTATTTGCTATGGAATAGGTATAGTTGAACCTGAAATAATTGATGAAGTAAATATTTATCAAGCAACTAAAATTGCAATGAAACAAGCTATATCAAAAGTAGAAGAGCAAATAGATTTAGAGCATGTATTAATTGATGCTATGCCACTTGATTTAGATATTCCCACAACTTCTATTATAAAAGGTGATTCTAAAAGTATAAGTATTGCGGCTGCAAGTGTACTTGCTAAGGTGACTCGTGATAGTATGATGTATGAACTTGATAAAAAGTATCCACAATATGGATATGCCTCACATAAAGGATATCCTACAAAAAAACATTTAGAAGCAATTCATAAATATGGACTAATTGATGGGTATAGAAAAACTTATGGACCTGTTAGAGAAATATTGGAGGGTGAAAAATGCAAATAAGAAATATTAAAGTTGGAGAGCTTGAAACTAATTGTTATATATTAACAAATGGTAATGGTTGTGTTGTTGTAGACCCTGGTGATGATTATGATAAAATTGTAAAGGAAATAGGAACGAACGAAGTTAAATTTATATTAGTAACACATCATCATTTTGATCATGTAGGAGCTTTAGATGAGCTTTCTAAAAATTATAACGCTAAAGTTTATGATAGAAATAATTTAGAAGAAAAAAGATATGATATTGATGGATATAAATTTGAAATAATATATACACCAGGTCATAAGAGTGATTCCATCAGTATTTATTTTTATGAATATAATTTTATGTTTACTGGTGACTTTTTATTTAAAGGAACAATTGGTAGAACTGATTTGGAAACAGGATCTTCTAAAGAAATGGAACAAAGTTTAATAAAGATTAGTAATTATCCTGATACGATTAAAATTTATCCAGGACATGGTGATTTTTCCACTTTAGCAGAAGAAAAAAGAAATAACTATTATTTAAAAAGATATAATTAAGACCTTAATTTCTATTAAGGTTTTTCTTTTCCACAATTTCCCATAATTTTATCAAATTATATACACATTTACTTTGTATAATGAAATCGTAATAGAAATGGAGGTGGTAAAACAAATAGTAAACACTCCGAACAAAGATTAATTATTATGTTATAATATTATATGAGGTGTTATTATGTATAAAGTTTGTTTAGTTGAAGATGAAAAAAACTTAAATAGCCTAATAAAATCATATTTAGAGAAAGAAGGGTATGAAGTTATAAGCTGTTATAATGGGCGTGATGCCATAGATAAAATTCAAGATACAGAAATAAAACTTTGGATTTTGGATATAATGTTAGGCGATTCAGTAAGTGGTTATGATATTATAAAAGAAGTTCGTAAAACAAATGTAAATGTTCCTGTTATATTTACATCAGCTCGCGATCAAGATTTAGATAAGATAATAGGACTAGAATTAGGAAGTGATGACTACATCACAAAACCATACTCTCCAAAAGAATTAGTCCTAAGAGTCAACAATATCATAAAAAGAGTTTATTCTAAAACAGAAAACAAATTTGTATATGAAACGTATATAATTGACAAAAATAAACGACTAGTATATGAAAATGAAAAAATAATAAATTTAACTACCTTAGAATATGATTTGTTAATTATGTTTTTAGATAATAAAAATAAATCATTTAGTCGTGAAGACATATTAAAAATAGTATGGGGTGATGATTACTTTGGAAGTGATCGAGTAGTGGATGACTTAGTTAGAAGATTAAGACGAAAAATGCCAAAGTTAAGTATAAATACAATTTATGGATTTGGATATAGATTAACATGAGAATATTTAAAAAAGATCTAGATAAACAATTACTATCAATAGTATTAGTAATATTCTTAATTATACTAACAAGCTTGTATTTTCTACTACCTAAATTACTATTTCCTATATATGAAAAAAATATATATGAATACCTAAAACAACCCCTATCATTTATAAATGATGATACTTTAGAAAATAAAATTGAAAACAATATAGCTTATATATATATTACAGATAATTCTACTAGAATTTCTAAAAACTTTTTAGAAATAATCAATACTACTCCTAAAAAACTACTAAAAAGAATAAATAAGCCATATGGTAATTTTATTTATAAAGGAACTAAATACTATTACTACACTTCATATGATGAGTATGAATTAAAGATTTCAATTACTAACGATAACTATGTCCATGAAATAAGAGAAGACATTCTATCTAAAATAATTCCTGTTTTATTTATAACATTAATAATTATTTCAGGATTACTTATAGCATGGTCAAGAAGATTAGTAATGAAAATAGAATACTTAAAAAAGAAAATCGATAATATAGATAGTGATGATTATGAAACAAAATATCAATATCACTTTGATGATGAATTAAAAATTCTATCAGATGCTATTGATAATATGCATTTAAATCTAATAAAAGAGGAAGAATACAAAAACCAAATGTATCAAAACATTTCTCACGATTTTAAAACTCCTATTACAGTAATGAAATCATATTTAGAAGCGTTCGATGATAATATGATTGATTCTGAACAAACAAAAAAAGTAATAAAAGAACAATTAGAAAACTTAGAATTAAAAGTACACTCCCTACTATACTTAAATAAATTAGACTACTTAAAAGAAATGGATGATTTATCAACAGAAAAAATAGACATAGTTCCTATTATAAAATCATCGATGGAAAAATTTAAATTTCATCGTTCCGATTTAAATTGGAAATTAATTGTTAAAGATAAAAATACGATTTATAATGGAACAAAAGATATATGGGAAACAATTGTTGATAACTTCTTCAATAATTTTATTAGATATGCAAATAAAAATATAAAAATCACTATAAAAAACAACACAATTAATTTTTATAATGATGGAGATCCTATCGATGATAAAATCTTTGATCAAATCTTTACTCCCTACAAAAAAGGTATCAAAGGCCAATTTGGACTAGGATTATCTATTATCAAAAAATCAGTTGATTTGTGTGGTTATAAAATAAGTGTTAAAAATGAAAGAAAAGGCGTGAATTTTATGATTAAATAAAAAGCTTTTGGTACTACGGTATCGGAGCTTTTTTTTTCTTTAGATATAGTGTATAATTTAAGTAGGATAGGTGAGCTTATGACTTCAAAATTATTAGGATATAATGATATATCTGATAGTCGTTTGTTAGCTGTATGTAGTAAGTATATTTATATTCCTTTGAGTATTAATAGTGATAAAGATATAACCTTATTAGTAAAAAAAGGTGATTATGTTTTAAAAGGAATGGTAATTGGAAAAACAAAAGGTAAATATAAAACCTATATTTATTCAAGTGTAAGTGGAATAGTGACTAATTTTGTTGAAAAAGAAACTTTTTTTAATCAAAAAATAAAATGTATTGAAATTGAAAATGATTATAAAGAAAATAAATTGATAGATAAAGATACATGTAATGATATTGGAAAATATTCTAAAAATGAATTCTTAGAAATATTAAAAAATATTACTTATACTGAAAATGAAATTCCACTCGTATGTAAATATGAAGACGTTTTTCCAAAAGTAATGCTTGTTAATGTTCTAGATTATAGAAGATACATATATAATGGTGTCTTTATTTTAAAAAAATATCTAAGTGAAATATTAGAAACAATAGATGCTATTATGCAAGCCAATAAAATGAAAGAAAGTTATCTAATAATTCCTAAAAAAAACAAAGAAATAAAAAAGCTTCTAAATCGATTTATAGGTACGTACCCTGAGATTAAAATAATAGAAATAAACAAATTACCTAGAAAAAACTTTGAAAAAAAGTTAATAAAAAGGATAAAACATAAAAATTATCCACAGGAAAAAGAAATAATTTATCACAATTTAGATACTATTTATAAGTTATACACAGGATTAAAGTTTAATAAGTTTCAAACTAATAAAATTATCACCACCATTATAAATAATTCTAAAATTGAGATGAAAACAGTAAAAATAGGAACAATATTAGGTGATGTTATAAATGAGGAAAATCTTAGTACAGAAATTTATTTAATTAGTAAAAATAAAATAAAAAAAGTTAATGATGTTTTTAATTTTGTTATAACTGATGATATAGATGGAATAATTATTTAAAAATATTGACAAAAAAAACCAATTATTTGGTTTTTTTATATTCTTTAATAACTGGTTGAATTTGACTATTATCTAAAGCTTTTTCAATAGTTGGAATAAGTAAATCGTAATGAGCAACTAATGAGTTAGGTTTGTTGATAAAATCATCTTGCCCAAAAGGAATAAAATAAATATTTTTAGTATTGATTAAATTCATAATATTTTTTCCATTCATTCCAAGACCGTCATTAGTTGAAACACCAATTACGATAGGAATATTATTTCTAAGTGAAGCTTTTGTAGCCATGGTTACAGTTGAATCAGTAATTCCATTTGCAAGTTTGGCAATAAAATTACCAGTTGCAGGTGCAATAACTAACAAATCAAGTTTTTCTTTAGGTCCAAACTTTTCAGCCTCAATAATATCAGAAACAATTTTATTTCCTGTTATTTCTTCAATCATAATTTTAAAATTTTCTCCTTTTCCAAAACGTGTATCTTTTTCTATAACAGCTGGTGATACAATTGGAATTATGTCATATCCTAAATCTTTTAAATTAATCATTTGTTCTATAATTTTAGAAACTGTACAAAAAGAAGAAGTGATTGCAAATCCTATTTTTGCCATTTTAACCTCCTATTATATGATTAATTTTCTTAGATAAAATTAATCCTGATGTTTTAGGAGCAATTTTTGATGGAATACCAAGATATATTTTGAAATTGATATCTTTTTTTATTAGTGCCTCTTTATCAATACCATGAGGTCGTGATGATACATCTAATATATAAGCATTATTATTAATATTATCAATATAGTTCTTATCCAAAACTAGGGAAGGAACTGTATTGATAATAATATCTGTTTTTTCTAAAACCTTATTCATTTTTTGAATATCATTAGAAAAAATATTATAAATATTTTTTTGATCTAAAAGATATTTATCATAATCTTCTTTTATACTAACAATTGTATTTGCTTTCAAATGATTTAAAGTTTCAACTAAGTATTTTCCAATATTTCCATAGCCAATAACTAAAATGTTAGCATTTTTAATTGTTATGTCAGTATTAGTAATGATATCAGCAAGAATTCCTTCAACAGTAGGAATAACATTGTCTTTAATAACCTCTTTATCTTTCATAAGAAAGAAAGCCTTTTTTTCTCCATTTTTTAAAATTTCATCTAATTTAGGTGTTTTAATACCTGAAAAAATTAAAACATTATCTTTTGCTTGTTTTAAAAAATCAGGATTAATTTTAAAATTTATTTCACCATTAATAGTATAATCTTCTCCTATTGCGTTAACAGGAAATAAAATGATGTCATATTTTGAGACATCAACATCACTTATATTTAAGTTGTTTGTTTTATCTATTTTGTTTTTATAACCAACTAAATCAATATTGTATTTTTTATTTTTAAAAGCTTCAATAATTTCATAATATCTCTTATCTCCACCAAGAATTAATGTATTCATATATTACCCCCAAGACTCATACTTCTATTATATGAACAAATATTTTTAAATGTTACTGTGTCTATATTGATTTTGTTGCATAAGTTATATTGATGGAGGTAATAAAATGTGTGGAATTACAGGGTGGATGAATAAAAATGAAAATTTAAGAAACAAAAAAAGAATTATTAAAAAAATGACTAAAACGTTAAAATATCGAGGGCCAGATAGTACAGGATATTTTATAAGTGATGATGTTTTACTTGGTCATAAAAGACTTGCTATAATTGATCCTGAAAAAGGAAAACAACCAATGAAATACGATAATTATGTTATCGTTTATAATGGTGAAATTTATAATACGGATAGTATCAGAAAAAAATTGATAAAAAAAGGGTATAGTTTTAATACAACATCAGATACAGAAGTTATATTGAAAGGTTATGCGTGTTACAAGGAAAAAATAGTTGAAAAATTAGAAGGAATATTTGCCTTTGCTATATACGATGGTAAAGACCTTTTTCTTGCTCGTGACCGTTTAGGAGTCAAGCCTTTATTTTATACGCAAATAGATGGCAATTTTTTATTTGCATCAGAAATAAAAGCCTTACTTAAAAATGACTTAGTACAACCTATTATTGATAAAGAATCTTTGCAAGAATTATTAGGACTTGGACCATCTAAAATACCTGGTAGTGGTATTTTTAAAGGTATTAAGGAACTTAGGGCAGCTCATTATTTAACTTATAAAGCAGGAGTTATAGATATAAAAAGATATTGGAATGTAAAAGATAAAAAGTTTGATGATACATTTGAAGTATGTTCTACTAAAGTAAGAAGAATGCTTATGGATTCCATTAAAAGACAAATGGTATCAGATGTAGGAATTTCAACTTTTTTAAGTGGTGGACTAGATAGTAGTATTATAACGGCGGTTGTTAGTAATGAATTAAAAAAACAAAATCAAGTGCTAGATACTTATTCTATTGATTATGAAGATAATGATAAGTATTTTAAGGCTAACAAATTTCAAGTTTCTAAAGATAAAAAATTTATTGATATTATGAAAAATGCTTTTAAAACTAATCATACATATGAGGTTATTAGTCAGCGCAAATTAGCTAAAACATTAAAAGAGAGTGTTATTGCAAGAGATTATCCGGGAATGGCTGATATAGATTCTTCTTTGTTTTGGTTTAGTAAACAGATAAGAAAAGAACATAAAGTTATTTTAAGTGGTGAATGTGCGGATGAAATATTTGGTGGATACCCATGGTTTTATCGTAAAGAGATTAGAGAACGTGAAAATTTTCCTTGGATTGATAGTTTAGATGAGAGAATATCTTTGATAAAAAAGGATTTAGCTCAAAAATTGGATTTGAAAAACTTTGTGAAAGAAAAATGTGAACTTACACTAAGTGAAATTAATGTTTCTGATGATGAAAATTTAAAAAAATTATTTTATTTAAATATGACTTGGTTTATGCCAACTTTACTAGATCGTAAAGATCGTATGACAATGCGTGCTTCTCTTGAGGCAAGAGTTCCTTTCGCAGATACTAAATTAATAGAATATTTATGGAATGTACCTTGGGAATATAAATATAGAAATAATCAAGAAAAAGGTTTACTTCGTCATGCTTTTAAAAATATTCTACCAAAAGAAATAATTGATCGAAAGAAAAATCCTTATCCTAAAACACATAATCCTAAGTATACGAAGATTATGATTAAATTGTTAAAGAAAAGGTTAAAAAATAAGAAATCTGTTTTATATAAAATTTTTGATTACGATAAATTGATGAATTTAATAGAAACAGGAGGAGAAAGTTTTAAAACTCCTTGGTTTGGTCAATTAATGACAGGCCCAGAATTACTTGCTTATTTATATCAATTTGATATTTGGACTGTAAAATATAAAATAATTTTAGATATATAAAAAATGATATGTGAATATCATTTTTTTCCTATTTCATCAACACTGTTATCAAATTCTTTTTCCATTAGAGTTTCATGAATTAATTCTTCTTCATTGTTTAAGAATACTTCTTCAATACGATCAACTCTACATTTTTCAGATATTATAATAGAGTTAACTTTAGTTACAGCCTCTTCTATTTCGTCATTTACAACAACATAGTTATATTTTGTTATTTGGTTTATTTCTTTATATGCTATTTTAAAGCGATTCATAATTTTTTCTTCATCTTCTGTACCACGTGATTTAAGTCTTCGTTTTAATTCTTTCATACTTGGTGGCAGTATAAAAATAAATAGAGCATCTTTTACTTTTTCTTTAACTTCTAAAGCTCCTTGTACTTCAATTACAAGAATAACATCAATTCCTTTATTTAGATATTCATCTATTTTACTTTTAGGAGTTCCGTAGTAGCAATTGTTGTACTTTGCATATTCTAAGAAATCATTATTTTTAATTTTTTCTTCAAATTCTTCGTTTGTAAGGAAAAAGTAATCTTTACCATTTACTTCTTTTCCACGAGGTTGTCTTGATGTACAAGAGATAGATAACCAAGTATTTTTATTTTTCTTTAAAACTTCTGAACAAATTGTGTCTTTACCACAACCACTTGGTCCAGATAAAACAATTAATTGTCCTTTTTCTTTTAATTTAATCATAATTACACCTTCTTTATTAATAGAAAGATTATATCACTTATTAGAAAAAATACAAAGAAAAAAAATAAAAAAATTTAATTGTTGTGCTAAAATATAAATGAGGTGAATATTATGCCAGAATTACCTGAAGTAGAAACAGTTAAAAATAATTTAAAAAAAATACTTGTAAATAAAACAATAGTAGGTGTTAATGTTATTTATGATAAAATTATTGAATACCCAACGCAAGAAGAATTTAAAAAGAAAATTATTAATGAAAAAATAAATGATATAAAAAGACGTGGTAAATGGTTAATGTTTGAACTAGATCATTATTATTTACTTAGTCATTTACGTATGGAAGGTAAATATCATATTAGAAAAATTGGTTCTAAAATTGAAAAACATGAACATATAAGTTTTTTACTTAATGATAATACAGAATTAAGATATTGTGATACTCGAAAATTTGGGCGAATGCATCTGATAGAGAAAGAAAATATTTTGAATCAAAAACCATTAAATGAATTAGGACTTGAACCTTGGGATAATAATTTAAATACAAAATATTTAAAAGAAAAATATAAAAACAAAAAATTACCTATAAAAACGGTTTTATTAGATCAAAAAATAATAGTTGGTATTGGAAATATATATGCTGATGAAATTCTTTTTTTAGGACGAATTAATCCTTTAAAGCAAGCATTTAAATTAAATGAGAAAGAATTACAATCAATTATTGATAATACAAAAAACGTTTTAGAAAAAGCTATAAAATTAGGTGGAACAACAATAAGAAGCTATGAATCTAGTGAAGGGGTACATGGTAGATTTCAAAATGAACTTCTAGTTCATAATAAAGAAATATGTCCAAAATGTAATAAAAAAATAACTAAGATAAGAATAGGTGGAAGAGGTACATATTATTGTGAAAATTGTCAGAAAGATATTTGACATAAAGATTTAAAAATGTTATGTTTACGGTGACAGTATTTAGATGCTGTAATTGATAGAGGGAGTAAAGTTATGAAGTGTAAAAAATGTGATTTTCAAAATGAAGAGGGAGCAAAATTTTGTAAAAGCTGTGGTGAGGCATTAGAAGAGGTAAATAATACTGCAAGTGATAATACAAAAAACAAACCTAAAAGAACAAATCCTGTTATTATAGTTGCAATAGTAGCTGTTATAATTATAGTTGTAGTAGGTGGAATACTTATATCAATTAGACCAAAAACTTTAAAATGCACAATTAAACAAGAACAATCTGGTATGAAAATGAAAGGCGAATTTACTGCTAAATTTATCAGTGAAAAAGCAAAAAAAGCAAATTTTAATATGAGTGTTGATTTAAGTGAGCAAAAACAATATAAAGATATTTTATATAAGGCCTTTAAAAAACAACTTGATAGTTCTATAAAAGAAGTTAAGGATAATGGTGGAAAAGCAAGTATGTCTTTAAATGGAAATGTCATTGAAGTTAAAGTATCAGCCGAAGTTAGCAAAATGTCAGGAATTTTATCAGTTGATGAAGATAATAATTATGACACAATGAAAAAAAGTTTAGAAAAAGCAGGATATTCATGTAATTAGATTCCAAAAAGGAATCTTTTTATTTGCCTTATTACTTTAAAATATAGTATAATAAAAAATGAGTTATGAAAGAGTGGTAATATGTATTTAAAGAAAATTGAAGCAAGTGGATTTAAGTCATTTGCTGATAAAATTTCAATTGAACTTCCAAATACAATAACGGGAATAGTTGGACCAAATGGAAGTGGTAAAAGTAACGTTGTAGATGCTGTTAGATGGGTTTTAGGAGAACAATCTGTAAAATCACTTCGTGGTGATGGAAATATGACAGATGTTATTTTCTCCGGAAGTAAATCCAGACGTCCGATGAATGTTGCGACCGTTAATTTAATTTTTGATAATTCAGATAAATATTTAAATAGTCCCTATGAGGAAGTGTCAATTAAAAGACGTGTATATAAAGATGGAACAAACGAATATTTGATTAATAATGAAAAATGTAGATTAAAAGATGTAACAGATCTACTTATGGATAGTGGTATTGCTAAGGAAAGCTTTAATATAATTTCTCAAGGAAAAATAGAAGAAATAATTAGTAGTAAACCAAGTGAAAGAAGAGTTATTTTTGAGGAAGCAGCTGGTGTTTTAAAGTATAAAACAAGGAAAAAAGAAGCTCTAAGAAAACTAGAAAGAACTCATGATAATATGAATCGTGTTAATGATATTATTTCTGAACTTGATAATCGTGTTAGTCCTCTAAGAGAACAAAAAGAAAAAGCTATTATTTATAAAGAAAAAAAGGAAAAACTTGAAAAAATAGAAGTAGCTGTTATTACAAATGATATTACTAATTTGAATTTTAAATATCAAATGAATAAACAAAAAATAGAAGAATTAAATAAAGAAATAATGTCAATTTCAACAACTAATAATAATAGTGAAGTAGAAATAGAAGAATATAAAGTAGAACTTAATAAGTTGAATTTAAAATTAAATAAATTACAACAAGATTTGCTTAAAAAAACAGAAGAAGTTGAAAAAATAAATAGTGAAAAGAATATTTTAATTGAAAGACAAAAATACGCTGTTGCTGATACCAAGCTTCATAATAACTTAATTGAATTAAGAGAACAGGAATTAAAACTTAGTAAAGACATTAATATTTTTAAATATGAAATAGAAAGTATTGAAACTGCTGTTAATGATATAAAAGTAGAACTAGAAAAATTAGAAAATGAAAAAAATCGTATTACAACTCGTAAAAATACTTATGAACAAGAATTAACTAAAAAAATAAGAGAAAAAAATATAATTGAAAACAAAATAACATATCTTAGAGAATCAATTGATAATAATAGTTCATTGCCACATGCTGTAAAAACAGTTTTAGATAATCCAAAGTTAAGAGGTATACATAACGTTATTGGTTCTTTAATTGAATTTGATGAGTCACATATGCTTGCAATAAGTACGGTTTTAGGGTATGCATCAACTAATATTGTAGTTGATGATGAAATATGCGCTAAGGAAGCAATTAATTATTTAAAAAGCAATAATTTAGGTAGAGTAACATTTTTCCCACTTAATATCATAAAACCTAAATATATAGATTCAGATAGTATTCAAAAAATTAAGACCGTTGATGGTTTTGTTGATGTTGCTTCAAATTTAGTTAAATATGATTTAAAATATAAAAACATAATTGAAAATCAACTAGGAAATGTTATTGTTGCAAAAGATATTGATAGCGCTAACACTATTAGTAGAAGTATAAATTATCGTTATAGGGTGGTTACTTTAGATGGAAATTTACTTCACGTTGGTGGATCACTAACGGGTGGTAGTCAAATAAAATCTAAAAATATAATTACAGAAAAATACGAATTAGAAAATAATTTAAAATTGTTAGATAATATTATTAATAATATAAAAGATTTAGAAAATCATATTAATGAAAATGACGATGAATTAAAAAATATCGAAGATAAAATATATACAAAACATAGAAATTATATTGCAACAGAACAAAGTAGATTGAATAAAATAAATAATTTAGAGGAAAATCAAGAAAAATATAATTCCATTCAAAAAGAAATAAGTGGAACAGAAGGAATGCTAAATAATAATTTAGATAATGAAGAACAGAAACTTTTGAAAAAATACTATGAGGAATTAGAATTGAAAACAAAATTAGAAACCGATTTAGAAAATGTTGTGAAAAAACGTGATGATTTAAATACTAAATTAGAGGAATTTGAATTTTCATTAAAAAGAGAAAATAGTTTATTTAATTCAAAAAATAAAGAATTAAAAGAATTAGAAATAGAAGTAACTAGAATGGATGTTAAACTAGATAATTTATTAAATAAATTAAATGAAACTTATAGTTTAACTTATGAAAAAGCTTTTCAACTATATGAACTTAATATGGAAGAAGAACAGGCAAGAAATTTGGTAAGTACACTTAAAAAAGAAATAAATAATTTAGGTCCTGTAAATATAAATGCTATTGAAGAATATGAAGAAGTAAGTGAGCGTTATGAATTTTTAAATAATCAAAAAGAAGATTTAGTTAAAGCTGAGAATACCTTACTTGAAATTATTGATGAGATGGATAATGTGATGAAAAATGAATTTGAAACTACATTTAAAACAATTCAAGCAAATTTCACTCAAACATTTAAGGAATTATTTAAAGGTGGTAATGCCGTATTGAAACTTACAGAACCTGAAAATATGTTAGAAACAGGAATTGAAATTGTTGCATCACCTCCAGGTAAAAAATTAACTAGTATCTCATTATTATCGGGTGGTGAAAAAACATTTACAGCTATAAGTTTATTATTTGCCATTCTAAAATCAAGACCAGTTCCATTTTGTATTTTAGATGAAGTAGAAGCGGCTTTAGATGAAGTTAATGTAGATGCTTTTGGTAGCTATTTGACAAATTTAAAAGAAAAAACACAATTTATTTTAATTACCCATAAAAAGAAAACAATGGAATATGCTGATGTTTTATATGGGATTACGATGCAAGAATCTGGTGTAAGTAAATTAGTTAGTGTTAAACTAGAAGAAATTAAAATGTAATTGTGAAAATTAGAAGAAAAAGATTGAAAAAAATTTGAAAATTTGATATGTTTATTAGTGGGAGGAATAAAGATGGAAAGTAAAGAAATAATGAATAAAATTTTAAAATGTTTATATGTCATAATTGCTCTTCTTTTAATTAATATACTTGTTGTTATTACAACAAATGGTAGTGTTAAGAAGGAAGAAACAAAAACAGATGATACAGAAGAAAATACTGAATATGATGTAAGTATGTTTACTAGTATTGATGTAGATGGTGTTGTTGATGCATTTAAATCTAGTGAAATGAAAGTTATTTATATGGGACGTTCAACTTGTGGATATTGTGTACAATTCTTACCAAACTTACAAAAAGCCCAAGAAGAATATGGATATGAAACATTATATTTAGATATTTCAACAGTAGATTCTGATGGCCAATCTAAGATTGTAGATTTAGATAAAGATTTCTTTGAAGAAAACTATGGTGCTACACCAACTGTATTATTAGTTAAAGATAATAAAATTGTTGATAGCCATGTAGGATATTCAGAATATGATGATTATGCAAAATTCTTAGAGAAAAACGGATTCAGTAAAAAATAGGCGCTAAAGCTTATTTTTTTGTTGACATTGTAGTTTTTTAATTGTATTATAATTTCTATATTTATGGAGTGATATTATGAATCTAAGTATAATTATAAAAAATGAAAAAGATAAATTAGGTATTTATTCAAATCCAATTGATATTAATGTTATGGTAAATGGTATTTCTGATATTTATCCTAAAATATCTAAGAAATATAGAAAAACACTTAAATTTGAGTATGAGGCATATGATAAATATAATGAATCTGGTATGGACATTTTTCAATTATATGACAAAGTAGTGGAAATGTTAAATCAAAAAATTAAAGATGGAAATTGTGAAATAAGTATAGATTCATTTAGTTCTAATTCTTTTAAAAGAATAAATGAGGTATTTTTTAATGGTTGTATAATTGATATAACTAAAGTTAAAGATAATGAGATTAATTCATTATTAAGTAATAATAAGTTTAATGATAAAATTAAATTTAAAGATAAATACAATAATTATTCACTTTTAAGTTATAATGAAGTTTTAAATTCTTATAAATTAATAGATAAAATGAAGAGAGAAATAAAAAAATATGATTTAACGCCATTAGAACAAATAATTTTTTTATATGATAAAGTAAGAAAAAAGCCATATAAAGCTTATGATAAAGATCAAAGTACTTCAAGGGATATTAATGAAGTTTTAAATAATGATTATGTTGTATGTGAGGGTTATGCTAATGTTATTTCAGCCGTTTGTAATGCTTTAAATATTAATTGTGAAAAAATACTTTGGAAACCTTTTGAAGGCAATATTGGTCATGCATCCAATTTAGTATATATAAATGATGATTATTATAATGTACATCAATTTTTTGAGATTGATGCTGTAGTGGCAACTAAAAAAAATGAAAAAGATTATGATTATATTAATAACTATAAACTATTTTTGTTACCATTAAAATATGCAGTTGGAATAAAAGAAAAATATAATAATTTAACTATTGGTTATAAATTAGGTGTAGAACAATTAAATGATAGATATAATACGGCTGATAGGTTTAAAGCTATAGCTGCTCCGGATATTTTGACAATGAATTCTATTCAATTATATTTAAAAGGAATGATGGAGTTAGCAAATAAAATAGGAAATAAAGAACTTATTCAAAAGTGTAGAAAAATAGAATCTGAATTTAAAAATGATAGTATTGATTTTGAAAAGGTTCAAAAAATACATGAAGAATATCAAAAACTATTTATAAAGAAAATAAAAAAAGATGTCATGATAGAAGCTTTATATAAAATTAAGAGAATAGAATATCTAATAGATCCAAATGAATATAAACTAGATATTGATTCTTTTAAAAAGATGATTGATTGTAATTTTCCAAAATCTCAGGAAGAAAAACTTTTAGAGGTTATTTTTGATGATATAAATGGTTATTTTGATAATGTTAAATATTTAAAAACAATTGATGGTAATAATTTAGATGAAAAAGTAGAAAAAGACATAAAAAGAATAGAATTTTTAAATATTTTAAAAAGAGAACTAAAGTCTAGAAAAGGTAAAGTTAATGTAAAAAAGTAGGAAAAATCCTATTTTTTTGATATAATTAAAAAAGTGGCTATATAACTTAAAAATAAGGAGGTTTCTATGTTAAAGATAAATAATGTTAGTTTACGTTTTGGAACACGTACACTTTTTGAAAATGTAAACCTAGAATTTAAAGATGATAACTGTTATGGAATAATTGGTGCTAATGGAGCTGGTAAATCTACTTTTTTAAAAATTATTAGTGGAGAAGTAGAATCAACAAAAGGTGAGGTCATTATCGGAAAAAATGAAAGAATTTCTGTTTTGCGTCAAAATCATAATGAATTTGATGAATATAAAGTAATTGATACTGTTATTTCTGGAGATACGGAACTTTATGATATTATGAAAGAAAAAGAAGCAATTTATATGAAACCAGATTTTAGTATGGAAGATGGAATTAGAGCTGGTGAATTAGAAGCTAAATTTGAAGAAAAAAATGGATGGCAAGCAGAAAGTGACGCTGCCATTTTACTTGCTGGACTTGGTTTAGATAATTCATGTAATGATAAATTTATGTCTGAGTTAGAAGATAAGGAAAAAGTTAAGGTTTTATTAGCACGTGCATTATTTGGAGAACCTGATATTTTACTTTTAGATGAACCTACTAATGGACTTGATACTAAAAGTAAAATGTGGTTAGAAGAATTTTTAATCAATTTTAAAAATACGGTTTTAGTTGTATCTCATGATCGTCATTTTTTAAACAAAGTTTGTACACATATGGTAGATATTGATTATGAAAAAATAACTCTTTTTGTTGGAAATTATGATTTCTGGTTTAAATCTAGTGAACTTATTCAAAAACAAATGCGTGATTCTAATAAAAGAAAAGAAGAGAAAATCAAAGAATTACAAGATTTTATTGCTAGATTTAGTGCGAATGCTTCTAAATCAAAACAGGCAACTTCAAGAAAAAAAGCATTAGATAAAATCGTTTTGGATGAAATAAAACCATCAACTAGAAAATATCCATATATCAGTTTTGAACCTGAAAAATATTTAGGAAAAGAAGTAATAAGTTTAGAAAAAATAAATTATAGCCTAGATGGAGAAGTTATAATTAAAAACTTAAATTTAACTATTCGACCAGATGATAAAATAGCCTTAATAGGTGGTAATGAAATAGCTAAAACAGCACTACTTAAAATTATTGCTGGACAGATAAAACCAGATAGTGGTGAGATAAAAATAGGATCGACTGTTAACATGAGTTATTTTGCTAAAAACCATGATGACTATTTTAAAGAAGAAATTGATTTAGTAAATTGGCTTCGTAATTATTCTGAAAATAAAGATGAGAGTTTTATTCGTGGCTTTTTAGGTAGAATGTTATTTTCGGGAGAAGAATCTTTAAAGAAAGTTAATGTTTTATCAGGTGGTGAAAAGGTTCGTGTTATGATGTCTAAAATAATGCTTGAAAAAGGAAATGTTTTGCTTTTAGATGAACCTACTAATCATTTAGATATTGAATCAATAAATTCACTTAACTTAGGATTAGAAAAATTTAATGGTGTAGTTGTGATAGCAACTTATGACCAAGAAATAATAGAAAGTGTATGTAATCGATTAATTGAAATTAAACAGGATGGAACTTATCGCGATAAGCAGATATCATATGAGGATTACATTGAAAAATATGGAATAGATAATTAAATCTATTCTTTTTTATAGCTTTTTAAAGCAAATTATTATATAATGTAGAAAGGTGATAAAATGTTTGAAAACTTAGGTGATAGATTACAAAATGTCATGAATAAAATTAAAGGTTATGGCAAAATAACTGAAGAAAATATTAGTGAAATGACAAGAGAGATTAGACTTGCTTTATTAGAAGCAGATGTCAATTATAAAGTAGTAAAAGAATTTATTGCAAATGTAAAAGAAAAAGCTTTAGGTGAAGAAGTAGCAAAATCACTAAAGCCGGGAGAAATGTTTGTTAAAATTGTAAAAGACGAATTAGTAGAATTATTAGGTGGAGAAAAAGAAGATTTAAATTTAAAGGGAAATCCAGCTGTCTTAATGTTAGTTGGTCTTCAGGGTAGTGGTAAAACAACAACTATTGCTAAAATTGCCAATTTATTAAGAAAAAAACATAAAAAGAAACCACTTTTAGTTGCATGTGATGTCTATCGTCCTGCAGCAATTGAACAATTAAAACAATTAGGACGTGAACTTAATATTGAAGTATATGATGAAGGAAAAGGCAATCCTGTTGAAATTTCTAGTAATGCCATTTCTTATGCCAAAGAAAATAATTATGATTATGTTTTAATTGATACAGCAGGTCGACTTCATATTGATGAAGAATTAATGGATGAACTAAATAACATTAATGAAAAAGTTAAACCAGATGAAGTATTACTTGTTATAGACAGTATGACTGGACAAGATGCAATTAATGTTATTGAAGGATTTAACAGTAGACTGTCTTTGACAGGGGCAATACTAACAAAATTAGATGGAGATACAAGAGGTGGAGCCGCACTATCTATTAGACATTTAACTAATGTTCCAATTAAATTTATTGGTGTTAGTGAAAAATTAGATGGACTAGAAGAATTTTATCCAGATAGAATGGCTACTAGAATTCTAGGTATGGGAGATATAATGTCCATCGTTGAAAAAGCTGAATCAGTTATTGATGAAGAAGAAGCTATGAAAACGGCTAAAAAAATGCAAAAAGGAAAATTTGATTTGGAAGATTTTTTATCAACTTTAAATCAAATAAAGAAATTAGGACCACTTGAAAATATTTTAAAAATGTTACCTGGTGCTAAAAAAATGGGTCTTAATAATGTCAAAGTTGATCCTAAAGATATGGCTCATATTGAAGCTATTATTTTATCTATGACTAAAGAAGAAAGACGAAATCCGGCTATTTTAAAGGCTAGTCGTAAACAACGTATAGCTAAAGGTAGTGGACGAAGTGTTGAAGAAGTTAATCGTTTGTTAAAACAGTTTGAAGAAATGAAAAAAATGATGAAAATGATGCAAAATGGTAAGATGAAAATGCCATTTTAGAATTTCAATGAAAATTTCAAAATATTAGACTGGAGGATTTGATATGGCTAATATTAATTATTTGGACAATAAAAAATTTAAAACTTTAATAATTAAATTTTTATATCCATTTGAAATAAGTAAAGAAAATTTAGCTTGCATGTGTATGTTACCTCGCTTACTTATTAATACAAGTGAGAAATTTAGAAAGGAAGATGAATTTCAAAAAGAATTTTTAAGAAACTATATTTTAAATTTTTCTTATAACCGAATAGAATTGGCAAAACAATGTTTTTATTGTTTTAATCTTGTTGTTCCAGCTCCAAAAGAAATAGATGAAGATTTTTTAGAAAATACAGTTAAATTCTTTATTGAAACAATTTATAAACCAAATGTTAAAAATGGTGAATTTGATTTAGATCAATTTACAAGAGAAAAAGAATGTTTAAAAATTGGAATTAACAATTCTAAACGCAATATTAATGGTTACAGTATTCAGCGAGTTTATGAGCTTATAGATGACACTGGTTATTTGAAAATGGATCTTTACAATTATGCAGAGCAGTTAGATACTTTGACCCCAAGCGATGTCTATAAATTTTATGAGAAAACAATAAAACCTTATTTACCAATCGTTTTTGTATCAGGAAATTGTGATAAAAATAAATTAGAAAAAATCTTAAAAAAGTATCTTTTTGATAGTAAGAGAATACAAAAAGAATTTTCAACATCATATAATTATTTTTTACCACTTAGAAATGAAGTTCAAAAAATAGAAGAAGAAGGTCCATTTCATCAATCAGCTTTATATTTAATATATAAAATAAAAGAAATGAAGGAAGAAGATAGAGTATTATTATTTGTTATATCTTCTCTTCTTTCCTCACAGTCTTCTAGTTTGTTGCACAAAAATTTACGCGATGATGGAAAACTAGTTTATAGTACTTATTCAACAACTTTAAGTCATAATGCCGTTCTTATTACAAAAGCTTTAATTCATAAGAATGCTAAAGAAGAGGCTATAGATAGAATTAAACAAACGATTGAAATGTTAAAGAATAAGGAAGTTATAGAACCACTCTTAGAAAATATAAAAGAAAGAAAAAGAATAAGCTTAGAATCTATTAAAGATAATCATTATGGTTTAGTAAATGAACAAATTGCTAAATTCTTAAAAATTGATCAAACTTTAGAGGAAGAATATCAACTTATAAAAACCTTAACACCAAGTGATATAAGTGACTTTGCAAGTCGCATGTATCTAGATACAATTTATTTTTTAGGGGGAAATAAAAATGGAAAATAATTTAGAAAAGTTAACTTTAGAAAATGGAATGAAGATATATCTTTATAAAGATAGTACTAAGCATTCAACGTTTGTTAATTTTATAACTAAATATGGTGGCTTTTATAATGATTTTAAAATTGATGATAAAGAATACAATATTCCAAATGGGATGGCTCATTTTATTGAACACCTTTTAATTGAAACGAGTAAGTATGGTAATTTAATTCATGTACTTGGAGAAAAACAAATGTCTACTAATGGTGTGACTTATACTGATATGACACAATTTTATTTTAATGCCGTTGAAAATGTTGAAATTGGAATTGAAACATTAATTAGAGCTATTAATGAGGCTGATTTTAATCAAGAAGATATTGAAAAAACAAAAGGTGCTATTTATCAAGAAGTTAGAATGCAAAGGGATAATAAATTTAGATTATTAAATGATGTTAAAATGAAAAATATTTTTAAAAAAATCCCTTATATTAATAATCTAGGCGATTTGAATAATGTAATGAATTTTTCGTATGAACAGGTTAAATTGTGTTATGATGCTTTTTATAATCCAAATAATCAAATTGTTGTTGTAGCAGGAAATTTTGATGTTGAAAAAGTAAAAAAAATTATTATTGATATTTGTTCAAAATATGAAAATAATTTTAATAGTGTTAAATTAATTGATTATAATGAACCAAAAGAAGTAGATAAAAAATCAGATATAGTTAAAATGCCTACTGGGAAACAGTTTGTTGATATTACTTATAAAATAGATATATCAAATCTTACATATAAAGATATATTAAAGTTAGATTTTTATCTAGGTATTTTTAATCGAATGAATTTTGGAACTACATCTTCAGTTTATCAAAAGTTATTTGAGGAAAAAGTTATTGTTGATAGTATTAATTCAACTTATTGGGTTTTAGATAATTATTATCTTCTTTCGGTAGGGGCATATACTGATGAAGATGATAAATTTTTAAAAGAAATAAAAAAGGTATTTAGTGGTAATTTTATTTTTGATAAAGAATTATTTGATTTATATTGTAAACAATGTAAAATGAATATAAGTATTAGACCTGATAGTTTAAGTTCTATGATTCTTCCTTTTATTGATAATATTGTTAGCTTTGAATACGAATATTTTGATACTGTTAATGATATAAATGATTTTAGCTTAAAAGAACTAGAAGATTATATGAATTCATTTGATTTTAGTAATTATACTGTTATAAAGATTGTTAATAATGATTAAAAAGACCTTTATTTTAATTATATATGTAAATAAATTAATTTGTTTTTAAGTAGACAAATTACATATTCAAATAATATAAACTTACATATGATAAATTAGGTAAGGGGGAATAAAAATGTTTTCAAATAGATGTTGCTCTAACAGACAATTTGGAATGGGATTTGGAATGAATCAAAATAGTTGTTGCTCAGAACAACCAGTTGTTGAACCAACTATAACTAAATGTGTAGAACAAGAATTCTATCATGAAGTTCCACACGTATGTCCTATTCATACACATACTATAAACAAACATATTTATAAACATACTTATACACCACAATATACTTGCTCAGAAGAAGAACAAGTATGCAATTTAGATTGTGGTAAATGTTCTGGATTTGTACAATAAAAAGCAAGTTTCTTGCTTTTTTTGATGTTGACAAAACTAAATACAATATATAAACTAAGACTAGGAGTGATCTTAGTATGAAAGCATTAACTATAAAAGAACCTTGGGCAACACTTATAATTGATGGTTATAAAAAATATGAGTTTAGAAGTTGGAAAACTAAATATAGAGGTAAAATTTTAATACATGCAGGAATGTCTTTAGAAAAAGATATGTTAAAAAAATTTGAGAACTACAATTTAGAGTGTAGTAAGGGTCAAATAATAGGAGAAGCAAATCTTACAGATTGTATTTTAGTAGATGAAAAATTTAATCAAGAATTATTAAAAATTGATCCTATTGTTTATGGAAAGGCTAATCATGTTATGAAATATGCATGGAAACTTGAAAATATAAAAAAATATGATGAACCAATTTCGGTAAAAGGTAAACTTGGTTTATGGAATTGTGAGGTAAAATAATGATATACAAAATGCGTTTAAAAAATGGCCCATTTAAAGCGATTAAAAGTGGCACAAAGAAAGTTGAACTAAGATTAAATGATGAAAAAAGAAAACTTATAAAAGAACATGATATCATAGAATTTGAAAATCGAATTACGTTAGAAAAAATAGAAGTAGAAGTTATTAAACTACACCATTTTGATAGTTTTTCTGAATTATATAAACATTTTGATAAAATATCTATTGGATATAAAGCTGATGAAATAGCTAATCCTGAAGATATGGACAAGTACTATTCAAAGGAAGAACAAGCAAAATATGGAGTAGTTGGAATTGAAATAAAACTAATCGATTTAGAAAAATAAAGAAGGTAATTGGAAATTGACAATTTTATCATGTATTTAAAATAAATATATTATTTAATTTATAACATGTAAGTATAAATTAACCTTGAAAAAAGTATGTATATAATGTAAAATATTAATTAGTTTAAAGGAAGTGTTATCGTGGGAAGAGCCTATGAAGTAAGAAAAAAAGATATTCAAAAAACAGGAGCAGCAAAAGCTAAGTTATATTCTATGTATGCAAGAGAAATTTATGATGTTGCTAAAAAAGGTGGAGCAGACCCTAATTCAAATGCAACATTAAAAAGATTGATTGATCGAGCTAAAAAAGAACAAGTACCAGCTGATATCATCAATCGTGCTATTGATAAGGTTAATAGTGGAGTAGATGAAAACTATGATCGTGTCAGTTATGAAGTTTTTGGACCTGCTGGATCAACTGTTATCGTTGAATGTTTAACTGATAATGTTAATCGTTCTATTAGTGATGTAAAGGCTGTTTTAAATAAATGTAAATGTAAAATAGGCGTTCAAGGTTCAGTATCTTTTAACTATGATCATTTATGTATTATTGGTGTTAAAGGAGTAAATGAAGAAGAAATTATGGATGCTATAATTGAAGCTGGTTTAGATATCGAAGATATAGAAACAGAAGACGATATGGTAGTTATTTATGGAAGTCCAAAAGATTCTCATGCTTTAAAAGAAGCAATTGAAAAAATAAAACCAAATATTGAGTTTGAAATAGATGAGATAGCAATGCTACCAAAAGATAAAATTGATTTAAGTGGAGAAGATTTAGAATTGTTTAATCGTTTAATTACAATGTTAGATGATGTAGATGATGCTAATCATATTTACCACAATGTAAATCTTTAATATTGACACTTTATAAATAATGTAATATTATATAAATATAGATGTGATGACTGGTGTGGAAAACCACGAGCAATATGAAAAGAGCTGATTCTTCTAGAATAAGTAAGGTGGAACCGCGGGAATACTCGTCCTTACAATCTAGGAGATTTTTTTATTAGAAAGAGGAATAAATTATGAAAGAATTAACAATGCAAGATTTAGTAAATTTATGTAAGAAATATGGATTTATATTTCAAGGAAGTGAAATATATGATGGACTTGCTAATACATGGGATTATGGTCCACTTGGAGTTGAACTTAAAAATAATATAAAAAAAATGTGGTGGAAAAGATTTGTTCAAGAAAGTCCTTATAGTTATGGTGTAGATGCTGCTATTTTGATGAATCCACGTGTTTGGGAAGCTAGTGGACATGTTGGTTCATTTACTGATCCATTACTTGACTGTAAAGAATGTAAGGCAAGACATAGAGCAGATAAGTTAATAGAGGATAATTATCCTGATATTAATGCTGATGCTATGAGTGAAGAAGAAATGGTTAATTTTATTAAAGAAAAGAAAATACCTTGTCCAAAATGTGGAAAAAGTAATTACACAGATATTAGACAGTTTAATTTAATGTTTGAAACTAATCGTGGTGTTACAAAAGATAGTTTAAGTAAAATTTATTTAAGACCTGAAACAGCTCAAGGGGAGTTTGTAAACTTTTTAAATGTATATAGAACTATGCGTCCTAAGATTCCTTTTGGAATTGGTCAAATAGGAAAAGCTTTTAGAAATGAAATAACACCTGGTAATTTTACTTTTAGAACAATTGAATTTGAACAAATGGAACATCAATTCTTTTGTAAAGAAGGAACTGATAGTGATTATTATAATTATTATAAAAAATTTGCTCATGATTTCTTTGTTGATTTGGGACTTAATGATCAAAAATTACGTTTTAAAGATCATGAAAAATTAGCCCATTATGCAAAGGAAGCTTGTGACGTTGAATATTTATTCCCAATGGGATGGGGAGAAATTTATGGTAATCATAATAGAACTGATTATGATTTAAAAAGACATCAAGAATTTTCAGGAAAAAGTATGGAATATTTAGATCCTGAAACAAATGAAAAATACATTCCATATGTTATTGAATCTTCTTGTGGAGCAGATAGATTGACACTTGCAATATTGTGTGATGCTTATCATGAAGAAGAATTAGAAGATAAAACAACACGTGAGATAATGAAATTTCATCCTGCTATTGCACCATATAAGTTAGCCGTTTTACCACTTATTAAAAAATATCATCAAGAAAAAGCTATGGAAATATATAAACAATTAAGTAAAAATTTTATGGTAAATTATGATGAATCTGGAAATATTGGAAAACGTTATCGTCGTCAAGATATTATGGGAACACCATTTGTATTAACGGTAGATGATGAAACCTTAAACAACAATACAGTTACGATTAGAAATCGTGATACAATGGAACAAATAACATTACCGCTTGATGAAGTAAAAGATTATATTGAAGAAAAGATTCAATTTTAAAAATGTAAATTAATGTATAGTGATAAAAAAAGTTCTTTATATATGAACTTTTTTTTGATAATATTAAAATAGATAGGAGTGTTAGTATGGTATGTAAAAAATGTGGCTTTGAAAATATAGATGGTTCAAAAACTTGTGTGAAATGTGGAAGCGGTTTAGTAGAAAGTCAAATAGAAACAATTAATTTTGCACCAAATAATGCAGAAAGTATGATTAATAATCAAAATATAGATAGTACTATTCCAAATCAATTAAATGTGGAAAGTAGCAACGTGATGACTAGTAATGAAGGAATTATGAATAATAATTCAAATATTGAGAGTGCTATTCCAAATCAATTTGTTAATTCAATGAATATTGAAGGAAATGATATGAGTAATAATCGAGAAATTGTTAATAATAATACAGATGAAAATGTAGGAGTTCTTTCATCTATGATTGGTTTATTTATAAAACCTATAACAACAACTAAGGAAAAAATTAACAATTTAAAAATGAAACAATCAATTATTGCAACAGCACTAGTATGTGCTATAACAACAATTTTAACTTTAATACAAGGAATAATATCAGCTGCACGTACTACTTCGTACGACTGGTCAGATTTTTCTACCAAGACAAAATGGGATTTTAGTAATTTGAAAGAATTAAATTTCTTTGATTTAATCGTTAAAAATTATTTTTATGTAGCAATAGCAATAGTTGGTATAGCTGTAATATATTTTATTGGAGCTATGATTATGAAAAAAAATACAAAAATGTATCATATATTAGGAATAACTTCCTTATCATTAATGCCAATGGTAATATCAACGATGATTTTATTCCCTCTTTTAACTAAAATATCGGCAATTTTAGGAGCGTTTGTTTTGTTTGTTGGAATATTTTACTCCTTTATCATTTTCCTATTTGGTATAAATGAACAAGTTGTTTTTGAAAATGAAAATGGGAAAATATATTACCATTTATCTTGTATTGGGGCTATTATTTTAATTTTATGCCTTATTTTATCTAATGCTATTAGTAGTATTAATAGTTTAATAAGCCTTTTTTAGAATAAAGAAAGTGAATAATTATGAAAGAATATAATAAAGCAAAATATTTAATTTTATTTACTTTTTTTCTTTTTATACCACAGGTAAAAGCAAATTCAATTAAAAATATTAATATGGATGTTTTTGTTGAAAAAAATGGAGATGCTTCAGTTACTGAAACTTGGAAAACTACTTCAAATGAGGGAACAGAAATATATAGAGGTTATGCTGCAAAATCTTATTCCATATCAAATTTTACTGTTAGTGATGATTTAGGAAGAAATTATGAATTTTTATCTGATTGGGATATTTCTGGTAGTTTTAGTGATAAAGCTTATAAAAATGGAATTAATTATAATGATGATGGTATTGAACTTTGTTGGGGAATTTCACAATATGGAAATAGAACTTATACATTGAAATATAATATAAGTAATTTAGTAAAACAATATACTGATAATCAAGGAATATATTTTAATTTTTTAAGTTCAATAAAAGCGGTAGATAGTGTAAAAATAACTATACATTCTGATGAACCTTTTTCTTTAGATAATGCTAAAATATGGGACTTTGGAAATAATGGGGAAATTAATTTTAAAGATGGAAAAATTGTATTAACAGCTAAAAATTTAACTGAATCACAATATATAGTAGGACTTGTTAGATTTGAACATAATATATTTAATATTTCAAATATAACTTCTGAATCATTTGATGATGTATATGACTCAGCTATGAGTGATGTTAAAGATATAGAAAAACCATTTGAAATAAAAGATATATTTCTTTTGTTAGTTGCAGCTATATTTTTTAATCCTATTCTTTGGATAGTATTACTTATGATTTTCATAAATAAATTTAATAAAAAATCTGAAAAATTAACTGAGTTTATATTAGGATCAAGAAAACGATCTGGTGATCTTGATTTTGGCTTGGATGGTAATGTGTTACCTGAAGATGTAAATTACTATAGAGAAATACCTAGTAATAAAGATTTAGAAAGAGCATATTGGGTTTGTTTAAAATACTCTGTTATTCCTGAAGAAAAAGTAAAACAAGGAATTATAGGGGCAATTTTATTGAAATGGATAAAAAATGGTTATATAACAGTTTTAAAAATGGAAAAAGGAATTTTAAGTTTCAAGGATAATAATTATGCGATAGATCTCACTAAAATTACAAATGTTGATAATGAAATAGAAAATGGTTTGTTAAAAATATTAATAACAGCAGCTGGACCTAATAAAATTCTTGAGGCTAAAGAATTTAAAAAATGGAGTAAAAAAAATTATAGTGAAGTTAGTTCATGGTTTAGTTCAATTGATGATCAGGTAGAATTAAATTTAGAAAAAGAAGGTCTAATTACTCTAACACAAGAAACAACACAAGGAATGTTTGGTACTAGTAAAAATATCACAATTAAAAATGTTAATCCAAAGTTAAAAGAGGAGGCTGCTCAGCTAAAAGGTTTAAAAAAGTTTTTACTTGATTTTAGTATTATGCCAGAACGTGAATACTTTGAAGTTAAAACATGGGAGGAATATTTAATATTTGCTCAATTAATGGGAATAGCTGATAAGGTAGCAGAACAATTTAGTAAAATATATCCTAATTTTAATCAGGAAAGTCTTTTAAACTCAGATTTTACAACTTTAGCTGTAATAAATATGGCTGACTTTGGTTATGCTGGGATGGTAAGAGGATACGAAATTGCTAATTCTAGAAGTTCAGAAGATCACGATTATAGTGGTTCTAGTAGAAGTTCTGGTAGCGGTGGTAGTAGTTATAGTAGTGGAGGAAGCTCTGCTGAAGGATCTTCAGGAGGAGGATTTAGATAAATGTTAACAAAATGTGAATTATTCACATTTTTTCTTTTAAAAAGATATATATTATGTTATAATTACTTGCGTAAAGAGGAAGATGTTATGTCAAAAATTAGACTTAAAACAAAATTAAATAATAAAGAAAATAGTTTTGAAAAAAAAATAAATGGTATATTGAATAATCAAATATTAACTTTTTATGAAGATAAAATAAAAGTTAAAATTGAAATTCAAAATGATAAAATTAAAATAATTAGAAGTACTGATGAATATAAAATTACAATGGATTTTCAAAAATTTTTGACAATTGAAGGAAAGTATGATATAAAGAATATCGGAATACTAGATTTAAAAACAAAAACAAAGGAATTAATTATAAAAGATAACAAAATATATATAGAATATATATTATATATAAATAATGAAGATTTAGGTCTAAATATTTATGAAATTGAATATGAGGCGATATAGTGAATATAAAAGAAGAAATAAAAAAAGATGTCTTTAAAATATTAAAAGATATAGATATTAATAGTATTATAATTGAAAAACCAAAAGATAAGACAAAGGGAGATTATGCTATTCCATGTTTTACTTTTTCTAAAGTATTAAGAAAAAGTCCAATTGAAATAGCAAACTATATTAAAGATAATTTAGATCAAAAAAAATACGAAAAAGTAGAAGTAGTTAATGGATACTTAAATATTTTTGTTCAAAAAAAAGTTATAGTTTCATATATTCTGAATAAAATAATGACAGAACTAAATAATTATGGTTCAAATAATATTGGAGATAGTAAAAATATTGTTATAGAATATTCATCACCAAATATTGCTAAACCATTTGGAATTGGACATTTACGTAGTACAGTTATTGGTGAAGCACTTAAAAATATTTATGAAAAAAATGGTTATAAGGTTTATAGTTTAGATTTTTTAGGAGATTATGGAACACAATTTGGTAAGGTTCTTTATGCCTATATCACCTGGGGTGATGAAGAAAAGGTAAAACAAAATCCAACTAAGGAACTTAAAGATTTGTATGTTAAATTTCATGAAGAGGCAAAATTAAATCCAGAACTTGATGAACAAGGAAGAATTTGGTTTAGAAAATTAGAAAATAATGATCCTGAAGCTTTAAAATTATGGAATTGGTTTAAAGAGGAGTCTTTAAAAGATTTCAAAAAAACTTATAAAATTTTAGGAATTAGTGATTTCGATGAATATAATGGAGAAGCTTATTATAAAGAGAAAGCTTATGATGTAATAGAGATGCTAAAGAAAAAAAATTTACTTGAAGTAAGCGAAGGTGCAAATGTAGTAAATATTGGTGACGATATTGTGCCTGCTTTAATTCAAAAAAGCGATGGTACTTCAATATATATTACCCGTGATTTAGCTGCTTATATTGATCGTTTAGAAAAATACAAATTTGATGAAATTTTGTATGTTGTAGGAAATGAACAGACATTACATTTTGAACAGTTAAAAAGAGTTCTAAGTAAAATGGGATATGATAGTAATAAATTAAAACATATAAGTTTTGGGCTTATGCTTCAAAATGGTAAAAAAATGTCTACTCGTGGTGGAACAGGATTAAATTTACAAGATTTATTAGATAGCTCTATTTCTTTAGCAAATAAATATATTGAAGAGAAGAATCCAACTTTAAAAGATAAAGAAGAAGTTTCTAAAAAAATTGGTGTTGGTGCTGTAATATTTAATGATCTTAAAAATTATCGTGTTAATGACATTGATTTTAATTTAGAGGAAACATTATCATTTACAGGAAATACTGGCCCTTATATTCAATATACTAATGCAAGAATTAATTCATTGTTAGAACATTATAAAGAAAATGACATAAATTATGATGAGATAGATATAAATGATACTATATGGAATGTTATATTTGATTTATATGAATTTCCTGAAGTGGTTGTTAAATCAAAAGATAATTATGACCCATCAGAAATTGCAAAATATTTACTTAATTTAAGTAGTGATTTTAATAAAATGTATGCAAATGTTAAAATCATTGATGATAATAATAACAAAACAAACTTTAATTTAGCGCTAAGTAAATGTGTTGGAGTTGTTTTGACAGAAGGAATGCGTTTACTTGGAATAAAGATGCCAAATAAAATGTAGGAGGAATTATTATGAGTTTAAAAAATATGCCAGTGGAAGAATTAGAGTTACTTTCATACACAGATATGACTTATTTATTAATAAAAGAAAACAAGAAACCTATGAATACACCCACTATATTTAGAAAAATATGTGATTTATTAGGATATAGTGATGATGAATATTCTGCTAAAATAGGTGACTATTATACATCTTTAACCATTGATAAAAGATTTGTTTTACTAGATAGTAATGAGTGGGATATAAGAGATAATCATTCTATTGATGTTTCAGTTGAGGACGAAGATGATGAAGATGAGGAAGACGAGGATGAAACAACTGAAGAAGAACAACCAGAAGATGAAGAAGAGAATATTGATGAAGTAGTGGATGATGATCTTGATGAAGATGATGAACTTGAAGATTTAGCTATTATTGATGAAGAAGAATTAGAAGACTAATTCTTTTTTTATATATTTAAAAAAAAGAGGCATACTAATATTGGTGATAACTATGTATTATTATTTAAATTATTTTTTCTTATTTTCTATTTTTGGACACTTTATTGAAGGTTTTTTTTATAGTGATGGTGATAGTGGAATTCTAAATGGTTATTGGACTCCTATATATGGATTAGGTGTTATTGTTATCATTATTTTTTATAATGCAATTAAACCATTTATAGAAAATGCAAAATTTAAAAAATTTCTTTCTGTGTTTATGATTGGGGCTGTATCACTTAGTTTTTTAGAATACGTAGGCGGAATTATTATTGAGACCTTATTCCATATTGTTTTTTGGAATTATAGTTCGATGAGATTTAATATTGGTAAATATACTTCTTTAGAAATGGCTTTTATATGGGGAATAGCATCTGTTATTTTGATTTATTTAATAAAACCATTAGTTGACAAATTTATAAAAAAAATACCCAAGTTAATAACTTGGATTTTACTTATTTTATTAAGTGTGGATTTAATTTCCATGATTTTTAAAATTAAATAATTTTATTTTATATATCTTTTATAATATTCCTCTAAAGTTATTCCTTCAGTATAAATTATACTGGCAATATCTTTACCAACATAACGATAATGCCATGGTTCATATTTAAAACCAGTTATATATTCTTTTCCTTTGGGATATCTTAGAATAAATCCATATTTATATGAATTATTTTTCATCCAATCAAATTCTTTACTTTTTTCAAATTGATCATAATCGTTATTAGAACCCATAACATCAACTGAAAGACCTGTTTGATGTTCTGAATGACCAGCTTTTGCAGAACATTTTAGGGCATAATTTTCGCCTTTTTCTTTAACATAATTGTTAAAAAGATTTTCTTGATAATCATAGTCACGATAAGCTGATACAGCTATAATAGAGTAACCTATTTTTTTAGCATCACTACTTAGTTTTTCAAAGTTTTCTTTAGCTTCTTTTCTTAGAAATTTGTTATTTGTTGCATAATTTAGAGAAATTTGCTCTAAATCATGTGGTACATAATTACTTTGAAGTCTATTTAATTTATTAACAAGAACCATTAAACTATCGGGATTTTTAATATCTTTAACTTTTTTGTAAAAGAAATCAATATCCTTTGTATAAAAAACTAATATGAGTAGGGCTAAAACAATATAAACACATTTTTTGAAGTTTTCTTCACTCATACTATCACCATTATATTATATGATTATAAAAGAAAAATAGGTATAACCTATTTTCCTTCTATAAAGTATGCATAATATTCATCAAAAGTAATTCCTAATTTTTTAATTTTTGTAGCAACATCTTTACCAACGTAACGATAATGCCATGATTCATAAGAATATCCTGTTATATCTTCTTTATCTTTAGGATATCTTAGAATAAATCCGTATTTATAAGCGTTATCTTGTAACCATTTAAATTCGTCAGTTTTTTCAAAACTACTCATATTAGCGTTATAAGTAACAATATCTAAAGTATATCCTGTTTGATGTTCTGAATAACCAGCTCGTGCAGATACACTATCGGCCCATTCATCACCTTTTTGGTTAGCATAACTATCCCATAGTTCTTTTTGAAAATTATAATCACGATATGATGAAGTTATAATTAAATATAATCCTTCTTTTTTAGCGTCATTATACATTGAACGGAATTTTTCATATACTTCTTTTTTGATTTCATTATCGCCATAAGCAAATTGCATACTAACTTTAACAATATCATTTGGGGCATAATTTTCATCTAAGTAATTAAATTTATTTACAAGCATTAATTCTTTTTTAGATATATCTGTTTTTTTAACGGTGTCTTTATCATAGTAGTCTTCATCCGCACAAACGTTAACGATACTTACAATATGACTTATTTTATCATCTTTATGATTATTATAGTATTTAATATATCTATCAAGATTATTAGTTATAAAATATTTTTGACGAATAAATTTAATATTTAAACGATTATATTTTTTCTTTAAGATAGCTTTTATTTGATCATCTTTTAATTTTGTAATATCTTTTATTTCTGTTTCGTTATAACCAATTTGTTTTAGTTTAAATTCATTACTATTGCGATAATCAATATATTTTTTAATTCCTATAGTTCCAGCTGCAATAGCAATAATTATAACTATAATTGTAAAGATAAGTTTATAATTTAATTTTCTCTTAGTATACATAATATCACCTAGTTTTATTATAAACAAAAAAATGATAAATTACAACATAAAAAGTGATTAAAAGATAATAATAATTATTAGAAAAAAGGTGATTAAATGACAATAGTAATACTTTGTATTAAAATATTTTTAGTAAGAATTATAGATGTATCACTTGGTACTTTAAGGACTATTATTACGGTTAAAGGGAGAAATATGCTTGCAAGTATGGTTGGTTTTGTTGAAGTTTTTGTTTGGTTTATAATTGCAAGAGAGGCTTTAAATACTGATGTTGATAGTATTTGGATTGCAATTTCTTATTCTTTAGGTTTTGCGACCGGTACTTATATTGGAGGTTATTTATCAGATCGTTTTATTAGTGGTAATCTTGGTGTTCAAGTTGTAACTAGTACTAAAAATGATAAATTAATTGATGAAATAAAAAAACAAGGTTATGGTATATCTGTTGTTGATATAAAAGGTCGTTATGATAAAAAAGATAAATATATGTTATTTATTGAAATAGATAAAAAGGATATTTCACATTTAAAAAATATGATTAAGAAAATTGATGAGAAGGCTTTTATTGTCGTAAATGAAACAAAATATGTCCAAAATGGATATTTTAAGTAAAATATATTCTTTTTTTGTTTTATTTTCATACTCTTTATTAGAGGTGAAATATGAAAAAGATTTTAAGTTTAATGATTTGTTTATTAATTATACCGGGAATAGTTTTGGCTGCAGAAACAAAAGCTGTTGTTAAAACGTCAACTAATTTAGCTGAAAATGCGAAAAGTGCTATTATGATTGAGGCTAGCAGTGGAAAAGTACTTTTTGATAAAAATAGTCATGAAAAACTTCCTCCTGCATCGATGACTAAGATGATGAGTATGCTTTTGATTGTTGAAGCTGTCGAAGATGGTATTATTTCATGGGATCAAAAAATAACAGTAAGTGAAAATGCCTCTGGTATGGGTGGAAGCCAAATTTTACTTGAAACAGGGGAACAAATGAGCGTTGATGATCTTTTTAAAGGTGTTGCTATAATGAGTGGAAATGATGCGGTTGTTGCTTTAGCTGAAGCCGTTGCTGGTACAGAAGATGAATTTGTCAAAATGATGAATAAAAGAGCTAAAGAGTTAGGGTTAAAAGATTCTGTTTTTAAAAATCCTCATGGATTAGATGATGCTAATCATTATTCAAGTGCTTATGATATGTCTTTAATTGCTAAAGAATTAGTTAGACATGATCGTGTTTTAAAATATACATCAACTTATGAAGATTATTTAAGAAAAGGAACTGAAAGGGAATTATGGCTTACTAATACTAATAAATTAACGCGTTTTTATCCTGGTGTTGATGGATTAAAAACTGGTTATACTAAGGAAGCTGGATATTGTCTTACATCAACTGCAAAACGTGATGGAATGCGTATTATTACGGTTGTCATGGGAGAACCAGATACTAAAACAAGAAATAGCGAAACATCAACGATGTTAGATTATGCTTTCGCACAATATAAAGTTGAAGAGTTGATAAATAAAAAAAGTGTTATAGCTAAAAAAGAGGTAGAAAAAGGTAAATCAAAATATGTTAAAATTGTTCCAAAAGAGGATATTGTTTTACTTACTAAAAAAACAGATAAAATAGGAAAAATAACTTATAATTTAAATCTAAAAAAAGTAAAAGCTCCTGTAAAAAAAGGTAAAGTTTTAGGTGATATTGAAGTTAAAAGAAATGGTAAAATAATTAATAAAGTAAATGTTACTGTAAAAAATGATGTAAAAAAGGCCAATTTTATAGAATTATATTGGAGATACTTAAGTGATATTCTAGGTGGTAATATAAATGTATAAGAAAGTTTTGACTTTCTTTTTTATTGCACTACTTTTTAATTTAAAATAATAAATCTTGAAATAACTCTTTTTTTGTTGATTAAAATTAAGACTAACTGTTCATTATAAACATAGAATGATATTGAAAGGAGATTTTTATGTTTGGAAATTTTACAGAAGAAGCAAGAAAAGTTTTAGTTATGGCAAAAAAAGAAATGACAAGTTTAAAACATCCTTATGTTGGAAGTGAACATCTTCTTTTAGCAATCTTAAAAAAAGATAATATAGTTAGTGAAAAATTAAAGGATTATAATTTAGATTATAATAGAATGCGTGAGGAAATCATAAATACAATTGGTATAGGTAAAAGAGAAAGTGAATGGTTTTTATATACGCCACTTTTAAAACGCGTAATTGAAAATGCTATTGTAGATAGTAAAGAGAATAATAATGGAGAAGTTAAAATAGAACATCTTTTTTCTAGCCTTTTAGAAGAAGGAGAAGGTGTCGCAATTAGAATAATGCTTAGTATGAATATAGATATAGATGAATTATATAATGATTTTGTTATTCAAATATCTACACCTAAAAAGAAAAAAAATAAAAAGAAATTACTACTTGAAGAATTAGGAGTAGATCTTACTAAGAAAGCCATGGAAGGTAAATTAGATCCTGTAATTGGTCGTGAGGTTGAAATAAAACGTATTTTAGAAGTTTTATCTAGAAGAACTAAAAATAACCCTATTTTAATTGGGGAGGCAGGCGTTGGAAAGACGGCTATAGTGGAGGAATTAAGTCGTCTAATTGTTAGTGGTGATGTTCCAATGTCTCTTCGTAATAAAAGAATTATTAGTTTAGATATGGCAACAGCTGTAGCTGGAACCAAATACCGTGGTGAATTTGAAGATAGAATTAGAAAAATTTTAAAAGAAATAGAATCTAACGATGATATAATCCTATTTATTGATGAAATACATACATTAGTTGGTGCGGGAGGAGCTGAAGGAGCAATTGATGCTTCAAATATTTTTAAACCAGCCCTTGCTCGTAATAAACTTCGTTGTATTGGTGCTACTACTATTTCAGAATATAAAAAATATATAGAAAAGGATGGGGCACTAGATCGTCGTTTTCAAAAAGTAACAGTAGAGGCTCCTGATAAAAAAACGGTTAAAGAAATTTTGATGAAATTAAAGACTATTTATGAAAAATATCACTTTGTAACAGTTGATAATGATATTGTTGATTTAATAATTGATTTATCAGAAAAATATGTTTATGATCGAAATCAACCAGATAAAGCTATTGATATTTTAGATGAAGTATGTGCAAGAGTAAGTTTAAAAGAAAATAAAAATATCAAAAAATATAATATGCTAAAAAAAGAACTTACAAATACAATGAAAAAAAAGAAAGAATATATTTTAAATAGTAATTTTAAAGAAGCATCAAAATGTAAAGAAAAAGAAAATCTAATTATGAATGAAATAAATAATTTAGAAATAAAAGTTAGAAATAGAAGTAAAAAGGAAGTTACAAAAGAAGATGTTGCTGAGGTAGTTCATTTAAAAACAAAAATACCTGTATATGAAATATTAAATGATAATGTAAAAATAATAAAAGATTTAGAAAAGAAATTAAATGATAAAATAATTGGTCAAGAAAATGCTTTAAAAGAACTAATTCATATTGCTAAAAAAATAAAATTAGGATTTAGGGACAGTAATAAATGTTATAGTATGATGTTTATGGGGCCTTCTGGAGTTGGAAAGACGGAACTTGCTAAAACATTTGGTAAATGTATGACAGGAAATAATATTATTAAATTAGATATGAGTGAATTTAGTGAAGCACATTCTATTAGTAAAATAGTAGGTGCTCCTCCTGGATATGTGGGTTATGATGATAATCGTAATATCCTAGAGGAAATAAAAAATAAACCATATAGTGTTTTAATTTTAGATGAAATAGAAAAAGCGCATCCAAATATTATTAATTTGTTATTTCAAATTCTAGATGATAGTAAAATAAAAGATAGTAATGGAAATATCGTTAGATTTGATAATGTTATTATTTTAATGACGTCTAATATTGGATTTAATGATATAAATATTGGATTTAATAAAAAAGAAGAAGATTTAGTTTTAAGTAAATTAAAAGATAATTTTTCAATACCATTTGTAAATAGAATTGATAACATTATTACTTTTAATTATTTAAAAGAGGATGATATTCATACATTAATTAGTAAGAAAATAAATACAATAAAAGAAAAATATAAAAAGAAAAATATAAATGTTAAAATTAATAATAAAGTTATAAATGAAATAGTTAATTTATCTAATTACAAAGAATATGGGGCAAGAAAATTAGATAAAATAATAAAGGATAAAGTAGATAATTATATAATTGATGAAATAATTGAAGGAAAGGTAAGTATTAATCTTCAAACATTGCAAGAAAAAGTGGAAATTTAGTGATATTTCTCTTTTTTTCTTGCAAAAGATTTTAATATTTATTATAATAAAAAACATTATGGAGGAATTATTATGTTTGAAGAAAAGATGTATAGTAAAGATAAAGTTATAGATATATTAAAAAATAACTTTGATGATAATTTTAAACTAGATTTAATCAGCTTAGCTAGGTATTCACATAAATTGATACCAAACAATATAGATGCTGCTGAATACATTTATTCTTATATAATCAATTCATTTCCAATTTCTAATTATAAGCGTCAACTAAATTGTTTAAAAAATATGATTATTGAAAGAAAAAAGTATTTAGAATTATCAGGATTAGAACAACGAAGATACAATTTTTTGAAAGCTAGGGGAAGAAGACTATATAGAAACTGTAATTTAAATAGGAAGTATAATTATGATATGGAAGCTAAACTTTTATATAGAAAAGAAAAATTAGAGGAAGCTTATGATTATTACTTAGCTGGTTTATATGTTACGCAACACAATATTTTTAATTATTATTTAGGAAAAATGTGTTATAAAAATAGCCATATTGATGAGGCTTGTGAATATTTTGAAGAATATATAAAAAATGGTGGTGAAAAGCTTAGTAAAGCTTTATTGTATTTAAATAGAATATATAAAATTAAGAAGATAAAAGATAAACCCCAAGTATTTTCTGAAATGATTACCGAACTTACTAGATTTTTTGATAATGAATTTGAATTTAAAAATATTCCAATTATAGAAGATTACTATTTTGAAATAGAAAGTGAAGATAATATTAAAAATGTTTCTGAAGATGAAATAGATAATACAAAGAAAGATGTAGACATTAATTTAGAAGAAAAATTAGAAACTATAAAAAAGTTAATTTTAGCTCATCAAGATAAGAAAGCTGATAAAATATTATTAGAATTAGAACGAGAAAAAAACAATATGAATAGAGAAGATAAACAAATATTATTGCAATTTCAAAAAAACAAAAAACTTTATCGATCTAGACGATAGAGTTTTTAATATTGTTCTGTTTGATAATTATTTTTAATTTATCAAAGTAGTATTTTCTTTTTTCTTGAAAAAAGACATAATATTTATTATAATAAAAATAATTATTTAAACTTTAGTGGGGGAATTATCATGACTGAAGAGAAGAAACGTATCAAAGATAAAGTTATAAATATATTAAGAAAAAACTTTGATGGGGAAATTAAATTAGATTTGGTTAGTTTAGCTAGATATGCATATAAATTAATACCCATTAATATAGATGAAACTGAATATATTTATTCTTATATAATTAATTCATTTCCGATTTTTAATTATAGACGACAACTAAATTGTTTAAAAAATATGATTTTAGAAAGAAAGAAATATTTAGGGATGTCAGAATCGCAAAAAGAAAGATATAATTTTTTTAAAAATGAAGGAAGAAGTTTTTATAAAAGTCATAAGCTAAGTAAGAAATATAATTATGATATGGAAGCTAAACTTTTATATAAAAAAGAAAAATTAGAAAATGCTTATGATTATTATTTGATGGGGTTATATATTACGCAACTTAACATTTTTAATTATTATTTAGGAAAAATATGTTATAAAAATGATTGTATTGATGAGGCCCTTCATTATTTCAAAATTTATGTAAAAAATGGCGGAGAAAAACTTAGTAAATCTTTATTATATTTAAGTGGAATATATAAAATGAAAAAAGTAAACGATAAAGCACAATTATTTCATGAAAGAATGATTGAAATTAATAAGTTTTTTGAAAATAATTTTAGATTTAAAAATTGTCCGATTATGCCAGATTCTTATTTTGAAGTCGAAAATGAAGAGTCTGTTAAAAATGTTTGTGAAAATCAAATAAAAAAAATTGAAATAAAAGAAGAAGTATCTATTAATTTAAAAGAAAGACTAGAAGATATAAAAAGATTAATTTTAATGCATCAAGATAAAAAGGCTGATAAAATGTTATCAGAATTAGAACAAGAAAAAAATAATATGAATAAGAAAGAGAAACAAATATTATTGCAATTTCAAAAAAATAAAAAACTTTATCGATCTAGACGATAGAGTTTTTTAATTTATCAAAATAGTAAGTCTTTTTTCTTGAAAAAAAGACCAATATTTATTATAATAAGAAACATTATGGAGGAATTATTATGAATAATAGAGAAGTATACACTAAGGACATGGTTATAAATATATTAAGAAAAAATTTTGATAAGGATTTTAAATTAGATTTAGTTAGTTTAGCTAGATATGCATATAAATTAATACCTATTAATATAGATGAAGCTGAATATATTTATTCTTATATAATAACTTCTCTTCCAATTTTTAATTATAAACGACAACTAAGGTGTTTAAAAAATATGATTTTAGAAAGAAAGAAGTATTTAGATTTGTCAGGATCACAAAAAGAACAATATAAATTTTTACAAGCTGAAGGTAAGAAACTTTATAAAAAATGTGATTTAGTTAAAGAATGTAATTGTGATATAGAAACTAAAATTTTATATAAAAAGGAAAAACTGGCAGAAGCTTATGATTATTATTTAACAGGTTTGTATGTTACACAACACAATATTTTTAATTATTATTTAGGAAAAATGTGCTACAAAAATAGATATGTTGAAGAAGCACGTGAATATTTAGAAAACTATATAAAAAACGGTGGGGAAAAACTTAGTAAATCTTTATTGTATTTAAATCGAATATATAGAATTAAAAAAATGAAAAATAAATCACAATTTTTTTCTGAAAGAATGCTTGAAATTACTGAATTTTTTGAAGATGATTTTGAATTTTTATCTCTTCCATTACCATATGAATATTATATTAAAAATAATGGAAATAAAGATATTAATTATGTTGGAATTTTTGAACAACCCAAAATGTCTAACAATTTAAAAGAAAGATTAGAAAATATAAAAAATTTAATTTTAGTACATCAAGATAAAAAAGCAGATAAATTGATATTAGAATTAGAACGAGAAAAAAATAATATGGATGATGAAGATAGAAAAGCTTTTCTACAGTTTCAAAAAAATAAAAAACTTTACCGAGTTAAACGATAAAGTTTTTTTATAAATGTTTTTTTAAATCTTCAATATTATCCTGTTGAAAGTTTTTAAATTCTTCAACAAATTTAATTGTTTTTTTATCAATTGTTTTTTCATATTGTTTTAATTTTTTTTCAATATCTAACACACCCATTTGAATACCTTGTATTAACATGCTAGCCATAGAAGCATCACTATTATCATTTTTAACTTCTCTATCAACACCCATTTTGGCCATCATTTTAGGTATTAATCCCATTTTTTCAGGTTCAACATTTCCTTTTTTTAATAAATTTTTAGTTTCTTTTAAATAGCGTTCATATCCCTTTAAGATGTTTTGAGTTGTTTCTTTTATTTTGTTATCTTTATCCTTTAAATCCTTTAACATTGTTGTTAAAGAAGAAATAGAGGCATCACAATCTTTATAGATATGGCTAATTACTTCTAAATTTTCATTCACATTATCACCATTATTATTATGATTTATAAATTTAGAAATATACAAAAAAATAGCTTATGCAGCTATTTCAGTTTCAACTTCAGTTTTTGTTGCTTTTCTTAGAGTTCTTAATTCTCTTGCAGTCATTACAACTTTTTCACCATTTTCTAAAGTAACTTTTTGAAAGTTAGGTTTTTGAGCATGTCTAGTAGCTCTAAGTGAGTGAGATCTTCTATTTCCAAATAAAGATTTTTTACTTGATATTTTTTTAGCCATTTTTAAATCCTCCTTTAAAATTTTTTCGTCCTATGCCCTATAACTTTACCATAAACTATGAAATAAGTCAAATAATTATGATTAAAACTTTAAAAATAAATCAAAATATAGTAGAATTAAATTAGTGAGGTGATTAGATGAACTATGTACCTTTATATATAAAAACGGAGAATTCGCTTCTTTCAAGTTTAATTAAAATAGATGAATTAATTAAATTTGCGAAAAGTTATAATTATAAGGCATTATCTATTGTAGATAATAATATGTTTGGTGTCATGGAATTTTATAAAAAATGTTTACAAAATGATATTAAACCTATTATCGGTTTAGAAGTAAAATTAGATAATAATTTAGTTTTGTACGCTAAAAATTATAATGGGTATAAAAATTTATTAAAAATATCTACGATTATGTCTGAAAGTAAAGTAGATATTAATATTTTAGAAAAATATAGTTCTGATCTAATCTGTGTTATTCCTTTTAATTATCGCTTTATTTATGATGAATTAAATAAGATGTTTCAAAATGTTTTTATTAGTTATAAAAACAAAGAAGAATATGACCTTATTAATAAAGATATATCTATTTATATGAATGAAACTTTATATTTACAAAAAAAAGATTCTAATTATTTAAAATATTTAATAGCTATTAGAGATGGTAAGAAAATAGATGAGATAAATATTTTAGGTGATAATCATTTATTACTACCAGAGGAAATTAAGAATTATGATTTTAATTCCAATAATCAAAAAATTTTAGATATGTGTAATTTAAAAATAGAATTACATAAAGATTTACTTCCTATTTATGAATGTCCTAATAATTTAGATGCATATTCTTATTTAAAAGAATTATGTCAAGATGGAATGCGCAAAAGATTTGGTAGTAGTGTAGGTAAAGTATATATTGATAGATTAAAATATGAATTAAATATAATTAATAAAATGGGTTTTTGTAATTATTTTTTAGTTGTTTATGATTATGTTAAGTATGCTAAAGAACATGGTATTTTAGTAGGACCTGGTAGGGGAAGTGCTGCTGGTTCATTAGTGTCTTATCTTCTTAATATAACAACAATAGATCCTATTAAATATAATTTATTATTTGAACGTTTTCTAAATCCGGAAAGGGTAACAATGCCCGATATTGATATTGATTTTCAATATGATAGACGCGAAGAAGTTATTAATTATTGTGTTAATAAGTATGGAAACAAAAAAGTCGCAGGTATTATCACCTTTAATACATTAGGAGCAAAACAGGCAATTAGAGATATTGGACGCGTTATGGATATTAATTTGGATAAGATAGATGCTTTAACTAAATTAATTGATTCTAATTTATCTTTAAGAGAAAATTACAATGATAGCAAATTAAAACGTATTTTAAATGAGGATAGCGAACTTTTTAATTTATACAAAGTATCATTAAAATTTGAAGGTTTAAAAAGACATACTTCAAATCATGCAGCTGGAATTGTTATGTGTAATGAAAATTTGGATGAGATCCTACCTCTTTATAAAAAAGATGGAATGTTTTTAACTGCTTATTCAATGGATTATTTAGAAGAGCAGGGACTATTAAAAATGGATTTGCTGGCAATTAAAAATTTAACTTTAATTGATACTGTTTTAAAAGAAGTAAATAAAAAAAATAAAGTAATTAGTTTTGATGATATTCCTTTTGAAGACAGTGAGGCTACAAATGTTTTTACTAGTGTTAATACATTAGGCATTTTTCAATTTGAATCTACTGGTATGATGAATTTTTTAAGAAAGTTTAGACCTAGTAATTTTCAAGATATAGTTGCTGCTCTTGCTTTATTTAGACCGGGACCTATGAATAATATCGATTCATATATTAAAAGAAAACAAAATAAGGAAAAAATTGATTATTTTGATAAATCACTTGAAAAAGTTTTAAAACCTACTTATGGAATCATTATTTATCAAGAACAAATTATGCAAATAGCAAGTATTATGGCTGGTTTTTCACTAGGGGAAGCTGATATTTTAAGAAGAGCTATGAGTAAGAAAAAGGAAGAAATTCTTCTTAAAGAAAAAGATAAATTTATAAATGGTAGTATTAAGCGTGGATATTCTGAAGAATTGGCTCGTAAAATTTATGATCTAATTTTAAAATTCGCAGCTTATGGTTTTAATAAAGCTCATTCTGTATCGTATGCAACTATTTCTTATAGAATGGCTTATTTAAAGGCCCACTATAAAGAAGATTTTATGAAAACATTGTTAAATTTTGAATTAAATAGTGTGAATAAAACAAAAGAATATATATATGAGTGTAAAAAAGAGGGCTTGAATATTTTAAAACCTGATATAAATAAGAGTGATAAGTATTATTTAAAAGAAAAGGATGGTATTCGTTATCCTTTAACTGGTTTAAAAAATTTAGGAAGCATGATAGTTAATAATATCTTAGATGAAAGAAAAAATGGTGATTTTAAAAGTATTTATGATTTTATTAAAAGAACAAATCGTAAAAATATAAATAAAAAAACATTAATTAGTTTAATTGATGCTGGATGTTTTGATTCTTTTGATTTAAATCATAGAACAATGATTGATGGAATTGATCTAATTATTAACTATGGTGAACTTATTAAAGATTTAGATGAAGAGTTTGTTTTACTCCCTGAATTAGAGATTAAAGAAGAATACAGTAAACATGAATTATTAAAACGTGAACTAGATGTTATCGGTCTTTATATAAGCGATAATCCAATTACAGAATATAAACAAAAATTAAATAATAAATTTAATATTTGTGATGTTTCACATTGGTTTGATAAAAATGTTAATATTATAGGAACAATAGATTATGTTAAGGAAGTTGAAACTAAAAAGCAAGATAAAATGTGTTTTATTAAAATTTCAGATGAACTTGCAAGTATCGATGGTGTTGTTTTTCCACAACTTTATAAAACTTTAAATGAAATAAAAAGAGATAAAACAGTTTTAATAAGTGGAAAAGTTGAAAAAAGATTTGATAAATATCAAATTATTGTTAATAATATCAAATATTTGAATTTGAATTAATAAATTTTGAAAAAAATTAATAATTATATTTTTAAAAACATATGTTTGTGTTAAAATATAATTAGAGGTGGTTAGATGGAAAGAATTATTATGCATATTGATGTAAATAATGCTTTTTTATCATGGACTGCTATTGATCTTTTAAATAAAGGGTATAAATATGATATTAGAAATAGTTATGCTGTTATAGGTGGAGATGAAACAAAAAGAAGTGGAATTGTTCTAGCTAAGTCAAATGCTGCTAAAAAGTTAGGAATTTATACATCTGAAACTTTATATAGTGCTAGAAAAAAATGTAGGATTTTAAAGATTTATCCACCAAATTATAAATTTTATAGTATGATGTCTAAAAAGATGTTCGATCTTTTAAGTAAATATTCTCCAGATATTGAAATTGCATCTATTGATGAATGTTATTTAGATTATGGAAAAGTTAAAAGTTTATATGGAGATGAGTTAAAATTTGCTCATAAATTAAAAGAAGAAATAAAAAATACTTTAGGATTTACGGTTAATATTGGAATTGCTAATAACAAGTTATGCGCTAAAATGGCTTCTGATTTTTCTAAACCTTATAAGGTTCATACTTTATATGATTTTGAAGTAGAAAAAAAGATGTATCCTCTTAATATTGGTGAATTGTTTGGAGTAGGTAAAAAAACAGCACCTAAGTTAGAAAAATTAGGGATAAAGACAATAGGTGATTTAGCTCATTATGATCTTGAAAAATTAACTAAGTATTTTAAAAATCAAGCAATTTATTTAAATCGAATTGCGCGGGGTATAGATAATAGTGAGGTTATAAGTGAGGTAGTTGATCCTACGAGTATAGGTAATGAAATAACACTTACACATGATGCGACTGATTATAATGAACTTTGTAAATATTTACTTGCTATTTCTGATAGTGTTGCTTTAAGATTACGAAAGCAAAATAAATATGCAAATGTTATTGTTGTAGTATTAAAAGATAATTTTTTCAAAAGAAAAAGTCATCAAAAAAAGATAATGAATGCTATAAATACTTCAGAAGATATATATATGGTAGCAAGACAAGTCTTAAAAGAAATGTGGACTGATTATCCTGTTAGATTAATTGGTATAAGACTTGATAAACTTACAGATAAAGTAAATTTTCAAACTTCTTTGTTTGATGATTATAATACTAAAAAAGAAAGTGAACAGGTTGAAAAGACAATTGATAAATTAAAGGAAAAATTTGGACGTAAAATAATTAAAAAGGCTAGTATGATTGAAACAAAAATTAATAAAAAATATGATTAAAACTTTATTGCGTAAAGAATTTAGTTTATACTAGTTGATGAATGTAGGGAGCAAATATGAAAGAAAAATTTAATACAAAAAAAGCAAAAATATTAATAGGAATTTTATTTGGTATTTTGATTATTTTAATAGGAATTTTAGTTTACTTACAATATCTTGAAAAACAAGAAAAGGAAATGATTAAAGAAATAAAGACATATTATAATGATTATGTAATTACATCTAGGAATACTAAAATATATAATAAAAATAATAAAAAAATAGGAATAATCAAAAAAAATTTTATATTGAAATTAGAAAAGAAAAGGATTAATACTTCTAAAGATCAATATTTTAAAATTGAAAACAAAGATTTTTATGTTTATTATAAAGATTTGAAAAAAACAGAAAAAAAAGAAAATGTAAAAAATAATCATTATATAGTTTTTAATCAAAATTTAGAATCTAATGAAATAATTTCTTTTTATAAAAATGACAAAGAAGTTTTAAAGGTAAAAGATAAATTCAATCTTCCAATTGAATATATGGATGATAAATATTATTATGTTAACTATTTAAATGAAATTTTAGGTATAAGAAAAGATGATAAATTAAAACTTGTAAATAAAGAAAATACTACAGATAAAGAATCAGAATATATAAGTATTATTAATTATGATAATATTTATAAAGATGAAAATTGTAATAATGATACATGTATTAATTTTGATAAGGTTAAAGAACAATTAAATTATTTAAAAGAAAATAATTTTTATACAATTACCTTAGATGAATATCGCAATTGGTTAGATGGAAAAATAAGATTAAAAGAAAAAGCTATTTTACTTACTACTCCTAATAATAATCAAAATGTTATTGATTTAAATAATGAATTTGCATTAAAGTTAGAGATATTAACAAATGTTCAAGATTTGAAATTTGTGGATGCAAATAATAAAACAACTAAAGAAAGTAAAAAAGATAATCTCTCAAGATACGTTATTAAAAATAAAACTTCACTTGATGATTTTAAGAGAATGAGTGCAGGTGAAGAAGTAAAGGAACCTGTAACAAAAACAGAAAAGGTTGTAAGTAATGCAAATGGTCAAAAAATACCTGTTTTAAATTATCATTTCTTTTATGATCCAGCGTTAGGTGAATCTTGTAATGAGAATATATGTTTAGAAGTTTCTGTTTTTAGACAACAACTAGATTATTTAAAAAACAATGGATATAAAACTCTAACTATGGATGAATTTACAAAATGGATGTATGGTCAAATTGAACTTCCAGCTAAAAGTGTTTTAATAACGATTGATGATGGTGCAATGGGAACGGGAAATCATAATGGAAATAAATTAATCCCAATATTAGAAGAATATAATATGCATGCAACATTATTTTTAATTTCTGGATGGTGGGATGTTAATAATTATCGCTCAAAGAATTTAGATATTCAATCACATACTTATGATATGCATCAATACGGTAATTGTGGAAAAGGACAAGTTGTTTGTGCTACTAAAGAAGAATTAGTTAATGATTTAAAAAAATCTTTAGCAATCGTTGATAATAATAATTCATTTTGTTTTCCTTTTTATAGTTATAGTGATGTTGCTATTGAAGGTGTTAAGGAAGCAGGATTTAAAATGTCATTTATTGGTGGATATAGAAAAGCATCGAGAAGTGATGATAAGTATAAAATTCCAAGATATCCTATTCATAAGACAACTACAATGAATCAATTTATTCAAATGGTTAATTAAGTTGAAAAATAAATAAAAAAGTATTATAATAGTCCACCTGAAGGGGTGGATTTATGTTTTTATATAATGAAAGTGGTAAAAAGTTTGAAATAGATGATAGTCGAGAAAATATGATTAATCATGGTTGTTGCGGAGAAATTTATAAGTATAAAAACGATTGTGTTAAATTATATTATGGTTCATCCTTATCAGATGGTAAAATAAGTAAAAAGGTGTTTGAAACATTAAAAGAAATTGATTCTGATTATTTTGTAAAGTTAAAAGATTTGTTATATCCAGAAGGTTTACAAGAATTTTCAGCTTATACAATGAAATATTATAGTGCAGAAGAATTAAATATTTTAGATCTTGATACGGAGTATACCTTGTATATGTTTCATGAATATTTGAGATTATTTAATGAATTTTCTGAAAAGAAAATAATAGCTGAGGATGTAAAAAGAAATAATACTATATATGATGGTAAAAATTTAATTTTGATTGATCCAGATTTATTTTATTTTTCAAATAATGTAGAATACTGTAAAATTTCAAATTATAATAGACTTCTTCAACTTTTTAGAAGTATTTATTTAGAAGAAGTTAAAAAAATCTTAGATTTAGATTATAGTAAAAATCCATTTACGGATTTGGGAGAATTATTTAATCTTGAAATGGGTCCGAATATGGATAATGAACTTGCAAAAAAATTAAAAAAATATAGATGCCCTAGAGATTACTTTAAATCTAAAAAATAGTGTGAAACTATTTTTTTGTTTGAAATAAAAACCTAAATATATTATAATTAGAAAGAATAGAATTGAGGTAATTATGAATAAAGATATAATATTGGAAATAAGTAACAATTTAAATATAAAACCAAAACAGGCAGAAACTGTTTTAACGCTTTTAGAAGAAGGAAATACAATACCATTTATTGCAAGATATCGAAAAGAAGCAACGGGAGCTTTAGATGAAGAACAAATAAGAGCAATTAATGAAGTATATATTTATCAAGTAAATTTATTAAAAAGAAAAGAAGATGTTATTCGTCTAATAGAAGAAAAAGATTTGATGACAGATGAATTAAGAGATAAAATCATGAAAGCTACAAAACTTGTAGAAGTAGAAGATTTATATCGTCCTTTTAAAGAAAAGAAAAAAACAAAAGCAACTGAGGCTATAAAAAATGGATTAGAACCACTAGCTAAAATGATTATGTCCTTTAAAATATCACAAGATATAGATGAAGTTGCCAAAAAGTTTATTAATGAAAATGTAAAAACAAAAGAAGATGCTATAATGGGAGCTAGCTACATTATTGCAGAATGGATTAGTGATAATGCCTATTATCGTAAATCAGTTAGACAATTTACTTATCATAATGGAATTATTACATCAAAAAAGAAGAAAAATGCTGAGGATGTAAATAAAATATATGAAATGTATTATGATTATAAAGAAGCTGTTAAGTATGTAAAACCACATCGTATTCTTGCAATGAATAGAGGTGAAAAAGAAAAAATACTAACTGTTAATATTGATGTTGATAAGGATAAAATCATTTCTTATTTAGAAGGAAAAATAATAAAAGATGAAAAATCTAAAGCAACACCAGTTGTAAAAATGGCTATTTTAGATAGTTATAAAAGATTAATTCAGCCATCAATTGAAAGAGAAATAAGAAGCGAATTATCAGAAAAAGCAGAAGAAGTTGCAATTGATAATTTTGGTAAAAACTTAGAAGCCTTACTTTTAACCCCTCCTATGAAAGAACAAATTGTTTTAGCTTTTGATCCTGGATATGTAAACGGGTGTAAATTAGCTGTTATTGATAAAAATGGTAAATATTTGGATTCAACAGTTATAAAACCATTTTTGAATAATACAACTGAAGAAAAATTAAATCAATGTAAAAAAATAGTAGTTGATTTGATAAATAAATATAAAGTTGATATTATTGCAATCGGAAATGGAACAGCCTCACGCGAAAGTGAAAAGTTTTGTTCTGATATGATTAAAGAAAATAATTTAAAATGTAAATTTGTTATAGTTTCTGAAGCAGGAGCATCAATTTATAGTGCATCAAAAATTGCTATTGAAGAATTTCCTGATTTAGCAGTCGAAAAAAGAAGTGCTGTTAGTATTGGAAGAAGACTTCAAGATCCACTATCAGAACTTGTTAAAATTCCACCTGATGGGATAGGCGTTGGTTTATATCAACATGATGTTAATTCTAAAAAATTATCTGAATCATTAGATTTTGTTGTATCAAAAGCTGTTAATGCCGTTGGAGTAAATATTAATACAGCTAGTCCTTCTATTTTGAAATATATTTCAGGACTTACTAAGAGAAATATTGATAAAATAATTGATTATAGAAATACTAATGGAAAAATTAATTCACGTGAGAGCTTGAAAAAAAATAAATTATTAAGTGATAAAGTTTATGAACAAGCAATTGGTTTTTTAAGAGTAATAGACGGAGATAATCTTTTAGATAAAACAGATATTCACCCTGAAAGTTATAAAAAAACTCTACAACTTCTTGAATTAATTGATAGTAATATTAACGAAATTGGAACAGATACATTAGTTCAAAAATTAGATAAAATTGATATTGACGATATAATGAAAAAACTAGATATAGATTCATATACCTTAGAAGATATTATTAAATCACTTAAAAAACCTAACAGAGATCCAAGAGATGAAATGCCACAACCAGTATTAAAAAGTGATGTTTTGGACATTAAAGATCTAAAAGTTGGAATGAAATTACAAGGAACAGTTAGAAATGTAGTTGATTTTGGAGCATTTATCGATATAGGACTTCATAATGATGGACTTGTACATATATCTAAAATGTCAAATGAATTTATAAAAAATCCAACTGATATTGTTAGTGTTGGTGATATTGTTGATTGTTATGTTTTAGATATTAATAAAGAAAAAGAAAAGGTATCACTTAGTTTAGTAGAAGTATAAAAAAAGAACATTGAAATTTTCAATGTTTTTTATTTTATAGTATTTATAGCATCTTTTATAATATTTACACAGTTTTGAAGTTTTTTAGTTTCTTCTTCATTTAATTCTACATATACACGTTCTCTAACACCATTTCTATTTATAATAGATGGAATTCCCATAAATATATCATTTTCTTTATCGTATGAAGAAACAGTTATTATACTATTTTCGTTATTTAAAATAGCGTTTGTAATTCTAACTAAACACATTCCAATACCATAATAAGTAGCTTTTTTCCTATTTATAATTTCATAAGCAGCATTTTTAACATTATGGTATATTTTGTTTAGTTCATCATCATTTAAGAAGTTGTGAATATTTTGTAGTCCTATAGTTGCATTTGAAAAAGGCGCAAATTCGGAATCCCCATGTTCACCAATAATATAAGCATGAACACTTTTTGGACTTATATTTAGTTTTTCTCCAATCATAAATCTTAGTCTTGAAGTATCTAAACTTGTACCACTACCAATTATTCTACTATGTGGTAGATTAGAGTATTTCCATGTTAAATAAGTCATTACATCAAGGGGATTTGTCGCAATTAAAAAGATTCCATCGAATTCATTTTTCATAACTTCTGTTACAATACTTTTAAAAATAACACTGTTTTTATTTATTAAATCCATTCTTGTTTCACCCGGATTTTGATTAGCGCCAGCTGCAATGCAAACAATGTCTGCATCTTTACAATCTGAATAATCACCGGCTTTAATATTTATTCTTCCAGGAGCGAAAGCAATACCGTGATTTAAATCCATAGCCTCTCCAATAGCACGTTCTTTATCAAGATCAATTAAAACTAATTCATTAACATTAGTATTTTGATTTAAAAGAGCATATGCATAACTCATTCCTACGTTTCCGCATCCAATAATAACAATTTTATTATTCATAATATCACCTCTATTTTTATTATAAACCAATTATTTTTATTTACAAACATTTAATGTCAATAAAAAGTCAATAATATAGTTGATTTTTCTAGATAACATTACTACAGATTCTATAAATTCTATTGACAAAAATTAATTTTAAGAATAAAATAAAGACATAGTTAAAAATTTTGAGTGGGACATGGTTATTGAGGACTTTATTAAAGAGAGTCAGTGGTGGTGAAAACTGATATAATAATTGATAATTACTACCCATGAATTGAACTCGAAAGAGATTTCCGGATTGGTCCGTTAAAACTTTAATTAAGTTATAAGGTAGGATGGTACCGCGTTTATACGCTCCTTGGTTAGTAGGAGTGTTTTTTTTATAGGGGAGTTGATAGTATGGGAAAAAACAGAACAATTGTAAGTTTAAATCAAGTAATTGGAATTAGAGAGTTTATGGAAACTTATTTAAATGTCAAATATGAGAATACAGGTAAATTAACGCATTATAAAATGTTTGAATATTTAATGGAAAAAGGTGAGGCTTTACCAACTAGAGTAAGTTTGAAAGAAGTAAATGATCAAACGTTGAATAATGGAACTTATGTTTTAGTAAGAGAAGAAAGTAGTAAAAAGAAAAAAGGAAAAATGATTGCTTATGAAAATCCATTAGTTTTAAAATTTGGAAAACTTTTAAAGGAGCTTCAAACAACTAAGGATTATAAAAAATTACGTTTAATTAGAAAAGCAATTTTAAGTGAAGAAAATTTAGAAGAAGATTGGCTAGGTAATGTAGTAGATAAAATTCCAGAGGAAGAGGAATTAGTTATTACTGTTAGTGTAAATAGACAAAAGAAATATATATTAAATAGTCAAAGACATATTAAAGGAAAAGGAAGATATTAATGATAAATATAAAAGAAAATGAAAAATTGAATATTTTAAATCATAGTTGTGCGCATTTACTTGCTCATGCGGTAAAACACTTATATCCAAATGCTAAATTTTGGGTAGGACCTGTAATTGATAGTGGATTTTATTATGACATAGATTTAGGCGATGATGTAATTAAAGAAGAAGATTTACCTAAAATAGAAAAAGAAATGAAAAAAATCTCTAAAGGAGATAAATATATTAATCGTATTGAATTATCAAAAAAAGAAGCATTAGATATGTTTAAAGATGACCCATATAAAATTGATTTAATTGAAAGAATGGATGAAGATGATACAGTAATTTCTGCTTATAAACAAGATGATTTTATTGATTTGTGTTGTGGTCCACATATGCCTACAACTAAATCAATGAAATATTTTAAACTTTTAAAAGTAAGTGGTGCTTATTGGAAAAATGATGCTAAAAATAAGATGTTACAACGTATTTATGGTGTTTGTTTTGAAAATGAAGAAGATTTAAATGATTATTTAAAAGAATTAGAGGAAGCAAAACTTCGTGATCATCGTAAAATAGGTAAAGATTTAGATATTTTTATGACTAATGAATTAGTAGGAGCTGGAATGCCTTTATGGTTACCTAATGGAGCTTTAATAAAAAAACAATTAGAAAATTATATATATGAAAAAGAACAAAAGTTAGGATATCAACACGTATATACGCCATGTGTAGGTACTGTTGATTTATATAAAACTTCTGGACACTGGGATCATTATAAAGAAAATATGTTTCCATCTATGAAAGTTGATGATGAAGAATTTGTTTTAAGACCAATGAATTGTCCACATCATATGTTAGTTTTTAAAAACAAATTGCATTCATATAGAGATTTACCAATTAGAATAGGTGAGTTCGCAACTGATTTTAGATATGAAGCATCAGGAGCTGTAAAAGGACTTGAAAGAGTTAGATGCATGTGTCAAAATGATGCCCATTTGTTTGTTATGCCAGAACAAATAAAAGATGAATTTAAAAAAGTTGTTAGTCTAATTCTAGATGTATATAAGGATTTTGGAATTACTGAATATAAATTTAGATTATCCTTAAGAGATAAGGAAGATAAAGAAAAGTACTACGATGATGATGAAATGTGGAATAATGCTGAAGATAAATTAAGAGAAGTATTAAATGAATTAAATGTAGAGTATTTTGAAGCGGTTGGGGAAGCAGCTTTCTATGGACCAAAATTAGATGTAGAAGTAAAACCAGCTGTAGGACCAGAGGTTACTTTATCAACATGTCAATTAGATTTCTTACTTCCAAGAAGATTTGATTTATCTTATATTGATAATAAGGGTGAAAAACAAGTACCAGTAGTATTACATAGAGCTATTTTTGGTACATTTGATAGATTTACGGCCTTTTTAATGGAAGAGACAAAAGGAGCGTTCCCAACTTGGCTTGCACCAACACAAATAAATATTATTCCTGTTAATAATGAATATCATTTAGAATATTCTAAAGAAGTAGAAGAATTACTTAGAGAAAATAATTTTAGAGTAGAACTTGATAGTCGTGATGAAAAACTTGGTTATCGTATGCGTGAAAGTCAAACAAGAAAAATTCCTTATACATTAATACTTGGTGATAAGGAAAGAGATAATAAGGAGATAAGTTATCGTAAGTTTGGAAGTCAAGAAACAACAACTTTATCACAAGATGAATTTATTTCTATGATGAAGGAAGTAATAGATAATAAAGAATAGTTAGAAATGTCTAACTATTTTTTTAGTTTTCAGAATTATTTTTATTTATTCCTAACATTCCTCCAAACATACAGGATATGATAATGATTAAATAATATAAAATATTTTTTAATTCTAATTTATTTCCTAATCCTAATAAATTAAATAAAATTAAAATAATAGTAAATATTAAACTTAACTTTAAACCTTCTAACCATCCTTGCTTAGAACTTTTTTTACCTATAAAAAAACCACCAGCAAATAAAGAAATAATAGGAATAATAATCTTAAAAGTAGAAACAATTCCATTTGAAAATAAATTAAAATAGTTAAAAAGAGTTAATAATAAAGTAAGAATAAGTAAACTACCAATAATAAAAAGTAAAGAAAAACCTAAATTTTTTGCATATTTCATAAAAAATCCTCCTATTAAAGTTATGATAATGAATAAATCATTATTACTTCAATCATAATAAAATGGGTGATAATATGTATATAATACTTATGTTAAAAACATTTTTTCTTTATTTTTTCATTATCTTAGTTTATAGAATTATGGGTAAAAAAGAGATAGGTGAACTTGGAATAGGAGATTTAATTGTAACCGTTTTAATAGCTGAACTAGCTGCAATTTCAATCGAAAATACAGATAAATCTATTTTTGTTTCAATTGTTCCTATTTTGGTCTTAGTTTTGTGTGAAATGTCTCTTAGTTATATAAGCTTGAAAAACAGTAAAATAAGAACATTTATAGATGGACATCCTAGTGTAATTATTAAAGAAGGAAAAGTTAAATTTAATGTTATGTCGAAACTAAGATATACTTTAGATGATTTAATAAGTCAATTAAGGGAAAAAGGAGTTAAAAGTTTAGAAGAAGTGGACTATGCTGTTTTAGAAACAAATGGGAATTTATCAGTTTTTCAAAATACAAGAGAATATCCTTTACCAATCATTTTAGATGGTGATATAGATTTTCATGTTTTAAAAGAAATAAAAAAAGATAAAAAATGGATAGATAATATGCTTAATAAAAAAAAGATAAAATTAGAAGATGTTTTTTATGCATTTTATACTAAAGATAGAACTTATATTATAAAGAAAAGTGATTTAATAAAATAATTTTACAAAACTTAAAGATGGTGATATAATAACTCACACTTGAAGGGGATGATAGTGTGAACTTGTCAAATCTTAGTTACTTAGATAAAAAACAATTTTTGCACGAATTGAAAAATTATTTGATTTCTTATCGTGATCAAATAGGTGTTGATGAAAAATATACATTTGGGGTTGAAATTGAATTTGTTGGTCCTAGACATGAAGATATAAGAAAAATTGTTAAAGATCAATTTAATGATTTTCTTCTTGTTCATGAGGGGACTTTAAATGATGAACTTCATCTTGATAAAGCTACCAATGTTTTTGGTGGTGAAATAAAATCACCAATTTTAATAGATGAAGAAAAAGATTGGAAAAAACTAGAACAAGTTTGTAGTATGTTGAAAGAAAATAAAGGGTATGTGAATGGTGATTGTGGTGGACATATTCATGTAGGTAGTCAAATTTTAGAAAATAAAGAAAATTTAAAAAAATTTTTAAAATTATGGACTGTTTTTGAGGATATTATTTATCGCTTTGGTTATGGGGAAGATAAAAAACATAGGTCGGCTATTAGTACATACGCTAAACCTATTTCAAATAAAATTAAAGCATTTTTAGATGAGCAAAATAAGGTAAGTGCTTATAAATTTAATAAGTATTTAGGATTTGACAGATTGTATGCTATGAATTTTAGATATACTTTTTCATTAGATAAAAAATATATTAATAATACCATTGAACTTAGGTGCCCAAATGGTACATTGAACCCTATAATTTGGCAAAATAATATTAACTTTTTCGTTAAACTTTTGTTAAGATGTACTAAAGATGAAAATTGGGATATTATTGATAAATATATAGAAGATTATAATTCTAAACACTATAAATTGCACAATTATAATGACTTAAATATAGATAAAGCTTTAATTTTAAGTGATTTTATTTTTGAAGACGAACTTGATAAAAAGAACTTTATGAAACAATACATTAAAATTCAAGATAATTTTGTGAATAAACATATCACTAAAAACAAAAAAATTACTCGTTAATTATTTTATAAATAAAATTATAATGGTATAATACTAAAGAGTAGGTGATAATATGGAAGAAATAATTATTGGATCACACGTATCATTTAAAAAAGATACACAACTCTTAGGTAGTGTGAAAGAGGCACTTAGTTATAATGCAAATACATTTATGTTTTATACAGGAGCTCCTCAAAATACTAATCGTTCAGAAATAGATTTAGATATAACAAAAGAAGCAAATGAACTTATGATAAAATCTGGAATAAATAAAGATAATGTCATTGTTCATGCTCCATACATTATCAATCTAGCTAATGATTCTAAAAATTATGACTTTGCCATTAATTTTTTAAAGCAAGAAATAAAAAGAGTAGAACTTTTAGGAATAAAAAATCTTGTTCTTCATCCAGGAAGTCATGTTGGTCTTGGAGAAGAAGTTGGCCTAAAAAATATTATTTTTGCTCTAAATCAAGTTTTAGATAATGATACAAAAGTGAATATTTGTTTAGAAACTATGGCCGGAAAAGGTAGTGAATTAGGTATAAATTTTCAGCAATTAAAAAAAATTATTGATGGTGTTGAAATTAATGATAAAATAAAAGTGTGTTTAGATACATGTCATATTAGTGATGCTGGTTATGATTTAGAAAATTTCGACAAAGTTTTGGACGAATTTGATAGTATAATAGGTCTTGATAAGCTTGCTTGTCTTCATATAAATGATAGTAAAAATGAGTGTGGCGCTCATAAAGATCGTCATGAAAACATAGGAATTGGAAAAATTGGTTTTGATAATCTTATTAAGATAATATATCATCCAAAATTAAAAGGTCTTCCTAAAATATTAGAAACACCTTATATAACACTTGAAGATAAAAAAACTTATCCACCATATAAATTTGAAATTGAAATGATAAGAAAGAGAAAATTTAATCCTGATCTAATAAAAGATATAGTAAATTTTTATAAGTAGTTTTTATACTTTTCTTTATATAAAACAATTAATTCTTCAATTTTTCTATATGTAGAACTACTAATTTTATTTTTAATCTTTTCAAGAACTATATTGTGATCATTAAAAATTATTTGCTTCCAGTGTAGTTTAATATTATCATAAATCAAATCTACTTCATTTTGATTTAATGTAACATTATTTTCTTCGGCAAATTTGATAATATCTTTTTTATCAATTTTACTTACATATTTTTCAATTAATTTTTCAATCAATGTATCCACCTCTATTTAATATATGTTGGATACTTAGAATAATGTAAGTTATTTATAATAAAATTAACTAAAGAGGGTGATTTTATGTATGAGGCAAAACCTCTAAACTATGATACTAGTTTTTTAGAACCATATATTGATTCTGATACTGTTTATATACATTATAATAAACATTATTTAAATTATTTAAATAAACTAAATAATTTACTTGAAAGTGTTTCTTATAATAATAAATATACAAAAGAAGAACTAGTTAATCATATAGATATGTTTCCTATTAAAATAAGAGGTGATATCTTATATAATTTAGGAGGCGTTTTAAACCATGAATTGTATTTTAATAATATGAATCCATTGCGTTTAGAAACTGACAATAAATTGAAAAGAGCCATAATTAAGAAATATGGTAGTATGGAAGATTTTTTAAGTCAGTTTAAAAAACAGGCCCAATTATTAGTTGGATCAGGGTATACCTTTTTAGTTATAAATAAAAATAAAGATTTAGAAATTCTTAATTTTTCAAATCAAGAAACTCCATATAGTTATGGACTTATTCCTATATTAGCACTAGATTTATGGGAACATGCTTATTATTTAAAATATAAAAATAATCGTAATGAATATATTGATGCTTTTTTAAAGATTGTTGACTTTAATAAAGTAAATGATCTTTATGAAAAAAATATTTAATCCGCGCAAAAATACGAATTTAAAATATAATTACTATAAAAAATACAAGGATATTAAAGAAACAATCGAAAAAAGATACAATATATTAATTGGAATAATAACATTAATAATAATTATATTATTTATCAATTTATTTTATATTCAAATAATAAAAAATAATTATTATAAAGAAAAATTAGAAATTTTAAATAAAAACATAGTCGAAGGAACAACCGCACCACGTGGTAGAATATATGATAGAAATAAAAAATTAATTGTTGATAATGAACCAAGTAAAGAAATATATTATAAAAAACAAAGTGGTGTTACCACAAAAGAAGAAATTGCTCTTGCTTATAAAATGGCTGATTTAATAGATTTAGATTTTTCAAAATTAAGCGATAATAATTTGCGCAAATTCTGGGTTAAAAATAATCCAGATAAGGCACGTGAAAAAATAAAAAAATCAGAATGGCAAGATTTAGAATATCGTAAAATAACAGCTGATGAAATAGAAAAACTTAAATTAGAAAGAATAACAGAAGAAGAATTATCAGCATATAACGATCGTGATCGAAAAGCTGCATATATATATTACTTAATGAATAAAGGATATTCATATGCAGATAAAATTATAAAAAGAAATAATGTAACAGATGAAGAGTTTGCTAATGTAGCAAGTAATGCCCATAATTTAAAGGGATTTAATACAAGATTAGATTGGAACCGTACTTACTTATATGGAGATACTTTTAGAGCTATTTTAGGAAGTGTTAGTGATTCTGAAAGTGGAATTCCTTCAGATTTAAAAAAAGAATATCTAAAAAAAGGATATAAACTAAATGATCGTGTAGGAATTAGTTATTTGGAATATCAATATGATGATTATTTAAAAGGAATAAAAAATGAATATGAAATTTTAGATAATGGTGAAAAAGTTTTAACCAAAGAAGGAAAACGTGGAAGTGATCTTGTCCTAACAATTGATATTGAACTTCAAAAAAAAGTAGAAGAAATCTTAACTAAAGAAGTTGTAGCAGCAAAAAAGGAACCAAATACTAAATTTTACGATCGATCTTTTGTTGTTATTACTGATCCTAAAACCGGAGAAGTTTTAGCAATGGCAGGAAAACAAGTAAAAGAAGAAAATGGAGAATATAAAGTTTATGACTATACACCTGGAATTACAACATCGCCAGTGGTAGTTGGATCTGTTGTAAAGGGAGCATCTCATATTGTTGGATATAATACTGGTAATTTACAAATAGGCGAAAAAAGATACGATACATGTATTAAATTAGCTGGTGCACCACAAAAATGTTCATGGAAAAACTTAGGAACAATTAATGATTTAACAGCTTTAAAATTATCATCAAATGTTTATCAATTTTATACGGCTATGAAAGTGGCTGGATTAAATTATACTTATAATACGCCATTTAAAGTTAATAATGATGCTTTTGAAAAATATCGTAATACATTTGCTGAATTTGGACTTGGTGTTAAAACAGAAATTGATTTACCTATTGAAAGCTTAGGATATAAAGGACAAAGTAAAGTTGGAGGTTTATTACTTGATTTTTCAATAGGACAATATGATACATATACACCAATTCAATTATCACAATATATAAGTACAATTGCAAATAATGGTTCAAGATTAAAACCATATCTTTTAAAGGGGGTATATTCTTCAAGTGATAGTAATTTAAATAAAGCTATGTTTGAAAATAAAAGCAAAGAACTTAACCATGTTAATACAAAACAAGAATATTTAGATAGAGTTAAAGAAGGATTTAAACAAGTTTTAGAATATGGTGGTACAGGTTCTGGTTATATCGATTTATCACATAAACCAGCTGGTAAAACAGGAACAAGTCAAAGTTTTATTGATAGTGATGGGGATGGAAAAGTTGATAAAGAAACGGTTACAACAACTTTTGTAGCATATGCCCCATATGATAACCCACAAGTAACATTTACTGTTATTTCACCAGATATTTATTATTCTGAAACAGGTAGTACATATCAGAGTACAGTTAATAAGAGAATAGCTAAAGAAGTAAGTGATGCATATTTTTCAATATATAAAACAAATTAATATTAAAAAAAGTTTGGATTTTTTATAAATCTTTGCTATAATATATCTAGCGCTTAAAAAAAGGAGGAAGTTTTATGGCAAAAAAAGGAGAAGCAAGAGAAAATATAACTTTAAAATGCCCTGTATGTGGTGAAAAAAATTATCGTAAATCAAAAAACAAAAGAAACACTACTGAACGTTTAGAATTAAACAAATATTGTTCTAGATGTCAAAAACATACTATGCATAAAGAAGAAAAATAATTTTATCGAGGTGAAAGAAAATGATTAATGTTAATGATATAAAAACAGGTATGACTTTAATTATTGAAGGAAATATTTATCAAATTGTAGATTTCTTACACGTTAAACCTGGTAAAGGTTCAGCCTTCATGAAAACTAAACTTAAAAATTTAAGAACTGGTGGAACAATTGAAAGAACTTTTAATACAAATGTAAAATTTGAAAAAGCTAATATTAATAGATCAAGTGTTCAATATTTATATAACACAGGTGATACTTATTGCTTCATGAATATGGAAACATATGAACAATTAGAATTATCTGCAGATCAAGTTGGTGATGACAAAAACTACTTAATCGAAAATATGTTAGTTGATGTTATTATGTATGAAGGAGAATTACTTGGTTTAGTTTTACCTGATAAAGTTGAATTTACTGTAGTTGAAACAGAACCTGCTGTTAAAGGAAATACAACAAATAATGCATTAAAAGATGCTTATGTTGAAACAGGATTATTGGTTCGTGTACCTTTATTTATTGAACAAGGTGAAAAAATTCTTGTAACTACAAGTGATGGTAAGTATTCATCAAGAGCTTAAGGCTCTTTTTGTGTATATATGAAAAGAAAAGTTGCAATAGTTACAGGTTCAAGTAAGGGTATAGGAGCAAGTTGTATTATAGAATTTGCTAAAAAAGGTTATGATGTTGTTATAAACTATAATAAAAGTAAAGAAGAAGCTTTAAAATTACAAGATGAAATAAAAAAATATAAAGTAAATAGTTTAGTTATTAAATGTGATATTCAAAGTGAAGAAGAAATTAAAAAAATGGTTGAAGAAGTTATTAATAAGTTTGGACAAATTGATGTTTTAGTAAATAATGCTGGAATAGATATTAGTACTTTATTTGATGATAAAACAAAAGATAATTTTATGAAAACTTTAGAAATTAATTTAGTTGGTACTTTTTTAGTTAGTAAGTATGTTGGAAAATACATGTTAAAAAATAAAAAAGGGAAAATTATAAATATTTCATCAACTAATGGTATAGATACTAACTATCCGATGTGTTTGGATTATGATGCTTCTAAAGCAGGGATTATTTCTTTAACACATAATTTAGCTTTACAATATGCACCATATATAAATGTAAATGCAGTCGCACCAGGTTGGGTAGGAACAGAGAGTGAACTTTCTGGATTGGATGATGAATATTTAAAAAGTGAAGAAGAAAAAATCTTTTTAAAGAGAATAGCACAACCAGAGGAAATTGCTCATGTTGTTTGTTTTTTAGCTAGTGATGATGCTAGTTATATTAATAATTCGGTAATTAGAGTTGATGGAGGTATGTATTGATGAAAAATGCAGTTGAAATTGTAAATAAAGCGGAAAAGGAATGTTCAAAACAATTTGAAAAAATAAACGAAATATGTGAATTTAATAGTTCTAAAGTATTGGAAGCTTTTCAAAAAAATCAATTATCTGAGGCCCATTTTAATACAACAACAGGTTATGGGTATGGAGATATAGGACGTGATGTAATAGAGAGTATTTATGCTGATATATTTCAAACAGAAGATGCTTTAGTTAGAAGTCAATTTATATCAGGATCTCATGCTTTAACAGTTGCTTTATTTGCTCTTTTAAGACCAAATGATACAATGCTTTCTATAACAGGACTTCCTTATGATACATTACACCAAGTAATAGGTATTACTGAAAATAAAAGTTCATTGAAATCCTTTGGAATTAATTATGAACAAATTGATCTTAAAAATAATGATTTTGATTATGAAAAAATTAAAGAAGTTATTAGTAATAAAAAAATAAAATTAATAGAAATTCAAAGATCAAGAGGTTATTCTACAAGAGAAAGTATAACAATAAAATCTTTGGAAAAAGTTATAAAATTTATTAGAAAAATTGACAAAGATGTAATTATTATGGTGGATAACTGTTATTGTGAATTTGTTAGTGATTTAGAACCAACTCAAGTTGGGGCTGATATAGCTGTTGGTTCTTTAATAAAAAATTTAGGTGGTGGAATTGCTCCTAATGGGGCTTATATTGTTGGAAAAAAGGATTTAGTTTATTTGTGTTCAGAAAGATTAAATTTACCTGGAGAAGCAAAAGAAGTAGGACCTTCATTAAATATGAATAAGTCTATATTACAGGGATTATATATGGCACCTAGTGTTGTTAGTAGTGCCTTAAAAACAGCCGTTTTATCTAGTCGTATAATGGAAAATTTGGGGTATGAAGTTGAACCTAAATATAATGAAGATAGGGCAGATATTGTTCAAAGTATTATCTTTAATGATAAAAATTTATTGATAAGATTTATTCAAGGAATTCAAATGGGATCTGCTATTGACTCTTTTGTAAAAATAGAGGCTTCTGATATGCCTGGCTATGATGATCAGGTAATAATGGCATCAGGTAGTTTTACACAAGGATCATCGATCGAATTTTCTTGTGATGGGCCTATAAGGGAACCTTATATTGCATATTTACAAGGAAGTTTAACTTATGAGTATGGAAAACTTGGATTAATAAAAGCTATAGAAAATTTAATGAAGAAATAGAATTTGCAAATTTATGTAATTTAATATATAATTTATTGTATGATAAAAATTTACTTAAAACAATTTGAGGTGAGGTAAATGAAAATAAATAGTGTTGATTTGACTATAAGTGCAGTTAGACGTAGTCAATATCCAACAGATAATAAACCAGAGTTTTTACTTGTTGGTCGTTCTAATGTTGGAAAAAGTAGCTTTATTAATTCATTAATAAATAGAAAAAACTTTGCTAGAACATCATCAAATCCTGGTAAAACACAAACAATTAATTTTTATTTAATAAATGATGATTTTTATTTGGTGGATGCTCCTGGATATGGCTTTGCTAATTTAAGTAAAAGTAAAAAGAAAAAATTTGGCTTGATGATGGAAGATTATTTAACTAATCGTGAAAATCTAAAACAAGTTTTTATGCTTATTGATTTTAGACATAAACCAAGTAGTGATGATATGCTTATGTATGAATATTTAAAACATTATAATATTCCTGTAACAATAATTGCTACAAAATCAGATAAAGTTGGAATTACTAAACATCAAACCCAAAGAACAATGCTCCTTCAAGAATTAGATCTAGTTGTAGGAGATGATTTTATCGTTTTTTCAAACGTTACCAAAGCAGGAAAACAAGCAGTTCATGAAAAAATAGAAAGAATTATCTAATTTATATCTCATTATTAATTAAATCACATAGAATAATTTAGGTGATTATAAGTGAAAATTATTGTAAATGATGATATAAATATGATAATTTTTTTAAATAAAATATATTTAAATCAAATAGATTTTGAAGATAAAGAAAAACTTGAAATATATTTTCGTAAACTTTTGAAAACACTAAAAGAATTTTATAAAATTAATATTAATGGCTATTATGAAATTAATGTATATGTAGATAATAATTATGGTGTTATTCTTGAACTAAAAAAAGAAGAAATAGAATACTTTAGTTATTATGAAGATGAAGTAGATATGCAATTAATAGTTCATAATACCGTTTTTTTATATGAAATAGAAGACTATTTTTGGATAGAAAAAGAATTAAAAAATAAAATATTATTATAT
>URQZ01000003.1 GCA_900550255.1 uncultured Mycoplasmatota bacterium | reverse complement strand
TTCAATTTTTAAATCAACTTCATTAACATATTTGTCATCAATTGAAGTTTCTACTTCTAATAATGGTTTATCAGTAGTTACATCTTCTTTTGGTTTAATACCTTTTATTTTATTTATTTCTTCATCAAGCATTCTTAAATATAAATCAATACCTATACTATCAATAAATCCTGCTTGTTCACTTCCAAGTATATCACCAGCACCTCTTATAGACAGATCACGCATTGCTATCTTAAATCCACTTCCCAACTCCGTAAATTCTTTTATAACATTTAGGCGCTTAGTAGCTATTTCACTTAATATTTTTCCTTTATTATACATCAAGTAACAATAGGCAATTTTATTACTTCTACCGACACGTCCTCTAATTTGATATAATTGTGATAAACCAAAATGATCAGCATCAATTATAATTAAAGTATTTACATTAGGAATATCTATTCCTGTTTCTATAATTGTTGTACATAATAAAATATCATATTCCTTATTGATAAACTTTAACATTACCTCTTCTATTTCGGATTTATTCATTCTACCATGAGCACATACAATTTTAGCATCAGGAATTAATTTATTAATTTCCAACATTTTTAAATTCATTTCTTCTATATTATTAAATAAAATAAATATTTGTCCACCACGTGATAATTCCTTATAAATAGCATCCTTTATGATACCTTTATTTTCTTCTAAAACATAGGTTTGAATTGGATATCTGTCAACTGGTGGTGTTTCTATAAGAGAGAGATTTCTAATTCCTGTCAATGACATTTGAAGAGTTCTTGGAATTGGGGTTGCAGATAAAGTAAGAATATCAACATTACTTTTTAATTTCTTTATTTTTTCTTTATGTTTTACACCAAAACGTTGTTCTTCATCTATTACTAATAATCCTAAATCTTTAAAGACAATATCTTCACTTAAAAGCCTATGTGTACCTATCACAATATCTATTTTACCATCAATAAGATCTTGTTTTATTTTTTTAACACGGGCTGGTGTTACAAAACGATTTAATAGTTCAATACGAACTGGAAAATTTTGAAATCTTAATAATGCATTTTCATAGTGTTGATTTGATAGAATAGTAGTTGGACATAAATAAGCTACTTGTTTAGATGAAAGTACAGCTTTAAACATTGCTCTAAATGCAACTTCTGTTTTTCCATAACCTACATCACCGCATAATAATCTATCCATAGGTTTTGGTTTTTCCATATCTTTTTTTATTTCTTCAATTACCTTTAATTGATCTATTGTTTCTGTAAATTTAAATTCTTTTTCAAAAGCTATTTGATTTTCATCATCCTTATCAAAAGCAAAACCAATACTTGATTCTCTTTTAGCGTAAAGTTCTAATAATTGACCAGCAATATTTTCTAACTTTTTTTGTATTTTTAATTTTGTTTTTTGCCATTCAGTACTTCCCAATTTATTAATTTTAGGTACTACTCCTTCATTAGAAGAAAATTTGCTTATCAATTCAATCTTTTCCACTGGAATATATAATTTATCTCCACCTTTATATTCGATTGTTAAATAATCTTTTTTTAAACCATTTTTAGTTAAAGTCTTTAGTCCTGTATATCTACCTATACCGTGTGCCACATGAACTACATAATCATTAATATTTAAATTGTTTATATTTTTAATTTTTGTTCCATATTTAAAATTACTTTTATATTTAATATTTAATTCTTTTTTATTAAATAGTTCATTCTCCGTTATAATAATATAATTATTAAATTCAAAACCTTTAGTCATTACTTTTTTTATTACATTTATTTTATTTTCAAAGATTTCATTTTCATTTGTTATTACAATATTGTTGTTTTCTAAATAATCAATAATATTATTTATTCTTTTTTCATTTTCAAGACAAATGATAACAATATTTTTATTACTAATATATCTATTCAAACGCATATTTATTTCTTTTTTTTCCTTTGAAAAAGGTAAAATATCATGTGTTTTATATATTTTTGTATTTTTTACATTATCTATTTTATTATCAAAACTTTCTAAATAAATTATTGTATCATTCTTTATATCATCTAAATTATGCATATACTTTTCAGTATTTGTTTTTTCTTCTGTAGTATTATAATCAAAGATTTGATTTTGAAGTTGTTCATAACCGATTTTTATATTTGAATAGTTTATAAAAATGGTTTCACTATCATCTAAATATTTTCCAATATTAACTGGTTTTATATAATTAATTAAATTTTTTTGTTTTCTTTCACTATATTCAACAGATTGATTTATAATAAATTCAGAATTTGGAGCTATTATTATACTATCTATTTCTTTTATAGTACGTTGTGTATCAACATCAAAAATACGTATTGAATCTATTTCGTCTCCAAATAGTTCAATCCTTATTGGATTTTTTTCATTGATTGGAAAAATATCTATAACAAAACCCCTTATTGCCATTTCTCCTGTTTTAGTAACAATAGATTGGCGTATATATCCGTTCATATCTAACTTTTTGATTAACTTTTGAACATCTATTTCATCATTTGTCTTACAAGTAATAAAACTTTGTTTATAACTTTCTTTAGGAGGTAAATATCTTAAATATCCCATCAAGTTAGTTATAACAATATTTTTTTTATTTTTAATTATATTTTCTAATGTTTCTAAACGAGTCGTTTTCAATTCTGGACTCATTGCTAAAGCTTCACTTGTTAAAAAATCGTCCATTGGAAATAAATAAACATCATCTTTATAATTACTTAAAGATTGATATAATTTATTAGCTTCATATAATGTATTTAATACAATAAGCATTGATTTATCTAATTTTTTATATCTTTGACTAATATAAATACATTTTAATTCATCTGTTAATCCATAAATAATTTCACTGTTATCTAATTCAAATAATTTATTTATAAATGACATATTTTATCTCCTTTCACACGACAAAAATGATACTTTTTTTGTATCATTAATTATATTTATTCATCAAATTATCAAATGTCATACTCAAATAATCATTAATTATACTTGGTGTTTTGTCTATAATTTGATTTATTTTTTCTTGATCAGTTTTAGAAAATTTACTCAATACATAATCCTTTGTATCAATCATTTTATTATTTGATATACCAATTTTTAATCGTTTATAATTTTTAGTTTTTAAATTTAACTCAATATTTTTTAGGCCATTATGTCCTCCACTACCACCTTGTTTACGAAGTTTCATTTTTCCTACTTCAAGATCTAAATCATCACTAATAATTAATATATCATCGACATTTATTTTATAAAAATCAACATATTTTTTTATCACTTCTCCAGATAAATTAATATATCTTTGAGGTTTTAAAAACATTATTTTTTCTTGATTAATCATAACTTCTGCCAACATTCCATCAAATTTTTCTTTATTAAAACTTAATCCTAAATTTGAAACGATCGTATCAACAACCATAAAACCAACATTATGCCTCGTTTTATCATATTCGCGTCCAGGATTTCCTAAACCAACTATCAATTTCATTTAATCACCTCTATGATATTTTTTATATACTTCATTTTTATTTAGATGACGAAGTTTTGCTACTTTCTTTATTGCTTCATTAGGAGTATTTCCCATTTCAATAAAAAGATTAATATGTTCAATAATTGTCAAATTGTCATAGTTTTCATCTTGTTTTCCAGGACTTACTACTATAACAAATTCTCCTTTTATGTCAAGTAATTGTTTTTGAATTTCTTCAATTGTTCCACGATATACCTCTTCATATTTTTTACTTATTTCCCGGGAAATTGATATTTGCCTATTTCCCAAAATGTTTTTCATATCATTTAAAGTCTTTTCAATACGATGAGGTGATTCATAAAGAATTAAAGTAGCATTAATATTTTTTAGATTTTCTAATTCTTTTTGTCTTTTTCCTTCTTTGCTATTTAAAAAACCATAAAATAGAAAGGGCATTGGTTGAATTCCTGACATTATTAATGCGGAAATTAAAGCTGTTGGTCCAGGTAATCCAACAACATTATAACCTTTATCACTAGCATACTTGGCCAAAAAATAACCAGGATCACTTATAATTGGTGTACCTCTATCACTAACTAAACCAACATCATATCCTTTTTCTAAATAAGATAAAAGTTTATTATAATTTTTTTCTTCATTATATAAATGACTTGAAATTAATTTTTTCTTTATATCTAAATGTTTCAAAAGTAATCCAGTTACACGTGTATCTTCACAAAAAATAACTTCAACTTTTTTTAAAGTATTTATTGCTCTTAGAGTTATATCATCCATATTACCTATTGGTGTTGGAATTAAGTATAATGTTGGTGTATTATCATAACTTTTTTGAGACATTATATCACCTCTTATTTAAAATATTTTTGTATTTCATTTGTATATTCGCCATTTTTTTCATGTGAATATATTGGATTCAAAACTTTTATACCAGGTTGTCCATTTTTTCTACCTTCAATTAAAATAATATTGGCTTCTTTATTCTTATTAGGATGAACAAACCTTATTTTTTTTGGTTCTATATTATATTTTTTCATACTTTGAATAATATCAATCATTCTCTCTGGTCTATGCACTATTGCAATGATTCCTTTATTTTTTAACAATTTAACTGCTATTTTCATTATATCATCTAAATTTAGTGCTACCTCATGTCTTGCTATTGTTTTGTAATCAGTTTTATTAAAATGTGAATCTTTATTTACTTTAAAATATGGTGGATTACATGTAATAACATCAAATGTTTCTGTTTCTTGATTTAAATAATAATTTTTTATATCATCATTAATTAATTCGATTTGATTTTCTAATTTATTTAATTTAATTGATTTTTTTGCTAATAAATATACTTCTTTTTGTAATTCTACTGCGGTTATTTTAGCAGGCGTTTTAGTTGACAATATAATTGGAATAATTGCATTACCAGTACCAATATCTAATATTCTCTTTATATTTTTATTTAAAGTTACAAAATTAGGGAGTAATACAGAATCAAGTGAAAATTGAAACATGCTAGGATTTTGATAAATTTTCAATTTTTCATAAGCTAAAATATCATTAATTACTTCCATTTTTAATTTGTTCCTCTATTACATTACCATTTTCTAATTCTATTTTTATCTTTTTATTTAACACATCTATTGAAGTAACTTTTCCTTTTCCATTTTCGACTTCAATAATTTGTCCTACTTTTGGAAGACATTTACGACATTCTTTATAACCATCATCTTCATATTTTAAACAACATAAAAGTCTTCCACATACCCCATTGATTTTATTTGGATTTAATGATAAATTTTGATTTTTTGCCATTGATATTGTTACTGAATCAAATTTATTTAAAAATTTTGCACAACATAACTCTCTTCCACAACATCCTAATCCACCTATTTTTTTGGCTTTATCCCTAACACCAATTTGACGAAGCTCTATTCTAGTTTTATAGATATACGCTAATTCCTTAGCTAATTCTCTAAAGTCTACTCTATTATCAGCATAAAAATTAAAAATTAAATGATCTTTATCGAGTGTAAAATAAGCTTCAATTACATCCATTTCTAAATTCATTTCTTTTACTATTTTTTTACATTTTTTTAAAGCTTGTCCAGCTAATTTTTTATTTTCTTTATAGTTAATAAAATCTTTTTTTGTTGATAAACGGATAATTGATGGTAGTTCTTTTTTTAATTTTTTATCATCAATTGGATGTACATCTGTAACTACTTTTCCTAATTCTAATCCTTTATCAGTTGACACAACTACTTTATCATCTTTTTTTACTAAATTTTTACCTATATAATAGTATTTTAATTGTGTTTCTGTTTCAAATTTTACTCCAACTATTTTATTCATGATTATCACCTTTTACTAGTTCTATTATTAATTTATCTATTAATAAATTGGTATTAATATTATAAAATATATTATCTTTTGCTGTTGATATTATATCAATCTTTTTATAAAGTTGTTCTAAAGAATTATTTTTACTTATTTTTTCTATATCTAATTGATTTTCATTAAAAAATTCAATCTTATTATTTAATTTATACTTTATTACATCTAAATAAAATAAATTCATAATTTCTAAAGCCATGAAAATTTCATTTTTATTATTATATTTACTATGAAACAATTTTTGTGTATACAAAACAGTATCTAACTTATTATTTTCATAATATTTTAAAAATTCAATTGCTGATTCTATTTTTTCTTTTAATATTGTTTCATCTAAACTAATTATATCATTATTCATATTAATATTTTTCTTTATTTTTTCAAGATAATTTTTTTCTAAAGCTTTATTATTTTTGGCAAACGAAATTATCTGACATCGTGAAATAATTGTATCCAATAATTGATGAATATTATCAGTCATTAAAATGGCTATGATATTGTCTTCTGGTTCTTCCAAAAACTTCAAAATAGAATTTGCTGAGGCTGTATTTAATCTATCAGCATTATGTATAACATATATTCTTTTATTTGATTCTACACTTGTTTCACTAAAATTTTGTTGTAATTCTTCTAGTTGTTCTTTTTTAATCCACATTCCGTCTGGATAAATATGTTTAACTTCTGAAAAGATTCTTTTTTGAATTAATTCACATTGCGTACAGTTAACACAATTTTTATTATTTGAATAATTATGTGGACAAAGTAAATATTTTATGAACGCCAAAACAAAGTCATCTTTATTTTGATAACCATTTGTTTCAAATAAATAAGCATGACTTATTTTATTTTTTTCTACTGCATTTTTTAAAACTGTTGTTATTATTTTTTGTTCATCTATATATTCATCAATCATCTTACACCTCTAATATATTAATACATGTATAAGTATTAAAGCAAATAATGCTGGTATTCCTAAAATTGTAATTATTAGTATAGTTATTATATTTATTGGAATAATAACGTTAATTGGTAAGGCCAAAATATTATATCCATATAATAAAAAAGAACTAAAAATAAGTTTTTTTAGGAATTTAAATACAAATTTAATCATATCATCACCACTAAATAATATGATTTAATTTATATATTATGATATATCTGTCCTATCTTCTAAAGCCATTTCTAAAGTTAATGAGTCAATATATTCCATGTCTACTCCTAAAGGTATTCCATGTGCTATTCTACTAACTTTAACATTTTGATTTTCTAGTAATTTTGATATATACATTGCAGTTGTTTCACCTTCTATACTAGGTTTTACTGCTATTATTACTTCTTCTATATTTTCTTTTGTTATTCTGTCAAGTAATTCGTTAATCTTAATATCCTCTGGGTTTATGCCATCAAGTGGGGATATCAATCCATCTAATACATGATACAATCCTTTATATGTTCCTATTTTTTCAAAAAGAATTACATTTTTTGGTTCTTCTACTACACATATCATTTTTTTATTGCGTGCATCATCTTTGCAAATTTGACAGATATCTTCTTCTGTCAAATGATTACAGTTTTTACACCTTTTAATTTTATCTTTACTATCAAGTATTGATTTTGAAAACAATTCTAACATATTGTCATCAAATTGTAATGTTGCTAAAGCTAATCTTTCTGCTGTTTTTTCACCTATTCCAGGTAATTTTTTATAGCATTCAATTAAATTAATAATAGTTTGTGGATACATTAAAATAGTCCTGGCATACCTTTAGTATATTTTCCAAGATTTTGTTCTACTTCATTATCAATTTGTTTCATTGCATCATTTATTGCTACCATAATTAAATCTTCTAGCATTTCTATATCATCTTTATCTAATTTTTCTTGTTCTATTTTTATACTTTCTACTTTTTTAGTTCCTTTTAATGTTACTGTTACGAATGAAGATTTGCCAACAAATTCTTTATTATCTATTTTATTTTTTTCAGTCATCATATCATTTTGTAATTTTTGAGCTTGCTTCATCATTGCTTGTATGTTCATTTTTATTCCTCTTTTCTTTTAACTATATTCAATAATATTTCCAAATGTTTTTTCAATATTATTTTCACTATTATTTTGTTGTAATTTTTCTAATAATTTTTTTGGTTCGTCTATATATTCATATTTTTTTTGTTTATTATTAAATTCTTGTTTTATTTTATTCCAATTATCAATATCTGTTGCTATGCTAATATATTTTTCTTTAAAAATAAATTCAAACATTTCATCTATTTTTATTACATTTTCATTATATATTTTAGCATTATGTATATTTTCATATACAAATATTAAATTTTTTTGACCTACAGCTTTCAATGTTCCATCTAAAACAATAGCTGCATATTCACTATACTCTGGATCAATTACTAGTCTATTTATTTCATTCATTCTACTTTTTAATTCTAAATATTCTTTTTTGTTAAAATTACACAAAGTGTTATTTATTCTTATTTTCTGTAATTCATTTAAAATATTTATATCAATTTTATTATTTGAAGTTTGTTTTTCAACTTCTTTTTTTTCTGCTTTTGGTTTTTCTTTTGGTATTACTGGAATATCAGTTTTTACTTCTTCACTATTACTGTTCTTACTTATTATTTTTATAATACTTAATTCAAAAATTAATTTTGGATTACTTGATTTTTTTAATTCATTTATAATATCATTAAAATTTTGTACATAATTTATTAGTTCATCTATATCTATTTTTTCTATGTCATAATCATTAAAATCAATGTTTAATGATTCAAAATATTTTGGAACATTAAATTTAAATATTAAGTTTTTTAGATAGACTAGTATTTCTTCTGCTAACTTTACAAAATCTTTTCCCTTATTATCATATTGTTCAATAAGTTCTAAAATTTCTTCTAACTTTTTATTTTTAATATTTAAAATAAAGTTTTTAATTTCTACTGGTGTTAATGTTCCATTTATTTCATGAATCTGTTCTATTTTTATTTGATCATCAGCATAAGCATTAACTTGATCTAATATACTAAGTGCATCACGCATTCCACCATTTGACAGTCTAGCTATTTCTTCTAAACAATTTTCTTCTATTTTAATTTTTTCTTGATCAACCACATATTTTAATCTTTTTACTAAATCTTGATTGCTTATTCTTTTAAAATCAAATCGTTGACATCTTGATAATATTGTCATTGGTATTTTATGAGGTTCTGTTGTAGCCAAAATAAATATTATATGTGCTGGAGGTTCTTCTAGTGTTTTTAGTAAAGCATTAAAAGCTCCTGTTGTTAACATATGAACTTCATCTATTATATATACTTTATATTTATTGATTGTTGGTACTAAATTTACCTTGCTTTTTAATTCTCTTATTTCATCTACACCGTTATTTGAGGCAGCATCTATTTCAATTATATCAACAGGTTGATTTAAATTTTGTGTACAATTAACACATTTGTTACAAGGCGTCGTATCATTTAAATTTGTACAATTAATAGTTCTAGCTAAGATCTTTGCTATACTTGTTTTTCCTGTTCCTCTAGGTCCTGTAAAAAGATATGCATGAGATAATTGATTATTTAATATTGCATTTTTTAAGGTTTTAACAATCACTTGTTGTCCAACTACTTCATCCAAATTTAGTGGCCTATATTTTCTATATAATGTTTGATACACTTTATCACCTCACATATTTTTATTATAGCATTTTAGCAATAAATATTAAAGATATGACATAAATTATTTTCGTTTTTCTTTAAAAAATTTTTTTAAAATATCAATTGATTCTTTTTTACATATACCTTCATTGATTTGCATTTTTGTTTTATTTTTTTCAGTTATTTTATTTAAACTACCATATTTATCACTTTTTGTAGCATAATATATTTTTTTTATTCTAGATTCAATAATTGCCCCTGTACACATCATACAAGGTTCTAAAGTTACATATATAGTACATTCATCTAAATGCCAAGTTTTTAACTTTTTGCATGCTTTATTTATAACTAATAATTCTGCATGTTTAAGTGAATTTCTTCGTAGTTGTTTTTTATTATGTGCTTTTGCAATGATTTTATTTTTATACACAATCACAGCACCAACTGGTACATCACCTCTTTTTGCTGCTTTTTTTGCTTCTTTTATAGCTATTTGCATATATTTTAAATTATTATTCATAATTTCACCATCCATAAAAAAAGACACACACATTTAGAGATTTTTAAGGCTGCTATCTTCCGATTCTGACCTGGTTCAAACATAAATGTTGTGTCATATATAATATATATTATTTTAGTTTTTTTTTCAATCTTTTTTTAATGTTTCACGTGAAACATTGTTTAGTTTTTTTTGTAGATTTAATTATACATAATAATAATTTAATAACTTTTAAAATTCATAATATTTATATTTTTTAGTATAAATTAATATAAATAAAATACTAAACTAATTAAGAATCAATATTTTTAAATATAAATTATTTATTATATATGCAAAGTGTATAATTTTATTAATTAATATTAAATATTTTATTTAATAATCTTTAATGTTCCACGTGGAACATTATTATCTTCTTTATTTGATGTTTCACGTGAAACATTGATATTAATTTACTTAAATAAAAAGAGTATTGTTTATTTCAATACTCTAAAATAATTTAATTTTCATTTTTTGTTTATTCTTCAATAGAATTATGTTCTGATTCTTTTTCCATTAATGTTACAGTGCTAACTTTTTGATTTTCTTTTAAATTTATTAATTTAACACCTTGTGCAACACGTCCAGTTGTAGATACTTGTTCTAAAGGTAATCTTATAATTATTCCATTATCAGTAACAATTACTAAATCTTCATTACCTTCCACTACTTTAAATGATACTATATTTCCGTTTTTATCAGTAATATTTAATGCTTTAACACCTTTACTACCTCTATGTGTCATACGATATTCATCTATACTTGTTCTTTTTCCATAACCTTTTTCAGTAACTACTAAAATTTGTTGTCCTTCATTAGCTATTTCACATCCAACACATTTACCATCTCCAACGGTTATACCTTTAACTCCTGAAGCAGTTCTTCCCATAATTCTGATTTCTTCTTCATTAAATCTAATCATTCTACCATTTGTTGATGCAATTAATACCTCTTTTGTTTCATCGGTTTTTCTAGCTGCTATTAATTCATCATCATCTTTTAAAGTAATAGCTATTTTTCCATTTTTTCTTATGCTGTTAAATTCTTTTATATTTGTTCTTTTTACTAAACCATTTTGTGTACAAAATACAATATATTTAGAATTTTCTTCTCTATCTATTTTTAACATTGTAGTTACTACTTCTTCTTTTTCAAGTGGTAATAAATTAACAATTGGCAATCCTTTTGATTGACGACTAAATAATGGAATTTCATATCCTTTAATACGATATACTTTTCCTTTATTAGTAAAGAATAATACATAATCATGTGTTGTTAATGAAATTAAACTTGATACAAAATCTTCCTCGTTTGTTGCCATTCCTTTTATTCCTACACCACCACGATTTTGACTTTTATAATTATCACTATTCATTCTTTTAATATAACCCTTTTGTGTAAGAGTTACAACAATATCTTCTACTGGAATTAATGATTCATCTTCAATATAATCAATAGCTGTCATATCTATATCTGTTCTTCGATCATCACTATATTTATTTTTAATTTCTATCAATTCTTCTTTAATTATTTCTAATACTTTTTGTTCTGAACCTAAAATTTGTTTATAATATTCTATTTTTTCCAATAATTCTTTTAATTCTTGTTCAATTTTATCACGTTCTAAACCTGTCAAACGACGTAATTTCATTTCTAAAATAGCTTTAGCTTGTATTTCAGTAAGACCAAAACGTTCTATAAGTTTAGTTTGGGCTTCTTCATCACCTTTTGACTCTTTTATCAATTTAATAATTTCATCAATATTATCTAATGCTATTTTTAATCCTTCTAAAATATGTACTCTAGCTTCAGCTTTATTTAAATCAAATCTAGTTCTTCTTATTATTATTTCTTTTTGATAATCTATATATTTAGAAATTACTTCTTTTAATGAAAATACTTTAGGAGTTTGTTGATCTATCATTAATAAATTAATACCATAAGTTACTTGCAATTGAGTATGTTTATATAAATTATTTAACACAACATTAGGATTTGCATCCTTTTTTAAATAAATTACAACACGTACTGGGTTTTCTAAATTAGATTCTTCGTGTAAATCACTAATTCCATCTATTACTTTTTCCCTTACTAATTGACCAATACGTTCTTGAAACTCTTTTTTATTTACTTGATATGGAAGTTCGGTAACAATAATTTTGTTTTTGCCATTTTTTTCTTCCATTTCAATTTTACCACGGATTGTAATAGTTCCTTTTCCTGTTTCGTAAGCCTTTCTTATTCCACTATTTCCAAGAATTATACCTCCTGTTGGAAAATCTGGTCCTTTAATATATTTCATTAATTCCAATGTATCTAATTTTGGATTATCAATATAAGCAACACATCCATCAATTACTTCACCTAAATTATGTGGTGGAATATTTGTTGCCATTCCTACAGCTATTCCCATAGATCCATTTACCAATATATTTGGAAATCTAGATGGTAGTACTTCTGGTTCTTCTTCTGTTTCGTCAAAATTTTGTTTAAAATTAACTGTATCTTTATTTATATCTCTAACCATTTCTAAAGATAATTTTGAAAGACGTGCTTCTGTATAACGCATAGCTGCTGCTCCATCTCCGTCTAAATTACCAAAGTTACCATGTCCATCTACTAACATGTGTCTAAAACTAAATGGTTGAGCCATACGAACCATAGCATCATAAATTGAAGAATCACCATGTGGATGATATTTTCCCATAACGTCTCCGACAATTCTTGCACTTTTACGATGAGCTTTATCAGATGTATATCCTGATTCATACATTGAATATAAAATTCTTCTATGAACTGGTTTTAACCCATCTCTTAAATCTGGAATTGCACGTGAAACTATTACACTCATTGAATATTCTAAAAAAGAATCTTTTACTTCTTGTACTATATTTTTTTCAATTATTCTATCCATAATAACCTCCTATACATCCAACATTTCTGCAAATTTTGCATATTCTTCAATAAATAATTTTCGTGGAATTACATCCTCTCCCATTAAATCTGTAAATATTTTATCTGCTTCTATTGCATCTTCTACTGTTACTCTTTTTAATACACGATTATTTATATGCATAGTTGTTTCACGTAAATCTATTGCATCCATTTCTCCTAAACCTTTAAAACGTTGTACAATTGGCTTAGCATTTTTACTTAAAGTATTTCTATATTCTTCTAATTCTTCGTCAGTAAGTACATATTTAATATTTTTTCCATTTATTACTTTATATAGTGGTGGTTGAGCAGCATAAACATAACCACCTTCAACAATTGGTCTAAAAAACCTATAAAATAATGTTAATAATAAAATTCTAATATGTGATCCATCAACATCAGCATCTGTCATTATAACTATTTTATGATATCTTAACTTACTTAAATCAAATTCTTGCCCTATTCCTGTTCCAAACGCTGTTATAATAGTACGGATTTCTTCATTAGATAAAGCTTTATCTAATCTTGCTTTTTCTACATTTAATATTTTTCCTCGTAAAGGTAAAATAGCTTGAGTTTTTGGAATTCTTGCATCTTTTGCTGAACCTCCTGCCGAATCCCCTTCGACTAAAAATATCTCACTAATTGAAGCATCTTTACTAGTACAATCTGCTAATTTTCCAATTGTATTAAAACCATCCAATGCTGTTTTTCGACGAGTTAATTCTCTTGCTTTTTTTGCTGCAGCTCTAGCTCTTGCAGCTGTCATTGTTTTGTCAATTATTATTTTAGCTTCTTCTGGGTTTTCCATTAAAAATCTTTCAAAACCTTTAGAAAAAACATTATCAGCAAGTTTCCTTACTTCGGAATTTCCAAGTCTTCCTTTTGTTTGTCCTTCAAATTGTGGATTAGGATGTTTACACGAAACAATCATTGTTAATCCTTCTTTTACATCATCACCTGTCAAAGAAGGATCTTTTTCTTTTAAGAAATTATTTTTTCGTGCATAATTATTGATAACCCTTGTTAATGCTCTTCTAACTCCTTCCTCATGTGTTCCACCATCATGAGTATTAATGTTATTAACAAATGAATATATATTATCTGTATATCCAGAATTATATTGCATTGCAACTTCAAATATAATTCCGTCTTCTTCTCCTTCTAAATGAATAATTTCTTCATGAATTGGAGTTTTATTTTTATTTAAATATTTTATATATTCACTTATTCCACCTTCATAATGAAATATTTCACCTGTTGTATCCTCATCATCACGATCATCTCTTAAAGTTAATCTTAATCCCTTATTTAAAAAAGCTAATTCTCTAGTTCTAACCTTTAAGGTTTCATAATCATAGATATCTGTATCAAAAATATCTGGATCTGGTTTAAAAGTTACAGTTGTTCCTGTTCTTTCTGTTTCACATTCACCAATTATTTTTAATTGTTGAGTTGTTTTTCCACCATTTTCAAATTTTGCTTCATATATTTTACCATTTTTATATACTTTAACATTAACCCATTTTGACAATGCATTTACAACACTTGCACCTACTCCGTGAAGTCCACCAGATACTTTGTATCCTCCTCCACCAAATTTTCCTCCAGCGTGCAAAACTGTATATACTGTTTCAACTGTTGAAATACCAGTTTTTTTATGAATATCTACAGGTATTCCACGACCATTATCTTTTACGGTTATTGAATTATCTTTATTTATAACTATTTCAATATTATCACAATAACCAGCCAAGGCTTCATCTATAGAGTTATCAACTATTTCCCATACTAAATGGTGTAATCCTTTAACATCGGTTGTTCCTATGTACATTCCTGGTCTTTTTCGGACTGCCTCTAATCCTTCTAATACTTGAATATCTGATGCATCATAATGTTCTTGTTTTTCTTCCATTTAATTCACCTCTTTTGTAATTTTACCATTTTTTATTTCTATCAATTTAGATTTATTAATTATTGATTCATCTATATTTTTTAAATCTGTTGTTGTTATAATTGTTTGCATATTATCTTTTATATAATTTAATAAATTATTCTTTTTTTGATCATCTAATTCACTAAAAACATCATCTAAAAGTAAAATAGGATATTCTTTTTTTGTTTCATAAAATATTTCTATTTCAGCAAGTTTTATAGCTAGTATTGACATTCTTTGTTGTCCCTGTGAACCATAATTTTTTAAATTGAAATTTTCTATGTAAAATTCAAAATCATCTCGATGTGGACCTATTAAAGTAGTTTTAAATTTTATTTCTCTTTCAAAATTTTTATTATAGTAATTTTTTAGTTTTTTTCTTATTTCTTCTGAATCATAATTATCAAATTTAATTGAATTTTTATATTTAATATTAAATCCATTTATAGAAGATATATTTTTAAAAATATTTGAACTTATATTATTTAATTGATTTATAAAATTATTTCTATATTGATATATTTGAATAGCCTTTTCTATTAAATAATCAGTTAATATATTGAAATAATTATAATCACTTGTTTTTTCTTCAAAAATCAACTTAATGTAATCATTACGCATTTTTAATATTTTATTGTATTCACCTAATATATTTAAATATTTATTATTAAGTTGACTAAGTTCAGAATTTAAAAAGTGCCTTCTAATATTTGGAGAACCTTTAATTAAATCTAAATCTTCCGGATAAAAAATAATAATATTTAATCTAGAAATATAATCACTTATTTTTTTTATTTCATCATTATCTATTTTTAATTTTTTAGTTTTATTTCCAATAATTATTTTAAAATTATTTTTCATTTTATTTATAAAAATATTTCCTTCTATCTTAGATATATCTTTATTATTCTTAATTAAATTATTGTCAATAAAAGAACGATGAGATTTTGTTAATGCTAAAACATATATACTTTCTAATAAATTTGTCTTTCCTTGAGCATTATTTCCATAAATTATATTTATTCCTTGTTTTAATTTTAAAGTTAAATTATCATAATTTCTAAAATTAACTAAAGAAATATTATCTATATACATTACTCACCTTCTTTTTTGCTATTTAAATGACGAATAAAAAAAAGTTACACTAATTAATACTCCTATACCCAATTACAATTATACCACAAAATAATATAAAAAATAAGCTTTTTTAGCTTATTTTGATTATAATTAAGCAATTTTTCGATCACGCATAATAGATTGTAATCTTGTTGCTCTTAATAACTGATTTTCAAGTGAACCATAAGAAACATTTAAGTTTAATTCTTGTCCGTTTTTAAATAAAATTTTTGTTTTTAAACCATTTTTTTCTAACTTATCCACATGTTTTAAAGAAATCCAATGACAATCCTCTACTCTTGGTGATGCAGTTGGAAAAAATATTATTTCATTTGACTCTTCTACAACAATTGGTGATTTATAATTAATTCCTAATAAACTTTTTGTTCCTTCATGTCTACCCATATATGAACTTCCAAAAAAACGACAACTATCATCAATAATCATTGAAGAATTTTTATTTATATTTATTGTGTTTTCTTCTTCTAAAACTTTCGAATTATTATTATTAATTGGAACGATTGCTATTGTTTCTTTGTTTATTTCATAACTATTTAGCATTTTTTTCACCTCCTCTATATACATTTTTCGATATTACAACCGAAAACACCTGCTAATATATATATCAAATTAGTCGAAATTTGTTTATTTATGTCGATTTTAATAAAAATATAAAAAAAAGAATTAATTTTTATTTAATTCTTTCAATTATTTATAATTTTTTTATATTTTTTTGGGTTAATAAATTATTTATACTTTTATTAAGTTCTATAATTGCTAAATATTCTGCCGAGTTTTCTTCTATATCATCGAAATATTTTTCCACAATAGTATCACTTAATTTAACACTAGAATTATGTGCTAAATTTTCATTTTCTATAGAGCCATTAATTTTGACACTAATTCTTTTATTCATAAGAAAAATTAAATATTGATCATGGTGGAATTCTTTGCCTTTATATAAAATACTATCTTCATCAAGCATTATTAATTCACCTGAATCATCACTATACAAATTATATAATGCTTCTAATGATTTTCTTGTCTTTTTTGCTAAATCTAAATTATTATTCATTTTAGTAACCTCCATAAATTTACACAATTATTATACAATCAAAGAACTTATTTTTAATAAGTTCTTATAGGTAATATTAATTGAATTAAATCTTCATTTTCTATATTTTTTATAATAATTGGTTTTATTTCACTATTAAAGAATATTTCTATATCTTCTGTTTCGAAAGTTTTTAAAGCTTCCATCATATATTTAGAACTAAATGCTATTTTAATTTCTTTTTCATTACTTTTTTCTACTTTCATATTTTCTTCTACATAACCTATTTCTGGAATATTTGAAGATAATGTTATATTATTGTTTTCACTTTCTAATTTAATAGTATTTTTATCCGCTTCATTTGTTAATAATGATGCTCTATCTATTGAATTATAAAATTCTTGTAAATTTACTTTCATCGATAATTCAAATTCATTAGGTATTAATTTAGATGTATCAGGATATGTACCATTTATTAAACGTGACATCATTATAATAGAATTAAATTTAAATATTACTTTATTATTGAATATATGTAATTCTATATCATCATCCTCTTCATTTAATAATTTAATTAATTCAATTAAATTTTTAGTTGGAATAATAATATTAATATCTTCTGCTACACTTTCTTTTAAAGTAATTGTTTTCTTTGATAAACGATATGAATCTGTTGCAGTACATTCTAATATATTTTCTTTTATAGTAAAATTAATTCCAGTTAATATTGGTCTAGATTCTTGAGTTGAAGTAGCAAAACTAGTTTGTCTTATTATATTTTTAAATACCTTCTTATTTATAAATACAGGATGTTTGGTTTCTGTTAAGTCAATTGTTGGAAATTCACTTGCTATATTACAATTTAAGTTAAATGATGAATTATCAGTAGTTATAAAAATTTTATTATCTATTACCTCTTCTATATTAATAACAGTATTAGGTAATTTTTTTACTATATCATATATATATCTACCAGATACTACTATTTCACCACATTTTTCTATTTTTTCTATTTCAGATTTATCAATAAATGTCTTTATAGCTACATCATTATCTGTACTTAGTAAAAATAATCCTTCATTTGTTAATTCAAATTTTATACAATTTAATACTGGAATAATATTTTTACTTGATATTCCTTTTATTACATAATTTAAATGTTCAATTAATATGTTTTGTTTTATTTCTAATTTCATAAAAATTCTCCTATCTATATTATTATTATTTATATGTTATTTTTATTATTAAGGTGGAAAAGGTGGAAAAACTAATTTTTTCTTTATTTATAAGTCAAAAATTAAAAATTTTATTGTGTAAAAAATGTTTATAATTTGTAAATATACACAATTTTACTTTATTTGATTTACAATTTTGTTAATTTCTATTTCTAAGTCTTTATTAGTTTTCAACTGTTTTTTGATTTTATCCACAGAATGCATAACAGTTGTATGATCTTTCCCACCAAATTCAATTCCAATTTTAGGAAGTGATTCCTCTAAATAAATTCTACATATATACATAGCAATTTGTCTTGGTACGGCAATTTTAGCTACTCTTCTTTTGCTTTTTAACTCCTCTACCGTAATATTATAGTTACTTGCAACTAATTGTTGAACTTGATCAACTTTATTTTTTGATATTATACTCTTAACAAAGTAATCTTTTAAGGCTTCAATAGCAAGATCTAAATCGATATTGCTTCCATTCATCATAGCTGCATAGGCTACTACTCTAGTAATAGCTCCTTCAAGTTTTCTAATATCAGTTGTGCAATTACTTGCTATATATTCTTTAACATCTTGCGGAAAAGGATTAGCAAGCATATGACCTTCTAACTTTTTATCTATAATATTCATTCTTAATTCAAAATCGGGTTGAAGTATATTTATTGTAAGACCCCAGTTAAATCTAGTTCTTAGTCTGTCTTCTAGTAGTTTTAAATCATCTGGAGATCTATCGGATGAAATAATTATTTGTTTATTATTTCCATATAAATCATTAAATGTGTTGAAAAATTCTTGTTGAGTTTGATTGGCATTACCTAAATATTGAATATCATCAATTATTAATACATCAATATTACGATATTTATTTTTAAATATTTCAACGCTATCAAAATTATTTCCATCTTTATTTTTTTTATTTATACCAATAAAATCAGATACAAATTTTTCACTAGTAACATATAAAACATTTTTATTACTGTTTTTTACAATATAATTTCCAATAGCATGCATTAGATGTGTTTTACCTAATCCACTATTTCCATATATAAATAATGGATTATACATATATCCTGGATTTTCGGCTACTGCTAAGGCTGTGGCATGTGCAAATTTATTACTCTGCCCTACTATAAAATTATCAAAATTATATTGCGTATTTAGATTTGTTTCATAATTATTATTTGAAGGAACTCCAATATTATCGGTATCTATTTCAATATTGTTTTCAAGTTCTTCTTCTAGATAATATTCAAATTTAAAATTAGATCCACTAACATCCGTAAATATCTCTTCGATTAAATCATTATAGTTTTCTTTTAAGTTTTTTTTATGAATGTGCATTGGAACTATAATTTTTGCAGTATTATCTTCTAATTTAAATAACTTTGTTTCTGAAAACCAAGTTTCATATGCAATTGGAGATAACTCTTCTTTGATTTTACACAAAAAAGAATTCCATAAATTTTTTGTTTCCATACTTCACCCCCAAAGTCTGAATCACTAATACCATTTTACCTTATTTTTCCTAAAAAAAAAAGGACTTTCTTCAAAAAAATGTGGAAAAAAAAGTATCAACATATTTATACACAAGCATTAAGCTATATTTCCCATAAATAAAACTAATTTATTAACAAAATGTGTGGAAAAATTATAAACACAACTATTAATTGTTGATATATTTATAAACATATATGTTGATAAGTATATTTTTTAAAGTTTTTATATAAAATTATATTGTGGAAATGTATGTTAATAAGAAAAAATTAAAAAATTTTATATGTGGAAACAATAATAGTTTGACAAATATAATAAAAATCTATATAATGTTAAAAGCAAATCAATTTATTAGTTCAGGAGGTGGATTATGAAAAGAACTTACCAACCAAATAATAGAAAAAGAAGTAAAAAGCACGGATTTTTCGCTAGAATGAAAACAAACATTATAAGTAGAAGAAGAAAAAAAGGTAGAAAAGTATTATCTCATTAATAACCACTTTATTATAGTGGTTTTTTTACTATAGAGTAGGTGATAAGATGAAAAAAAGAAATATATTGAAGGAAAATAAAGATTTTAATAAAATTATTAAAGAAAATAGAGGATATAAATATAAAGATTTTATAGTTTATGTGGAAAAAAATACTAATGATATTTATCATTTTGGCTTTTCCGTTGGAAAAAAAATAGGAACGGCAGTGACTAGAAATAAAATTAAAAGACAATTAAGAAGTATAATTGATAAAAATGACTATCAAAATAATTTTAATTGTATTATAATAGTAAGGAAAAGTATTTTAAATAAAACTTATCAAGAAATTACAAATCAATTATTTGAAATTGTAGAAAAACAAAAATTAATAAAAAAGGAGAAATAAAATGAAGAAAAAAATATTTAAACTTATGTGTATGTTATTAGTTGTTTTTTCCTTAACAGGATGTACAAAATATATTAATAACGATAAAAATAAAGTAATTAAAAATGAAGCAAATGGTCAAAATGTTGTTAAAAATATATTATGTAAGCCTACTGATAAAAAATTATTATCAATTTATGATGATTATAATAAAAAAGCAAAAAAACAAGATAAGATAAATATAAATGATTTACCAACATGTGAAAATTTAAAAGTAAGCCAAGGAAAATATGAAGGAATATGGACAACTGTATTCGTAAAACCATTAGCTTGGTTTATAATAAAACTAGGTAATTTAGTTAAAAATTATGGATTAGGGTTAATACTTGCAACATTAATAATAAGAGGTGTTGTATATCCATTTACAAAAAAAGCAGCAATGCAATCTGAAATGTTAAAAAAAGCAAAACCAGAGTTAGATAAATTAGAAAAAAAATATAAAGATAAAACTGATCAAGAATCTATGATGAAAAAATCACAAGAAATGTTAATGATTTATAAAAAATATAATATAAATCCAATGTCAGGATGTTTATTTTCACTAATTCAATTACCACTTTTCTTTGCATTTTATGAAGCAATTAGTAGAATACCAGCTTTATTTGAAGAAAACTTTTTAGGATTCCAATTAGGAACAAGTCCAGCAGTTGCTGTTTTCTCACAAGGAAAATATTATTATTTAATATTTATTGTATTAATCTTCTTTGCTACATATTTCTCATTTAAATTAAATAGTGGAGCATCTATGAGTAAAGAACAAGAAAAATCAATGAAAACAATGTCAAACTTTATGGTCGTATTTATGACATTTGTGTCCTTTTCAATATCATCAGGTATAGCTATTTATTGGATTACTTCTAATGTCTTTACAATTGTACAAAATTTAATTGTTAAGAAAGAGAGAAAATAATATGGAATTAAAAAAGTATGAAGGAAAAAATAAGGAAGAAATTTTAAAAAAAATATTAAAAGAATTAAATTGTAATCAAAATGATTTATTTTTAAAATCAGAGTTCATTGAAGGAAAATTATTTAAAAGTTCTAAATATATTGTTTCCGTAGTTACTAAAAAAGAAATAATAGAATATATAAGTGAATACATTCAAAACTTATCTAGATGTATGAAAATAAATATAGAATCAGAAATATTAGAAAGTGAAGATATTTTTAAAGTAACTCTTGTCTCAGATCAAAATGCCATATTAATAGGAAAAGAAGGAAGAACATTAAATTCAATTCAATTATTACTAAAACAATCAATTAAAAATAAAATTGGTTTAAGTTTAAAAATAAATGTTGATGTTGCAAATTATAAAGTAAAAAAACTAAAAAATATTGAATATCAAGTAAAAAAGATTATTAAAGAAGTACAAAGTACTAAAATAACAGCTGCACTAGACCCAATGAATTCTTATGAAAGACGTTTTGTTCATAATTTAGTTAGTGAATATAAAAATTTAACTACTGAAAGTATTGGAGAAGGAAGAGATAGAAGAGTAACAATAAAATATAAAGAAAATTAATACACATTTGTGTATTTTTTTTAAATTTAGTTGACGAATAAAAAAAATAAAGATAAACTTTAAACAGGTGATTAAATGACTTTAGAAGAAAAAGAAGAATATTACAGTATAATATATGAAATTTTAGAAAATGATGAATTTCAAAAAAGAAAACAATATAAACATCATGGAAATATTTCTGTTTATGAACATTCACTAGCAGTATCAAAATATGCATATATAGTTGCAAAAAGACTAGGATATGATTATAAAAGTGCTGCGATAGGTGGTTTACTTCATGATTTTTATTACAAACCATGGCAAGAAAATATAGAAAAAGTTCCATTGTTAAAAAAACATGGATTTGTTCATGCAAGGGAAGCATTAGAAAATAGCAAAAATATTTTTCCACATTTAATAAATAAAAAAGTTGCTAATATCATTGAAAGACATATGTTCCCATTAAATAAAATTCCACCTCGTTATGCAGAATCTTGGATTGTTAATTTATGTGATAAATATGTTTCTTTAGAAGTAATAAAAGAACCAACAAAAATTCCAATGTTATTAGGAATAAAAAAGGGGGTATAAAATGGAAGACACAATTGTAGCAATATCGACATCTCAAGGAATAGGTGCAATATCTATAATAAGATTGAGTGGTAAAGAAAGTATAGAAATAGTCAATAAAATAGTTAAAAATAAAAATTTAAACAAATTAAATAGTCATACAATTAATTATAATCATGTTGTAAATAATGATGAAATAATAGATGAAGTTTTAATATCTATTATGAAAGCACCAAGATCATTTACAACTGAAGATGTAGTTGAAATTAACTGTCATGGTGGAATAGCAACAACAAATAAAATATTAGAATTATTATTATTAAATGGGTGTAGATTAGCTGAACCTGGGGAATTTACAAAAAGAGCTTTTTTAAATGGTAGAATAGATTTATTAGAAGCAGAAAGTGTTATGGATATAATTAATTCTAAAACAGAAAATTCACTTAAATTAGCAATAAATCAATTAAATGGTAGCACCTCAAATTTAATAAGAAATTTAAGACAAGATTTACTTGAAATATTAGCTAATATAGCTGTTAATATTGATTATCCAGAGTATGAAGATATTGAAGAAGTAACAAATCAAAAATTAGAAAAAGAAATAATTAAAATAAAACAAAAGGTTAATCAAATATTAAATGATAGTAAAAATAGTAAGATAATAAAAGAAGGAATAGATGTAGCCATTATAGGAAAACCAAATGTAGGAAAAAGTAGTCTTTTGAATAAATTATTAGATGAAGATAAAGCTATTGTAACTGATATAGCTGGAACAACAAGAGATATAGTTGAGGGAAAAATTAATTTAAATGGTTTTATTTTAAACATAATAGATACAGCTGGAATTAGAAAAACAACTGATAAAGTAGAGCAAATAGGGGTAGATAAAAGTAAAAATTTAATAGATAGAGCAGATTTAATTTTATTTTTATTAGATAATAATACTTTATTAAATAACGAAGAAAAAGAATTGTTAGAAACAATTCAAAATAAAAAACATATAATTATTGTAAATAAAACGGATTTAGAAACAAAAATAGATTTAAAAGATGAAAATTATATTAGAATGAGTACTATAAATAATATAGGTATAAAAGAATTGAAAGAAAGAATTATCAAATTGTTTGAACTTGATAAAATAGAACAAAGTGACATGACTTATTTAACAAATGCTAGAAGTATTGCTTTATTAAAACAAGTAAAAGAAAAAATAGAAGAAATTGAAAATAGTATCAATATGAATATACCAATAAGTATTATTGAAATAGATTTGAGAAATGTATGGGAAATATTAGGAAAAATAATAGGTGAACATTATGAAGATGAATTAATAGATCAATTATTTACTCAATTTTGTTTAGGAAAGTAATTTTTACTTTCTTTTTAATTTATAAATTTTTGTATCAAGTTTATAATTATTTTCATTATTTAAAATGAAAGTTTTAATATGATCGTTGTATAAAATTTGATTATTTGCTTTTAAAGAATCAAAATCATATGCCAAACTATCAAGAATATTTCTAATATTACCTTTATAAATAATAGGAATTGGTTTTATTATATAATTACCATTATCGTTTTTTTCTATAAGATATCTTGGTTGCTCATTTGGAATAATAATTTTTAAATCTGAAAGTAACAAAGCATTAATTTTATTTTTCATAAAAATTCTCCTTTTTGTTTTATTATATGAAAGAAGAAATAAAAAAATGAAATCATATTGTTTTATATTTTAATAAATAGTATAATATATTGAGTTTAAGGAAGTGATATTTTGGAATATGAAATAATTGTTGTTGGAGGTGGACATGCTGGATGTGAAGCCTCTCTTGCAGCTGCTAGAAAAAATCATAAAACTTTATTAGTAACGGGAAATATTAAAAATATAGCTGATATGCCATGTAATCCATCAATTGGAGGATCAGCTAAAGGAATTGTAGTAAGAGAAATTGATGCCTTAGGTGGAGAAATGGGAAAAAATGCAGATAAATCACTACTACAAATTAAGATGCTAAATAATAAAAAAGGTCCAGCAATTCAAGCTTTAAGAGCTCAAGCAGATAAAATTACTTATCCAAAAAATATGTTAAAAACTCTAAATAATACTCCAAATTTAACAATAAAAGAAGCAATTGTTGAAAATTTAATTGTTGAAGATAATAAAATCAAAGGAATTATTTTGGAAGATGGAACAACTATTTTTGCGAAAGCTGTTATATTAACAACAGGTACATATTTAAAAGCAGATATTTTAGTTGGTGATACTCGTAGACGTGAAGGTCCACATGGTGAAAAACCAAGTAATTATTTAAGTGAAAATTTAAAAAAGTTAGGCTTTAAAATTAAAAGGTTAAAAACAGGAACACCTCCTCGACTTGAAAAAAGTACAATAAATTTTGAAAAATTAAGAGTAGAAAATGGTGATAAGGAACCATTAACTTTTAGTTTTGACAATGAACCAATTTATGATGTTAATAACCAAATTCCATGTCATTTAATTTATACTAATAAAAAGACACATGAAATTATAAAACAAAATTTATCTAAATCGAGTATGTATGGAGGACTTGATGATATAGAAGGTATTGGTCCTAGATATTGTCCATCAATTGAAGATAAAATAGTTAGATTTAGTGATAAAGAACGTCATCAGTTATTTTTAGAGCCAGAAAGTATTTATTATGATGATATGTATTTACAAGGATTTTCAACAAGTATGCCTTATGATATTCAAGAACAAATGGTTCACAGTTTAGAAGGATTAGAAAATGCTAAAATCTTAAAATATGCATATGCTATTGAATATGATGCTATTTATCCAAATCAATTAAAACAATCACTAGAAACAAGAATTATTGAAAATTTGTATACAGCTGGTCAAATAAACGGAACAAGTGGATATGAAGAAGCTGCATGTCAGGGTTTAATAGCAGGAATAAATGCAGCATTAAAATTAGAAAATAAAGAACCATTAATTTTAAAAAGAAATGAAGCATACATTGGTGTTTTAATAGATGATTTAATTACAAAAGGGATTAGAGATCCATATCGTTTATTAACTTCAAGAGCAGAGTATAGATTACTTTTAAGACACGATAATGCTGATTTAAGACTTAGAAAATATGGATATGAAGTAGGATTAATAAGCAAAGAAAAATATGATAAATTAATTCAAAAAGAAAATAACATTAATGAGATTATTGAATTACTTAAAAATAATAAAATAACTCCTAAAAAAGAAATTAATGATTATCTTGTTAAAAATAATAGTACACCTATTAAAGATGGAATTAGTTTATTTCAATTACTAAAAAGACCAGAAATAAAAATAAATAATATTAAAGAATTTATTGAATTAAAAAAATATACAAAAGAAGAATTAGAACAAGTAGAAATTATAATAAAATATGAAGGATATATAGAAAAAGCAAATAGAGAAGCAAAAAAAATGTTAGAATTGGAAGAAAAAAAGATTCCTGAAGATATAGATTATGATAAAATCAAAAATATAGCAAGTGAAGCTCGTCAAAAATTAAAGGAAGTAAAGCCTACTTCTATAGGACAAGCAATTAGAATAAGCGGTGTTAATCCTGCTGATATATCTATAATGATGGTTTATTTAAAGAAAGAATATTATAATGACAGAAAAAGAATTAGTAACTAAATTAAAAGAACTTAATATAGACATAACACAAGAAAAATTAGACCAATTAAATAGATATTATGAGTTATTAATAGAATGGAATCAAAAAATAAACCTAACTTCCATTACAAAAAAAGAAGATGTGTATTTAAAACATTTTTATGATAGTGCAACCATAGCAAAAATAATAAATTTAAATGAGTATAAAACTTTATGTGATATAGGAAGTGGAGCAGGTTTTCCAGGTATTGTGTTAAAAATCTTATATCCTAATTTAAAGATAACATTAGTTGATTCATTAAATAAAAGAATAATATTTTTAAATAAAGTTATAGAAGAATTAGATTTAAAAAATATAGAAGCAATTCATACAAGAGTAGAAGAATATGCAAAGAAAAATATTGAAAAATATGAAATAGTAACAGCACGTGCTGTAGCACATTTAAGTATTTTATTAGAATATGGACTACCTATGTTAAAAAATAATTATTATTTTATAGCTATGAAAGGAAATTTAGAAGTTGAAATAAAGGAAAGTAATAAAGCTTTAGAAATATTAAATAGTAAGATTGAAAAAATAGAAGAATTTAAATTACCACTTGAAAATAGTAATAGAACTTTAATTAAAATCAAAAAAATAAAATCTTGTCCTAAAAAATATCCTAGAAAATATAGTGAAATAAAGAAACAAAAATTATAGTTTCTTTTTTTATTTTAAGTATTTCCCAAAAAAATCTTGTAATATTTCCCAAACTATAGTATCATATAGAAGAAGAATAAAGAGGTGAATATTATGAATATGGAAAAAGAGGTTTTAATTCTTAATATAGATGATGTTTTACCAAACAGATTTCAACCAAGAATCAAATTTAAAGAAGAAAATATAAATGAATTAGCTGAATCAATAAAGGAACATGGTGTAATTCAACCAATTGTTGTAAGAAAAATTAGTGATAAGTATGAAATAATAGCTGGAGAAAGAAGATATAAAGCTAGTATTTTAGCTGGTAAAACAACAATTCCAGCCATTGTAACTGATTTAGATGATAAAAATAGTGCAGAAGTAGCTTTGATTGAAAATGTTCAAAGACAAAATTTAACTCCAATTGAAGAAGCAATATCATATAAAAAAATATTGGATATGGGTTATATAAATCAAACAGATTTAGCTGAAAAATTAGGTAAAACACAATCAACAATAGCAAATAAGCTAAGATTATTAAATTTAGATGAAGAAGTTCAAGAGGCATTGTTAAATGAAAAAATTTCAGAAAGACATGCTAGATCATTGTTAAAATTAGATAAAAACAAACAGGTTGAAATGTTAAATAGAATTATTAGTGAAAGAATGACCGTAAGAAAAACAGACGAAGAAATTAATAAAATATTAAATAATAATTCAGAAGAAAAACAAGAAGTAAATATTCCATCTCTTAATAAGGTAGATGAAAATAATTCAGAAATAGAAGTATTAAACTTCAATTTAGATGAACAAAAATCATCTAAAGAAAATGAATTAGAAAAAACTATGGAAATTCCACCAATAACAGAAAAAGAGGTAAATAATATAATGAATGAAAATCAAAATATTAATTCAATACCAGAATTAAATAATCAAGTACAAGATAATAATTTCAACACTGAAAATGTTTTAAACAATCAAGTACAAAATAATAATATAAATAATGAAAATACCTTAAATAACCAAAATAGCAATATAAATGAAATACCAAGTGTAAATTCATTTAACGCTCAAGAGATACCATTTGAGAACCAAAATAATACATTTAATAATAATACAATAAATGTGCCAAATTTAAATCAACAAAATTTAAATAATAATCAAATAGAAGTACCAAATGTAATACAACAAGAGTCTAATAACAATGTATCTGAAATTTCAGATAATGTATCACAAAATTTAAATAATACTGAAAATCAATTTAATATACCATCAGAGCCTATAATTGAACCAGAAACAAATCAAGATTCAAGTTTTAATGTTCAAAATAATAACTTTAATTTTAGTCAACAATTAGATGTAACACCATCAGAGGATGATAATATTTCACCAGTTACTCCAGTTGAAGAAGTTAATGTAGGTCAAAATCCAATTGATATAGCTAGTTTACCTTCAAATAATCAACAAGAAAGTCCAGCACCAGTAGAAATAAATCCAATGATGGAACAACCAGAAAGTAATGATTCAAATCCATCAGGCGGTGGTAAGTTCTTTAATATGTTTAATATGAATAACCAAAATTATGTAGATGATATTGAAAATAAAGAAGTAAATATGAATTTTGAGGAACAAAATCAGCCAGCTGCAAACCCTTTTAATTTTAACTTTGATCCTATTAATCAACCATCATCTCAAACTAATGAATCAACAGTAAATTCTTCAAATCAACCACAGTCTAATATAGCTACACCAGATATATTTAGTAATACAGGAATTAGTAATAATATGGATAATTCTGTTCAACAAACATCTAATATAAATGAAAGTAATAATATGAATTTACAAAATAATCAAATAGAAAATTCAGATAATGAAGATCCATTTCAAAATAAATTAAATCCATATACATTAAATGATGATGAACAATTTACAAATCCTGCAGAAATGCAAAATAAAATGCAACCAGAAGTAACAAATCAGGAGTTTGTGCAACAGCCTAATGTTCGACCATCATTAAACCAAAACCAATCAATAAATGTTCCGCAAGAAAAATTTGTCACTGGAAATTTAAGAACTGCAATCAATACAATTAGAGAATGTGCAGACACAATTGAAAAATATGGTTTTAATATTGAAACCGAAGAATTAGATTTTGAAGATAGTTATCAAGTAACATTTAAAATAGCAAAAAAATAAATATTTATTAATGAAAGGATTGTGATCTTTATTTAAAAAACAATCCTTTTAATTTTTTTTATAAATTATATTGATAGTATAGATGTTTATTTAGAATTTGTTTATGATCTAATAAAAAATATATAGAATTAATAATACATCTAGATTTTATTATAAAATAATGATAGAAACAATTATTTTATTTTCTTGTTTTATTATAAATTAAATGTTAAAATAGTATGGCAAATCAGGAAGTGATATTAATGCAAAAAGAAAGTAATTTGAAAAAATTATCAGTTTATTTTAAAGAATATAAAAAATTATATATTATACTATTTATTGCACTTTTAATTAGTGAAGCAGGTGTAATATTTTATGGTGGTTTAATAGGAAAAGCAACTCAAGAATTAATAAATAAAAATATTAAAACCGCAATAATACTTTTAATTATATATGGAATTATTAGTTTAATAAATAATATTATATATAGACTTGTAAATTATGTATCAAATAAAATACAAATTAAAATATCTAGAAAAATAGGATTTGATACATATATTAAATCAATGAAATTACCTGCATATGCATATGAAGATATGTCATCTGGTGAAATAATAAACAGAATAAATAATGATACGGAAACAATAGTAGGTAAGATAGATGAATTAATGAGCATATTATCATATTTTGTAATGGCTATAGTCTTATTAATATATATATTTTTTAATTCTTGGATAATAGGATTAGAAATAATTATTTTTTTTATTTTGTTTTATTTTATAAGTAAATATTATCAAAAAAAATTAAAATATGTTAAAAAACAAAAAAAACAAATATTAGATAATTATACATCTATAACAAATGAATCAATAAGAGGTTTTAGAGAAATAAAGACTTTAGGTATTACAAATACACTAAAAAATGATATTAAAAATATAATACGAAAATTATTAGATAAATCAATTATAGAAACGAAAGAAAATAATAAATATACATTTATATCTACATTATTTAGATCAATTTTAGAAATAATAGTATTTATTACATGTGCTATTTTAATTAAATATAATAAAACAACAATATCATTTTTAATAGCCATGACATATTATATATATCAATATACATATATAGTGCAAGCTGTAACTGATTTTTCAAAAGGATATCAAGATTTAGAAGTATCTTTAACGCGTATAAATGAAATTTTGTTTAATAAAAAATATGAAGATGTAAAATACGGTAATAAGAATCTTATTAATACTGAAGGTATATTAGAATTTAAAAATGTAACATTTAATTATCCAAATGAAGGTGAAATATTAAAAAATTTTAATGTAAAATTTGAAAAAAATAAAAAAATAGCTATAGTTGGACCATCAGGTGAGGGAAAAACAACGTTATTTAATTTGATAACTAGAATATTTGATCCTACTTTAGGTAAAATCACTTTAGATGGTATTGATATTAAAGAATTAACAGAAGAATCTTTAAGAAAAAATATTTCAATTATTAGACAGGAACCATTTTTATTTAATAGAACAATATATGAAAATTTTAAACTAGTAGATCCTAAAATAGAAATAGAGACTATAAGAAAATACTGTAAATTGGCTTTTATAGATGATTATATTATGTCTTTACCACAACAATATAATACAGTTTTAGGAGAAAATGGAATAAATCTATCAGGAGGTCAAAAGCAAAGAATAGCTATTGCTAGAAGTTTATTAAAAGATTCAAAAATAATATTGTTTGATGAAGCAACAAGTGCTCTTGACAATAAATCCCAAGATTATATAAAAAAATCAATAGATAAATTAGTTAAAAATCATACTGTATTGATAATAGCTCATAGATTATCAACAATCATTGATTCAGATATAATATATGTAATGAAAAAAGGAAAAATAATTGCAAAAGGTAACCATAACGAATTAATAGAAAATTGTGATTTTTATAAAAGTTTATACTCTTCTTCAAATTAAAAAACATAAAAATCGATATTAAAATATATTATTGAAAATATAATAAAAATTTCTATTCAATAATTAGATAATAAAGGAGAAAAAAATGAAAAAAAATAAAAAAGCAATATTTGAATTAAAATCGAAATATACACCTAGTGGAGATCAACCACAAGCAATAGAAGAGTTAGTTAATGGCCTAGAAAAAGGTGAAAAATACCAAGTATTACTTGGAGCAACAGGAACCGGAAAAACTTTTACAATTGCAAACGTAATTGAAAAAGTAAATAAACCAACCCTAGTTTTAGCTCACAATAAAACACTTGCAGGACAATTATATTCTGAATTAAAAGAACTTTTTCCACAAAATAAAGTTTGCTTTTTTATTTCATACTTCGATTATTATCAACCAGAAGCATATATTGCTAAAACAGATACATATATTGAAAAAGACTCATCAATAAATGATGAAATAGATGAATTAAGACATGATGCAACAAGTGCTTTGTTAAATCGTGAAGATGTAATAGTTGTTGCATCAGTATCATGTATATATGGAATAGGTGAAATAGAAGAATATCGCAAAAAAATGTTAACCTTATCAGAAGGAGATACCTATGATAGAGATGAAGTAATATACAAATTAATTGAAATGTTATATGAAAGAAATAATATAGATTTAAAAAGAGGAACATTTAGAGCTCATGGAGATGTATTGGAAATAATTCCTGCTGGAGTTCATGATAAAGGAATAAGAATAGAATTTTTTGGAGATGAGGTAGAAAAAATAAGTGAATTTGATACCTTAACTGGAGCAATATTAAAAAATAAAAAAACAGTTTCAATTTTTCCTGCAAGTCATTTTGTGACAAGTGATGAAAAATTAAAAAAAGCAATCAAAAATATAGAAATAGAACTAAATGAACAACTAGAAAAATTTAAAAGTGAAAATAAATTACTTGAATATCAAAGATTAATGGAAAGAACAAATTATGATTTAGAAATGTTGGAAGAAACAGGATTTTGTCGTGGAATTGAAAACTATTCTCGTCAACTTGCTTTAAAAGAAAAAGGGGCTACCCCAACCACATTAATCGATTTTTTTGGAGACGACTTTTTAATGGTAATAGATGAATCACATGTTACTATTCCACAAATAAGAGGAATGTATAATGGAGATCATGCTAGAAAAAAAATGCTAGTTGACTATGGATTTAGATTACCAAGTGCGATGGATAATAGACCATTAAAATTTGATGAATTTGAACAAAAAATAAATCAAGTTATTTGTGTATCAGCAACTCCTGGAGACTATGAACTTGAAAAAACAAATCAAAAATTTATTGAACAAATAATAAGACCAACCGGGTTATTAGATCCTATAATAGAAGTAAGACCAACAAAAAATCAAATTGACAACTTAGTTGAAGAAATAGAAAGCCATAAACAGAAAAATGAAAGAGTTTTAATAACAACTTTAACAATTAGAATGGCAGAAGAATTAACGCAATATTTGAAAAAAATCGATATTAAAGTTGCTTATCTTCATAGTGAAATTAAAACATTAGAAAGACTAAAAATAATAAGAAATTTAAGAATTGGTACATATGATGTATTAGTTGGAATAAATTTATTAAGAGAAGGATTAGACATACCAGAAGTAAGTTTAGTAGCTATAATGGATGCTGATAAACAGGGATTTTTAAGAAGTGATAGAAGTTTAATTCAAACGATTGGACGAGCTGCTAGAAATGCTAATGGAAAAGTAATAATGTATGCAGATGAAATAAGTAATTCTATGGAAATAGCAATTGAAGAAACAAAAAGGCGTCGAAAAATTCAAATGGAATATAATAAAAAGCACAATATAACTCCAACTACTATCAAAAAAGAAATTCCAGATATTGTAAAAAATGAGGAAAAAGTTGAAAAACCAAAAACAAAAATGACAAAGAAAGAAAAACAAAACTACCTTGCTAATATCGAAAAAGAAATGAAAGAAGCAGCTAAAAATTTAGACTTTGAAAGGGCAATGGAATTAAGAGATATTTTATTTGAAATAGAAAGTGAATAAATGCTAAATTTGTCAGATAAATTTAAAAATTAAATTAATAAACTATGATATAATTAGTAAAAGGAGAGAAAATCATGAATATAACACTTGTTGATTCAAAAAAACATAAACGAATAAACAAATTTATAGAATGGATAATATATATGATTGGTTATGCGCTTATACTTATATCAATGTCAGTAATTTTTAAAAATACAATTCAAATTGATAATAAATATTATGGGATATATGCACTAATAGCTTCTATAATAATTTATATATTAAATAAAACAATAAAACCTTTAATAGTAACATTGACAATCCCCATAACAGCTATAAGCTTAGGAATTTTTTATCCTTTTATAAATGTATTTATACTAAAAATAGTTGATTTTATAATGGGAAAACATTTTTCTATACATGGAATATTCATGAGCTTTTTGGTAGCAATTTTAATTTCACTTATGAATATAATGATGGATAAATTAGTTTTAGAACCATTATTAGGAAAGGAGTAAACAATGAATCCTATCTTTATAACTATTGGAAATATCCAAATATATTGGTATTCAGTAATCTTATTTGTAGCTTTTGCCTTAGGAGCAATCCTAGCTTTAAAAGAAGCAAAAAAATATGATATATCAACTGATTTTATATATAATTTGTTTTTTTACTTAGTACCTACTGTTTTAATAGGTGCTAGAATTTACTACGTAATATTTAATTTAGATTATTATTCAAATAATATATTAAGTATATTTAAAGTATGGGAAGGTGGTCTTGCTATTCATGGAGGAATAATAGCAGGAATCATTTTTGTTCTATATTATACAAAAAAACATAAAATAAATACATTAAAAATAATTGACATTTTAGTTGTGAGTTTGGTATTAGGTCAAGCAATTGGAAGATGGGGAAATTTTTTCAATGGAGAAGCTCATGGACCGATAACATCCTTATCAATTCTGCGTCATCAACATCTTCCACAGTTTATAATTAATGGAATGTATATTGATGGAAATTATTATATACCAACCTTTCTTTATGAATCTTTATGGTGTTTATTTGGATTTATTATTTTAATATTAATTAGAAATAAAACAAAGGTAAAATTAGGTCAAATAACAAGTATTTATATGATTTGGTATGGAATTATTCGTTTCATAATAGAATCAATGCGAACTGATAGTTTAATGTTTGGAAATATAAAAATGGCTCAACTTATTTCAATATTAATGATTTTAATTGGAATATTTACTTTTTTCAAATTTAAAAATAACATAGAATATAAAAGTAAGGGGAAAGAAAATGAAAGAAACATTTGATTGTATCATTATAGGAGCTGGAGTAGCAGGAACAACCTCTTCTATTTATTTAAAAAGATGGAATTTTAATATATTACTTTTAGAAAAAAATATGCCTGGTGGAATTATTAGTAATACATCAATTATAGAAAATTATCCAGGAATAAAAAAAATAGATGGTTCAACTTTTGCTATGAATTTATATGAACAAATAAAAGAATTAGATATCAATTATAAATATGGGAACGCATCAGAAATTACACAAAAAAATAACTTATTTATAGTAAATACTGATTTAGGAAATTATCAAACAAAATCAATTATAATTGCAACCGGACGTACCCCTAGAAAATTAAACTTAGAAAATGAAGATAAATTAATAGGAAATGGCATTAGTTATTGTGCTACATGTGATGGATTACTTTATAAAGACAAAGAAGTATGTGTTGTAGGTGGCGGAAATAGTGCTCTAGAAGAAAGTTTATATTTATCAAAAATATGTAAAAAGATAACAATAATAAATAGAAGCTCCAAATTGAGAGCCGATGAAATTTTAATTGAAAAAGTAAAAAATACAGCAAATATAGAAGTAATGTACAATTCAAATATTATAAAATTGAAAGAAAAACAAAATAAATTAACTAATATTATAATAAAAAAAGAAAATGAAACTAAAGAACTTTTATGTCATGGCTTATTTATCTACATTGGATTTGAACCTATAATACCTAATGTACCTAATTTAAAATTAAATGATAATTATATAGTCGTTGATGAAAAAATGCAAACAAATATAGATAATATATGTGCATGTGGAGATATAATAAAAAAAGATTTGTACCAAATAATAACAGCAGCTGGTGAAGGAGCTACAGCTGCAAATACAATAAAAAATAATCTAAATAAAGACTAAAAGTCTTTTTTATTTTCAAAAAAATAAAAATATAGTATAATATATTAGGTGATTAATCATGAATAAAAAAGTTGTTGTTTTAGGTGGTGGAACAGGAATGTCCACATTATTAAAAGGACTTAAACAATTTCCAATAGATATAACTGCAATTGTATCAGTATGTGATGATGGAAAAAGTACTGGTAGATTAAGAGAAGAATTTAATACTCCAGCAGTAGGTGATATTAGAAAAGTAATAGTTTCACTTGCCGAAAAAGATTCTGTTTTTGGTGATGTTATAAATTATCGTTTTCAAACTACAAGTGATTTAAATGGCCATACAGTAGGAAATCTTATTCTAACTGCTTTATCGGAAATAACAGGAAATTTATCTGATGCAATAGAATCAATTAGTAAAATTTTAAAATTAAAAGGATGTGTTTTACCTTTAACAGAAGATTGTGTTACTTTGATGGGAAAAATGGAAGATGGAGAAATAATTGAAGGGGAACATAATATTACAGAATGCCCTAAGAAAATAAAAGAAGTTTATTATAAAGAGGAACCAGTAGTATGTGAGGCATCATTGAAGGCAATAAGAGAAGCAGATTTAATAATCTTAAGTATGGGAAGTTTATATACAAGTATTTTACCAAATTTACTATGTCACGACATTTTAAAAGAATTAGAAAAAAGTAATTCTAAAATAATGTATGTAAGTAATATGATGACTCAACCTGGCGAAACAGATAATTATAAAGTTAGTGATCATTTAAAAATTTTAAATAAATATTTAAAAAACAGAAAAGTAGATGTTGTAATAGCTAATAATAGTATTATAGATAAAAATATATTAAAAAAATATGAAACTCTAGAACAAAAAGATCAAGTAATTTTAGATGAAGAAAATATTGATATAGAAATAATTCAAAATGATTATGTAAATATTCAGGATGAAGTAATACGTCATAAAGTAGATAAATTAGCACTTGATATATATGCATATTTAATAAGATAGGAATGATATAATGTCTTACACAAGTATTGTTAAAAATGAAGTTAGTAAATTAGATATGGTAGAAACAGAAAACATATCCGAGTTATCAGCAATAATTAGAAATATTGGACAAATTGGGGAAAATATCAAAATAAGTAGCGAAAATGCAAGCGTATCGCGAAGGATATTCACATTGATAAAAAAAATATATCATTTTAATCCAAAAATAGTAGTAAGACGTGGATACAATTTTAATAAAAATTACATATATATAATTGAAATAAATCAAAAAATAGATTTAATTAAACGAGATTTGTCGCTTGATCAAGAAATTCCAAAAGAATATATATATGCTGATGAATTTTTAATAAGGGCATATCTTAGAGGATTATTTTTAAGTTCTGGTAGTATAAATGATCCAAAAAAATCTCAATATCATTTAGAATTTATCGTAGATAATTTAAATTACGCTAAATTCATATCAAAATTACTTAATAAATTTAATTTAAAAAGCAAATATTTAAAACGTGAAAATAAATATATGGTATACATAAAGGAAGCAGAAAAAATAAGTGATTTTTTAAGAATAATGAATGCAACCAACTCTTTATTTTATTACGAAGATATAAGAATTTATCGTGATCACAAAAATATGACAAATCGTCTAAATAATTGTGAGCAAGCAAATATAGATAAGGTAATTGAAACGGCAACAAAACAGATAAAGGAAATAAATAAAATAAAGAAAATAGGTGGATTAGAATTATTAGATGAAAAAACAAAAGAAGTCGCAATATATAGATTAAAATATCCAGATGTATCACTCGTGGAATTAAGTGAAATTATTTCAATTGAAACAGGAAAACAAATTAGTAAATCTGGAATATATCATCGCTTTAATAAAATAAAAGAAATGGCAAAAAAAATAAAGGAGGATTAAAATGTTTTTTAGAAAGAAAAAAGAAAAGACAGTACAAACAGAAGAAGCAAGTGAATACAAGAGAGGATATAATGATGGATATAGTCATGGCTTGTCAAAAACAGAAAGTAATATTTCCGCTTTTTCTAACAATGTAAATTATATCAGGGGTTATGAATACGGTTATCGAGTTGGAACACAAGAAGCAAAATTCAATGAAATGCAAACAAAAAAATTAAACAAATGTGAAAATCATTTTAATATGCCATCTCAAAATAATATAAACGAAAAAGTTAATGCACAAAAAGAATTAAATAACAATATGTTCAATAATTTTTCAAAAAACAAATTTTAATAGGGATTATCTCTATTTTTTTTTAAATAGTTTAGACATCCATTTTATTTTATAGTATAATGTTAAAAGAGGTGGCATATGAAAAATATATTCAATAAAATTACAAAACAAATAGAGGAAAATAAAAATATAATTATCATTGCCCATAAAGGAATGGATTTAGATGCAATAGGTTCTTCCCTTTGTTTATATAAAATAGTTCAAAGTTTTAACAAAAATCCATATATATTTTTAGATGATATAGATAATAATAAAATTATAAAAAAAACAATTGAAAAATTAAATGAGAAAAAAACTAAAATAAAATTTATAATGCAAGAAGATCTTGTAAAATTTAATAGTAAAAATACATTAGTAGCTGTTTTAGACACAAATAAAAAATCCTTACTTGGATATTCTAAAATCGTTGAAGATTTTGATAAAATTATTGTTATTGATCACCATATTAAATCAGATGATCAAATTGAAAATCCTATTTTTAGTTATATTGATAATAGTAAATCAAGTGCAACAGAAATAATGGCTGCATATTTAAAATCACTAAATTTAAAAATAGAACCAATAATAGCTACAATAATGTTAGCAGGAATAGAAGTAGATACAAATGAATTCAATATAAAAACAAGCCCTGAAACATTTAAAACAGCAGCTTATCTTTTAGAATTGGGTGCAAATAACATAGATAAACAAAATTTATTGAAAGAAAATAAAGAAAATTATTGTAAAAGACAGGATTTTATTAAAAAAAGCTATATGATAAATAAAAATATGGCTTTATGTGTTATGGATAAAAATATATATGAAAGATACCAGTTAGCATTAATTTCAGAAGATTTATTACAATTTGACGATGTAGAGGCATCTTTTACCATAGGTTTTATCGATAAAAACATAATAGGTATAAGTGCTAGATCAATTGGTGAAATCGATGTAGAAGCTATAATGAGATCATTAGGTGGAGGTGGGCATCAAACAGATGCAGCTTGTACAATTGAAAGTAAAAAATTAGAAGAAGTAAAACAAAAATTATTACAAAGTATAGAGGTGATAAAATGAAAGTAATTTTTCTAAAAGATTTAAAAGGTCAAGGTAAAAAAAATGAAATCAAAGAAGTGACTGATGGATATGGTCAAAATTTCTTAATAAAAAAGGGATATGCTATTTTAGCTACTCCAGCAAATGTTAAAAAATTAGAACACGATATGTCAGAACAACAGTTAGAAGAAAATTTATATATAAAAGATATGCAATCTTTAAAACAAAAATTAGAAAAAGAAAAATTTATCTTTAAAGCAAAAACTGGAAAACAAGATATGATGTTTGGAACAATATCAGTAAAACAAATAAAAAAAGAATTAGATAATAAAGGATATCAAATAGATAAAAAACAAATTAAACTTGACACTCCAATAACTAGTTTAGGAATTCATAATGTTAAAATTGAATTACATAAAAAAGTAGAAGCAACAATCAAAATTCAAGTAGTAAAGTAAGGTGATAAAATGAAAGAAAGAGTAATGCCACATAACATTGAAGCAGAACAATCAGTTTTAGGATCAATGTTTCTATCAAAGTATGCTCTTCAAAAATGCGTTGAATCATTAGATGCAACACAGTTTTTTTTAGATTCACATAATAAAATATTTAAGGCAATAAGTGAATTATCAGAAAATGGAAAACCAATAGATATTACAACCGTAACAGCTGAACTTGATAAAAAAAAGGAACTAACTCAAGTAGGTGGAGTTGAATATATAGCTGAAATAACAAGTTTAGTTCCATCAGCTGCTAATGTTGATGAATATATAAAAATCGTCTCAGAAAAAGCAACATTAAGAAAATTAATAGATACTGCTTTAGAAATTGAAACAGAAGGATATAATGGAAGGGATTCATTAGGAGATATTCTAGATAAAGCAGAGAAGAAAATTCTTAACGTCGTAAAAACGAGAAAAGGAACAGAATTTAGATCTATTCAAGATGTTTTATATAAAACACAAGCTGACTTGGAAAAATTAGCCCAAAATAAAGGTGAAATAACAGGAATACCAAGTGGGTTTTATGATTTGGATAAAATAACGTCAGGTTTTCATGAAAATGAACTTATAATAATAGCAGCTCGTCCTGCTATGGGGAAAACAGCCTTCGCCCTTAATTTAGCAACAAACATGGCAATAAATAGTAAAAAATCAGTTGCCTTGTTTAATATGGAAATGGGTGCAGAACAATTAGCTACCAGAATGTTATCATCAGTAGGACAAATAGAAGGTTATAAACTTAGAAATGGTCGATTAGAACACAATGATTGGAAAAGAATAAATGAAGCAATAAGTAGACTTGCCGATACCAATATATTTATAGATGATACTCCAGGAATGACAATAGGAGAAATAAGAGCAAAATGTCGTCGTTTGTCAACATCAGAAAAAGGCTTAGATATAGTTATTATTGACTACTTACAATTAATTTCTGGTTCAGCTAAATATGCTGGAAATAGACAACAAGAAATAGCTGAAATTTCAAGATCATTAAAGACACTTGCTATGGAATTAGAAATTCCTATTATAGCTTTAGCACAACTTTCACGTAGTGTTGAAGGGCGTGACGATAAAAGACCAATCCTAAGTGACTTAAGAGAATCAGGATCTATTGAACAAGATGCCGATATTGTAGCATTCCTATATCGTGATGATTATTACAATAAGGAAAGTGCTATTGATGAACACACAAGTCGTAGTGAATTTATCATAGGAAAACATCGTAATGGTCCAACTACAACAATTGATTTATTATTCAAAAGAAATACTAGTACTTTTGTAAATTTCGTTGAAAAAGAAGAAAATTAGGTGATAAGATGAAAAAACTAATATTGATAATATTTATTTTATTTATAACAATAATCACAGTTTATCTTAGTTTTGGATATAGAAGAGATAGTAATCCAAATACTTTTTATAAAGTTTATTTAAATGGGGAAGTATTAGGTACTATTAAATCAAAAAGTGAATTAGAAAAATATATAGATAAAAAAAATGTTAAATATAAAAAACAATATCATACTAAAAAAATATATGCCCCAACGGGATTAAAAATCAGAAAGGTATCCACTTATGATAATAAATTAATTAGTGTTGAAACAATATATCAAAAAATAGCTAAAAAAGCATCATTTACTATATCAGGATATCAATTTAGTATAAAAAAAGAAGATAAAACAAAAGTAATATATGTAACCGATAAGAAAATATTTAAAAAATCATTAGAAAAAACAATAAAAACATTTGTTGGTGAAGATGATTATAGAGCTTATAAAAATAAATCACAAGTTGAAATAGATACAACTGGTAAAAAAATAGAAAATGTATATATTTCTGATAATATAACTATTAAAAAAACAAAAATACCAGTAACAGAAAAAATTTACACGGATGAAGAAGAATTATCAAAATTCCTTTTATTTGGTACTACAGAAGATCAAAGTAAATATATTGTAAAAGAAGGAGATACAATAGAAGAAGTAGCTTTTAATAACCAAATAAGTACTGAAGAATTTTTAATATCAAACCCTAATTTTACAAGCTCAAAAAACTTATTATTTCCAGGTCAAGAAGTAGTTATAGGATTTACTGATCCCCAAGTTTCAGTAGTCGTTGACGAATATGTTGTAGAAGATAAAGAAATAAAATTTCAAACCGATTATCAATATGATGAAAACAGAATTCAAGGGGACGATCAAGTAATTCAAACAGGTGAAAATGGATTAGAAAGAGTTAGTCAAAAAATTCAAATAACGAATGGTCAAATAACATACGTTAATACAGTGGAAAAAGAAGAATTAAAACCAAGTATAAATCAAGTCATTATTTTAGGAGAAAAAATTATACCAAGTGTCGGAACTACTAGCAATTGGCAATTCCCAACAAATAGTGGATATACTATATCATCGGACTATGTATATCGTATTAATCCAGTAACAGGAGGTCGTGAACTTCATGGTGCTATTGATATTTCCGGAACAGGAATGGGTTCACCAATTTATGCTGCAACAAACGGTGTTGTAAGTGAATCAACATCAAGAACACAAGATGGTAATTATGTATGTATAAATCATAATAATGGATACTATACATGTTATGCCCATATGTTGAAGAGAAATGCTACCGTTGGTCAAGTTGTATCAAGAGGACAAGTAATTGGATATGTAGGAAAATCAGGATATGCAACTGGTCCACATTTACACTTTGAAGTATGGGTTGGAGGAAGACCTTGGAATGGAGGACGTAGAATAAATCCATGGACAATGTTAAATCGCTAAGTGCTTGTGTTCTAGCAAGTGGATCTAAAGGAAATTCAACTTTAGTAGAAGGAAATAAAACCAAAATATTAATAGATATTGGTAAGAGTTGTTCTTATATAGTTCAATTGTTAAACCAATTAAGCATAGAACCAAATGAAATAGATGGAATATTAATAACCCATACTCATAATGACCATACAAATGGTTTAAAAGTTTTTGTAAAAAAATATCATCCTAAAGTTTATTTAACTATTAAAATGTATGAGGACTTAAAGGATATGATTTCGATTGATGATTGTTGTTTTATAGATGAACCATTTAGAATAAATGAACTAGAAATAGATTACATAAAAACATCACATGATGTATCAGACTCAAATGGATATATAATAAAAAACAATGATAAATCGTTAGTTTATATAACTGATACAGGTTATATAAATGAAAAAAATACCGAAAAATTAAGAAATCATGATATATACATTATGGAAAGCAATCATGATATTAAAATGCTTATGAGTGGTAAATATCCATATCACTTAAAACAAAGAATTCAAGGAGATAGAGGCCATTTATCTAATGAAGATTCTGCAAAATACTTATCAACTTACATTGGAAATAAAACTAAATATATTGTTTTAGCCCATTTAAGTCAAGATAATAATACAAAAGAATTAGCTTATAAAACTTTATATGATAACTTAGAAAAAAAACATCAAAAAATCCAAAAAATAATAGTAGCAGAACAAGATGAAAAAACGGATTTGATTAAAGTATGATTAAAATAATATGTGTAGGAAAAATAAAAGAAAAATATTTAAAAGATGCCATTGAAGAATATAAAAAAAGAATAACAAAATATTCAAAGATTGAAATAATAGAAGTTCCAGATCAAACAGATAATATATTAACTAAAGAAAAAAATTTGATTTTAAAACATCTAAATCAAAAAGACTATATAATAACACTTGCAATTGAAGGAAAAAGTATAACTTCAACTGAATTCGCAACTAAAATAGATAATATATTTATAACACACCCTAATATAGCTTTTATAATTGGTGGATCATATGGAATACATGAAGATATTAAAAAATTAAGTAATTTTTCTTTATCATTTTCAAAGATGACATTTCCTCATCAACTATTTAGGGTACTATTATTAGAACAAATATATAGATGTTTTAAAATAAATAATAATGAAAGTTATCATAAGTGAATAAAATGATAAAAAGTCATCACTATTAAATAGGAGATGATTTTTTTATGAAAAAAAACATAATAATAATATTAGTAATACTTGGAGTTGTTTTTTTCTCAAAAACAAAGGCTGAAACATTAATAATACCAAAAGAAGCGATAAGACTAAGAGTCGTTGCAAATAGTGATTCAAAATATGATCAACAAATAAAAATGAAAGTAAGTGAACAATTACAACAAGATATTTATAAACTTGTAAAAAATACTAAGAAAGTAGAAGAAGCACGTGAGAAAATAACAAACAATTTAGATAATATAGACAAAAGTATAAAACAGGTGCTAATCAACGAAAATTATCCATTAGATTATAAAATAAATTATGGCGATAACTATTTTCCAGCAAAAGAATATAAAAAAATAAAATATGAAGCAGGATATTATGAATCTGTTTTAGTAACTTTAGGAGAAGGAAAAGGAAAAAATTGGTGGTGTGTTTTATTTCCACCACTATGTTTAATAGAAGCTGAAGAAAGTGATGATGTAGAATATAAATTTTTTGTGAAAGAATTGTTAGATAAATATTTGAAATAAGTATAAAAATAAAACCTTCTAATAAAATGTTATAGGAGGTTTTTTTATGTCAATTATAATGGTAATAGTAATAGCTGTAAGTCTTAGTATGGATGCCTTTTCATTATCACTCGCATATGGAACATTAAATTTAGAAAAAAGTCAAATTCGTCTTCTTTCTTTAATAGTAGGTTTATACCATTTTTTTATGCCTTTGCTTGGAATGTGGGTAGGAACAAAAATTTTAAATTTTCTTCCAATTAATCCAAATACAATTGTTTTCATTGTTTTATTTTTTATTGGAATACAAATGATTTTTGAAACCTTCAAACAAGAAAATAGTGTTTCAATAATGAAATTTAGTGAGTTATTAATGTTCGGCCTTGCTGTAAGTATTGATAGTTTTTCAGTTGGAATAGGGCTTAAAACAATATATGAAAATACCTTTGCAAGTGCTTTAATATTTTCAATATCAAGTGCCTTTTTTACAAGCTTGGGATTATTTCTTGGAAAAAGAATCAATGATAAAATAGGAAAAATATCTACTCTATTTGGAGGATTAGCACTAATAATAATAGGAATAATATATTTAATATAATATTTGCCTTTTTATCTAAAAAATACTATAATGGTATTGGTGATAGATATGATAGTAAACGCAAAAAAAATGTTAGAGGATGCAAAAGTTAATAAATATGCAGTACCTCATTTTAATATTAATAATTTGGAATGGACAAGATATATATTAGAAGAATGTAATAGATTAAAAAGTCCAGTTATTTTAGGTGTAAGTGAAGGAGCAATACGTTATATGGGTGGATATAAAGTAGTTGCTAACCTAGTAAAAAATTTAGATGAAGAATTAAATATTCAAATTCCAGTAGCTATTCATCTAGATCATGGAAGTAGTGTTGAATCATGTAAAAAAGCAGTAGATGCTGGTTTTACTTCAGTAATGATTGATGCATCTAAGTATTCACTTGAAGAAAATATAGACATGACAAAACAAGTAGTTGAATATGCGAGAATAAAAAACATTACAATTGAGGCTGAAATAGGTCATATAGGTGGATCAGAAGATAACATGAGTAGTGAAATTGCATATGCTAAAGTAGATGATGCATTAAGCTTATATAATGAAACAAAAATAGATTTTTTAGCCCCAGCACTTGGTAGTGTTCATGGATTATATAAGGGAGAACCATGCTTAGACTTTGATAAAATGAAAGAAATTAGTGAAAAAACAAATATTCCATTAGTATTACATGGAGGAACAGGAATAGATGATGAAAAATTAAAAAAAGCTATTGCAAGTGGAATATGCAAAGTAAATATAAATACAGAATTGCAAATAGCATGGACTAAAGCTGTTCGTAAATTTTTAAGTGAAGATACAAAAGCATATGACCCTAGAACAGTTATAAAATCTGGAGAACAAAGTATGAAACAAGCAATTGAACATAAAGTAAATGTTTTAGGAAGTATTAATCGTATAAATTAATAATCATCTAGGAGGTATGCATGAAAAAAATTAAAATTGAAGGAAATCATTTATTGGAAGGAACAATAAATATAAGTGGAGCAAAAAATAGTGCAGTCGCACTCATTCCCGCTTCTATATTATCTGATGAAGAAGTACAAATAGACAATATCCCAAATATTTCTGATATTGAAGCCTTAAATGAGATATTAACTTATTTAGGAGCAACTGTAGTTCATAAACAAGGAACAATGATTATAAATCCAACAAAAATAGTTAATAAAGAAATACCTGAATCTATTTCAACTAAACTACGTGCTTCATATTATTTTATGGCAGCTTTACTTGGAAAATATAAAAAAGTTGAAATGTATTTTCCAGGTGGATGTAAAATAGGATCAAGACCAATTGATCAAACTTTAAAGGCTTTTGAACTATTAGGAGCAAAAATTAAAGAAGAAAACAACAAATACACAATTGTAGCTAATAGATTAATAGGAACAAATATTTATTTGGATATGCCAAGTGTCGGGGCTACTATAAATACCATATTAGCATCTGTTAAAGCAGAAGGAAAAACAATAATTGAAAATGCTGCAAAAGAACCAGAAATAGTAAGTGTCGCAACTTTTCTAAATAATATGGGTGCAAAAATAACAGGAGCAGGAACCAGTAAAATAAAAATAGAAGGTGTAAAAAAACTATCAAAAGGATTTACAGAGGTAATTCCAGATCGAATAGAAGCCGGTACTTATTTACTTGCTGGAGCTTTAATTGGTAAAAAAATTACACTTAAAAATTTAATTCCTAAACATATTGAATCTTTGACATCAAAACTAATTGAAATGGGAATAGATTTAGAAATAGGTGCGGATTTTATTACTGTAAGTCAAAATAAAAATTTAAAACCAATTAATATTAAAACATTAGTATATCCTGGTTTTCCAACAGATTTACAACAACCACTAACAGTTTTATTAACTCAATGTAATGGAACATCAATATTACAGGAAACAATATATGAAAATCGTTTTCAAAATGTTCCATATTTAAATGAAATGGGTGCAAAAATAGAAATAGATGAAGATAAAATAAAAATATATGGTCCAACAAAACTAAATGGATGTGAAGTAGTTGCAACCGATCTTAGAGCTGGTGCATGTTTAGTTTTAGCTGGATTAGTCGCTGACAACACAACGATTATTAGTGATGTAGAACATATTCTAAGAGGTTATGAAAATATAGTTGAAAAATTACAAAATGTTGGTGCTAAGATAGAAATAATTGAAATATAATTAAAGTAGAGTTATCTCTACTTTTTTTAGGGGGTTATAATATGAAATTTAAAACAATTTTGGTCATAGCCTTAGTAATTTTAACAGTATTTGTTATTTATTTAACAACAATGGATAGAAATATATATTACCTAGATTTAAATATGGGGAATTATAATTATGAAGAAACAATAGTTAATTTTCTTAAAGATGAAAAAAAATTAGAAAGATATGTGACGGGATATATAGAAAAAGATTATCGTACAACAGATTTGATTAATGATATCAAAAATAATAAAAGTATTAATATAAAAAATAAAAAACAAACAATTAAAAATGCTTTAATTAAAGCTGATTTATTAATATATGTTCCAAGTATAAATGACATTAATTATAAATTAAATACAACCAATCAAAAAGAATTATATAATTATGCAGATGAAATGTTAGAAGATATGGAAGAAGCAATAAAACTAATGAGGCAATACTGTAAAGAAGATATTATTGTAATTGGCCTTGAAAACTCAAATAAAAAAATATTTAACTACATAAACGAAAAATTAGGAGAAATATGTTATGAAAATAAAATATATTTTATAAATCCTTTAAAACTAAATAAAAATGGAAAAAAATATGTAGAAAAAGAAATCAAAAAAATAATAGAAAATAAAATATTAAGTTAATAGCTTGCATTTGTATAAAATACTTGCTATAATATAAAAGCAATAAATTACTATGACTTGAATTAGTCATGGCGGAAGGAGAATGAAGATGAAAAAAGGAATACATCCAAATTATGTAGATACAAAAGTTACATGTGCATGTGGAAATACTTTTACTGTAAAATCTAATAAAGAAGAATTACATTTGGAAACTTGTAATAAATGTCATCCTTTCTATACTGGAGAACAAGGTGCAGTAAAAAGAACTGGACGTGTTGAAAAATTCAATCGTAAATATGGATTTGATCAAAATTCAGAAAAAGAAGACAAATAATTTTATTAATAAAGCTTTAACCAATAGGTTAGAGTTTTTTAGTGCCATTAACCTTTATTCATCAATGACATTATGATATACTTAAATGGTAAAGGAGTATGCTATGAAAAAGAAAAATGTGTTAATACTAGGAGCAGGTCCCGCAGGTCTTACAGCTGCTTATGAATTACTAAATAATGGCGAATATAATGTTACTATTTTAGAAAAAGAAAACCAAATAGGTGGACTATGCAAAACAATCAAGTTTAAAAATACCTTAATTGATTATGGTGTTCATTTTTATAGAATAAGTGAATATAAAAAAGTAAATGATATAGTTTATAATATGTTACCCATAACTGATGAATTTTCAAAAGAATTAACAGAAAAAGAAATAAAAAAATATATAAGAAAAGGTGTAACTAAAGATAATAGCGATGAAGTAATGTTGATAAATAGTAGTTGTTCAAACATTTATTTTGATAAAAAATTCTATGAATATCCTATTAAAATAAACTTTGATACTATTAAAAAAATAGGATTTTTAAACTTAATTAAAATAGGTTTTAGTTATTTAAAAGTATTAATAAAAAAACGAGAAGAAATAAATTTAGAAAACTACTATATAAATCGATACGGTAAAAAATTCTATGAAATGTTCTTTTTAGAATATACGAAAAAAATTTGTGGCGTACATCCAAAAAATATAGATATTGATTGGGGAAAACAAAGGATTAGAGAAACATCATTTATTAATATTTTAAAAGAAAAAATATTTAAAAAAAGAGTTCAAAATGAACCATCATTAATTGATGAATATTATTATCCAAAATATGGATGTGGACAATTTTATGAAAAATTAGCTCAAAATATAATAAATAAAAAAGGTAAAATTTTAACTAATAGTTATGTTAAAAAAATTAAAATGAGTAAAAATAAAATAACAGATGTCATTTATATGGAAAACAAAGAAGAAAAACATATTAAACCAGATTATATAATAAGTAGTATTCCATTAAAAGAATTTCCTACTTTATTAGAAGCAGAAAACTTAAATAATCAAATTTTAGATGATATTAAAAATTTACCATTTAGAGATTTAGTTTTAGTTAACATCCTATTATCAAAAAAAGATTTAGAAGCAAAAATGAATTATAATATAGTAAAAAATGATAGTTGGTTTTTTATTCAAGATCCGAGTATAAAATTTGGACGTATTAAGATTTCTAATAATTGGTCAAAATATATGTTTACAAATGATGATTATGAAAATAATATATTATTAACTTTAGAATATTGTTGTGATACACAAGATAATTTCTATAAATTAAATCAAAAAGAAATAATAGAAATAGCTAAAAAAGAATTACAAATTATTGACTTGTGTCCTAAAAGTGGAATAAAAGATTATAAAATTGAAAAAGTAAAAAATGCATATCCGGCATATTATGGAACATACAAAAAAAGAAATAAAATAATAAAATATTTAAATGAATTTGAAAATATTTATTTTATAGGAAGAGCAGGACAACACCAATATATTGATATGGATAAAGCTATGATGAGTGCAATTAAAGCAAGTGAAAATATAATTAAAAATAAAAAGACAAAAAAGGATGTTTGGTTGTAATGAAGACATATTTAGAATTATTTAGGGTTAAACATTATATTAAAAATTTATTGATATTTACAACAATTATATTTGGTGCTGATTTATTTACAAATGATTTTTATAAAATTTTAATTGGATTTATTTCATTCTCACTTATGTCATCAGTAATATATATAATTAATGATATCATTGATTATGATTTGGATAAAAAAACACCAGTCAAAAAAAACAAACCAATTTCAAGTGGAAAAATTAGTAAAGATAAAGCTCTTAAAATTTCTATTTTAACTTTTTTTCTATCATTAATTCTAAACTATTTTACATGTAGCTTATTTAGTTATTTATATTTATTAGCATATTTTTTATTAAATCTTTTTTATTCTTTTTATGGGAAAAATATACCATATTTAGATTTATTATTAATAATTACATTTTATATAATTAGAATCGATTATGGAGCAATGATTTTAAATGTAACCGTCTCATTAATTTTAAACTTAACAGTTATTTTTGGATCTTTATATTTAATTTTAACTAAAAGAAGAGTTGAAATTGAAAATAAAAAATGCCGTAAAGTTTTAAAAAAATATGATAAAAAAAGATTAAGAATATTTAGTATTATATCTTTAATTTTGATGTTAATTTGTTATGTAATCTGGTGCCTAATGCAACATATAAAATATATTATGTTTACTCCAATTTTAGTATTGTTAATTTTTATTAGATATGATAAAGAAGCAAAAAAGTCATTAGATGGAAATTTAGTCGATGTCTTATTAAATGATAAAATATTAACACTAATTTGTATTTTATATGGAATTATTATTATAAGTTTATTAGAGTTATATTTATAAGGAGGTAAAAATGAAAAAGAAAGTTTTTGTAACAGGTGGAAGTGGATTTTTAGGAATTAATTTAATCAGAGAATTAATTAAAAAAAATTATGATGTTATTTCTTATGATTTAGTTCCATTTGAATATGAATGTAGAAATAAAATTAAAGCAATTGTCGGTGATATAAGAGATATTTCATTGTTAGAAAAAGAAATGAAAGATTGTGATTATGTTATTCATTGTGCAGCAGCATTACCTTCTTATACAAAAGAGGAAATATTTTCAACCGATATTACAGGAACAGAAAATGTTATAAAGACAGCATATAAATATAATGTAAAGCGATTTGTACACATATCATCAACGGCTGTTTATGGTATATATGATCATTATCCCTTACTCGAAAATGATAAGCTAAAGGGTGTTGGACCATATGGAATAGCAAAAATAGAAGCAGAAAAAGTTTGTATAAAATATAGAAAAAAAGGGATGAATGTTCCTATTTTTAGACCAATGACATTTGTAGGGCCTGAACGTTTAGGAGTTTTTTCTTTATTTTATGATTGGGCTTATACTGGCCATGGATTTCCAATGATTGGTAGTGGAAATAATAAATTTCAATTATTAGATGTATCAGATTTTGTTGATTTAATTATAGCAACACTTACTATAGATGAAAATAAAACTAATGATACTTTTAATGTAGGAAGTAGCAAATTTAAAACAATGAAAGAAGATTATCAAGCTGTTTTAAATTATGCTGGTTATAATAAAAAAATAAAACCATTTCCTAAATGGATTGCTTTAACAGGCTTACGTATACTAAATTTTCTGCACATATCACCATTATACAAATGGGTATATGAAACAGCACCAAGAGATTCAGTGGCATCAATTGAAAAGGTTCAAACAAAGTTAGGATTTTGTCCAAAATATTCAACTAGTGAGGCATTAATTCATAATTATAAATGGTATGTTGAAAATCTTGAAAAGTTTAAGAGTAAAACTGGTAAAACTCATCGCGTTCCATGGAAACAAGGAATATTAAAAATTGTAAAAAAATTTTATTAAAAAATACGCCTTTAAGCGTATTTATTTTTTAATCTTATGATATAAAGGAACTAATTTATGATAAGTAAAATAAAGAAATTTATTTATAATTAAATCATATTCACCAATAAATTCCATGTATTCCCCACCAAGACGTTTTTTAAATAAATGAATACCATATATAGGATCACTTTTATCAGGATTAGCATTACCACTAGTACCAAAAAAATCAATTATTTTAAAGCCTTGATCATAGGCATCTTTAATAATATTGAAATATAGTAAATAATTAGCATTTAATTCACGAAGTAATGAGTGATTACCACCATGAATTGTCCATACCTTATCACCATATTTAACTGTTATAATTGATGATAATGTAATTTCTTTTTCTTTAATTTGATTAATATTTTCAAGTTCCTTTTTAGCTTTATTAAGTTCATTTGTAAATTCTTTAATTTTGTTTTCTAATTTTTGCTTGTTTTTATATTTATCCTTATCAATATTTTTTATTTGATCATTTATATTATTAATTTTATTAGAATAATATTTTTTTAATTTTTCAATATTAACTTTAACTACATATAAATCACTCATATTTTCTTCATTTAAAACAGTATAGAATTTTTTATAATATGAAATAGGCGTACATTTTAAATTTTCTCTTTTAGCCGTTTCAATCATAGTTTCGTAAAAAGCATCCATATCATTTATATCACCAATATATAAATCAAGATCATATTGATTTTTTTTGTTTAAAATTTTTCTAGTTGTAGGATGCATTCTTTTATAGATGTTTTCAAAATCATCGTCTAGATTTAATCTAAAAGTAAATCTTGGTTGTTCATTAACAAAATCTTTATTAAAACCTTTATTTTTATAACCTAATTTTTCTAATTGTTTCATGAGTTCATAATTGTTATTTCCTTTATTAATAATATTACCATCAATATCTAAATCATGTCTTTTAATATCAGGATCAATTTTTATAAAAACAGCTTTATTCTTTTTCGCATATTTTTTTAAATAATCAGTAAAAATTTTAAGTAAAGAATAATCATTATAATTCCATACAAATCCACGTGGACAATAGAAATAAGAAAAACCAGCCAGCAGTTTTTTTTGTAATAATAATGCAGTAGCAACTAATTTTCCATCATCTTCAAGTCCAACATAATGAGGAATAAAGTTTTTTTCCTTCATGACATTTCCCCAATAATATGATTGCATAAAATGCGATTTATAAGGATTATTTTTTACAAACTCTTCAAAATCATCTTTATTTACATTTTCAATAAAATGCATAAAATCACTCTTTCTATTTCGTTATAAGTATAACCTCAAATATATTTTTAGTCAAATATTTATATTTAAGTATAATATGGATAAAAAAATAAATAATATAATAAACACATCTTTAACAAAGTAATGACAATAAATGGAAATTATAGTATAATTAAACTAAGTAAGGTGATAAAATGTTAGAAGAATTAACAAAAGAAGAATTTAATGAATATGCTTCAAAACATCCTTTGAATATGTTTTTTCAATCTTCATATTGGGGAGAATTAAAAAGTATAACAGGATGGAAACATTTCATGGTTGGAATAAAAAATGATGGAAAGATCGAAGCAGCAACTTTGATATTGGGTAAAAAAATACCTATTTTTAATCGATATATATATTACGCACCACGTGGTTTTTTAATCGATTATAATAACACAGAATTATTAAAAAAATTTACCTTAGAAGTTAAAAAATATTTAAAAAAGAAAAAAGGAATTTTTATTAAAATAAATCCTTATTTAATATACCAAGAAAGAGATATAAATGGTGATATAGTAGAAAATGGAATTGACAACAAAAATGTTGTTGAAGAATTAAAAAAACTAGGATTTATACATACAGGTTTTACTATTAACTATGGTAAAGATTTGGAACCAAGATGGATTTCTGTTTTAGATTTAGAAGGAAAAACAGAAGAAGGACTTTTGAAAGATATGCGTTCAACAACTAGATGGGGAATAAACAACTCATATAAACATGGTTTAAAATTAGTTGAAATTGATAAATCAAGAATAAATGAATTTAAAAAATTGATGGAGCACACTGGGGAACGTAGAGGATTTATAGATAGATCAGAAGCTTATTATGAAAAAATGTATGATGCATTTAGTAAAGATGATAAAATTAAAATAATGCTTGTAGAACTAGATATAGATGAATATTTATATAATTTAAATAATCAAAAACAACAGAATCTTCTAAAACAAGTAGAAGCTAAAAATAAACCTGACAGTGCGAAAGCTAAACGTGTTTTAAAAGAACTTCAATCCCAATTTGAAAGTTTAGAAAAAAGAATTTCAAATCTAGAAAAATTACAAAAAGAAAAAGGAAATAAAATTGTAGTTGCTGGAGGATTATTTATGACCTTTGGAACACAAGTTGTATCACTATTTGGAGCTTCATATAGAGAGTACATGAAATTTAATGGTCAATTTTTCTTAAACTTTAAAATGATAAAATATGCTTTAAATAATGGCTATAAAAAATATAATTTTTATGGAATAACTGGAGAATTTAATGAAGATTCAGAAATGTTTGGTTTATTTGACTTCAAAAGAGGATTTAATGCTCATGTAGAAGAATTAATAGGAGAATTTACTTTAATAACAAATAAATTTTTCTATAAAGTGTATAATTTGATGTTTGAAGTATATAAGAAAACAAAGAAAATGAAAGGACATAACAAATGATAATAGGAATTGCTAATGATCATAATGGTGTTAATTTAAAAAATGAAATCGTAACATTATTAACACAATCAGGATATAAAGTAAAAAATTATGGAACTGATACCGAAGAATCAGTTGACTATCCATTATATGCCTTTAAAATAGGAGAAGCAATTAATAAAAAAGAAATAGACTTAGGAATACTAATCTGTCATACAGGTATAGGCATGAGTATTGCAGCAAATAAAGTAAAAAATATAAGATGCGCTAAAGTAGAAAATGAAGAAGAAGCTTTTTTAACACGAAGCCACAATGATAGTAATATTTTAGCCCTTAATGATTCTAAAAGTATAGAAGAAGTAAAAAAAATTATCATGAAATTTATCGAAACACCATTTAGTAATGAAGAAAGACATCAAAGAAGAATTAACATGATAAATAATTATAATAATGAATATTAAAACCATTTTATATATAATTATTGTACCTATAACCATTTGGGCCTTAGAATCATTAAATATAAATCAATTTTTTAAAAAAAATAGATATTATCAATCAAGAATTATTTACCTTATAATTAGTTTAGGATTATCATATTTAGTTGTAAATTTCTTTTATGATTTTTTTCTAAATTCAAAATTTATTTGATATTTATAAAGGAGTAACGTATGAAAAGAGGAATTATTGGTTTAGTTTTAGTTCTAACAGTTTGTCTAGTAATACTGTTAATAAGTGATAACTTAAATAAAGAAGAAACACCAGTTAAAAAGCCAAAAAAAGAAAAAATAGAAACCGAAGAAAAAATAATAGATAAAGAGGAAAAACAAGAACTAGATAAAACAATATCTTTACTAACAAGTAGTGATTATTGTCAATTTAAAATTCAAAAACAATATAATAATGGGTGTAATTTTTCTCAAAAAGAAATTTCATCAACTGATTTAGAATTTAAGTATAAATTATACTCATTAATAATGAATTTTGCCCCAAAAGAAAAAATAGAAGAAGAAATAAATATAAACGACAAAGTATATTCTGTTGATTCAAAAATAAATGAAGAAGAAATTAAGAATGCATACCAAAAATTATATGGCACACTAGATTCTTATGATCCAAATACCGTTAACGAAATCGAAGATGATTATCAAAAAATCATTTATAAAGACAATTACTTTTATATTGAAAAAGAAAAAGAAAAAAAGATAGAAAACGAAGTAGTAACATATAATTACAAATATACAAAAAAAGATAATAAATTTTATGTATATGTAAGTACAGCCTTTGTAAATATGATTAAAAATGGTGATAACCAAATCACTAATTATGAAATTTATAGCGATTATAATATGACTAATTTAAAAGAAGAAGGATTATATTCAGAATATAGAAAAGAAATAAAAGATGAAAATGATGAAGTAACTATAGTAAATAATTTTAAAGTAAATAAAGATAATTATAAAAGCTATAACCATTATAAATATACTTTTATAAAAAATGAAAATAATAACTACATTTTTGAAAAACTTGAAAAAATATAATAATTACACATTAGTGTAATTTTTTTTGACAAAAATTTTAAAAAATGAAAGTTATACTAAAAATAGTAAATACTAAAAAGAGGTGAATTATGAAAAAATTAATAATTACGACATTAATTATTATTTTAATTCCATTTATAATAGTAACTATTTTTATTAAAGATGAAACAATTAAATTTAATTTTATTTCAAATTCAGTTGTTAGAGTAAAAAGAGAAAATGGAAATATTGATCGAGTTTTTTTTGAGGAATATGTAAAAGGAGTTTTAGCTGGAGAAATGCCAACTTCATTTGATTTAGAAGCATTAAAAGCACAAGCAGTAGCAGCGAGAAGTTATGTTTTAAAAAAAATGGAACAAAATAAAGAACAAGATTATGATGTTGTTGATACCGTAATGAATCAGGTATATCTAGATGATGCGACATTAAAAGAAAAATGGAAAGATAAATATGAAGAAAAAAACAATAAAATAAAACAAGCAATAGTTGAAACAAAAGGAGAATATATGACTTATAATAACGAAGTCATAGAAGCTTTTTTCTTTTCAACAAGTACGGGAAAAACTGAAAATAGTGGCGAAGTATTTCAAACGCAATTACCATATTTAAAAAGCGTTGATTCAGCTTGGGATGAAGAAGTATCACCTGTTTTTAGCCAGGATAATAATTTATCATTAGAGGAATTTTATCAAAAATTAAATATAGAATATAACCCAAATTTAAAAATTGAAATAACTAAAACAACAAGTACGGGACGTATTAAAGAATTAAAAATAAATGACCATGAATTTAAAGCAAATGATATCTACCAAAAATTAAATTTAAGGTCAACATTTTTCGATATAAAACAAAAAGATAATCAAGTGGAAATAACAACAAAAGGATATGGTCATGGAGTAGGAATGAGTCAATATGGAGCCTTAGCTATGGCAAAAAAAGGATATAAATATCAAGACATATTAAAATATTATTATCAAGGAGTAGAAATAAAAAAACTTTAATATAATAGTATAAAATTCCATAAATTGTTCACAATTAAAATAGAGGTGAAATTATGGAAAGTAGAAGAATAAAAAAATCAGCAGTATATGCAATTTATAGTATAGGAATTATTGCTTTAATAGGAACAATTTATCTTATTGAAACATCAATCGCAAAAGATAGTTTTAAAGAAAATGATGAAAACTATGGATATGTATCAAAAACTATTTTTGATGAAACAGTTCCTGTTATGAATGAAGCAAATGGTGTTCAACTTATAAGACCATATACCGATGAAAAAGTAAAAATTGTTAAAAACTACTATGATTACAAAGGTGAAGAAGAAACACAAAAAAATTCCATTTTCTTTCATGAAGATACATATATGCAAAGTACAGGGGTTTCATATGGAGGCGTAGATGATTTTGATGTTGTTGCAGTTTTAGATGGAACAGTAACTAGTGTAAGAGAAGATGAATTACTTGGAAACATAGTTGAAATAAAACATAATAATAACTTAACATCAGTATATCAAAGTTTAAAAGACGTTAGCGTTAAAAAAGATGACAAAGTAAGCCAAGGACAACCAATTGCTAAGGCAGGTACATCAAATATTGATACAAGTTTAAAAAACCATGTTTACTTTGAACTTATACAAGATGGCAAAGTAATCAATCCAGAAGAACAATTTAATAATCAACAAGCTCAATAATAAAAGGGAATATCCCTTTTTTTTAGGTATAAAAAAAACAAACATTTATATAATTAAGTAGAGGTGTTTTATGAATTATATAAATGAAAGAGTATTAAAAGAAGCGGATTATATTTTGAAAACGGGATATACTATTAGGGAAGTAGCAACCTATTTCAATGTGTCTAAAAGTACCGTTCATAAAGATTTACATGAACGTTTAAAAAAAATTGATAAAATCAAATATTTAGAAGTTGATAAAATTTTAAAATATCATTTAAATATAAGACATATTCGTGGTGGCGAATCAACTAAAAAAAAGTATCAGAATTTGACTATATAACTTTAAATACAAAAATAAATGTGATATAATAACCAGTAGTAGTTATAGAAAAGAGGCGAAAGGACATGTTTGCAAAAGATATCGGAATTGACTTAGGAACAGCCAATGTATTAATTTATATAAAAGGTCAAGGAATAGTTTTAAATGAGCCTTCAGTAGTAGCTATTGATTCAGAAACAAAAAAACCGCTTGCCGTTGGACATGATGCAAGAAATATGTTAGGAAGAACACCAGGAAAAGTAAAAGCTATACGCCCAATGAAAGATGGTGTAATAGCAGATTTTGAAATAACTGAAATAATGCTTAATTACTTTATTAGAAAAGTAAATGGAAAGAGTCTATTATCTCGTCCAAGAATTTTAATATGTTGTCCTTCTAATATTACTCAAGTTGAAAAAAATGCTATAAAGGAAGCAGCTGAGCGAACAGGTGCTAGAAAAGTATTTATAGATGAAGAACCAAAAGTTGCAGCCCTAGGAGCAGGAATGGATATTTCAAAACCAAGTGGAAATATGATTATTGACATTGGTGGAGGAACTACTGATATAGCTATATTATCTTTAGGTGGAATTGTTACATCATCATCAATTAAAGTAGCAGGAAATGCTTTTGATAGTGATATAATGAAATACATTAAGGATAAATATAAATTATTAATAGGTGATAGAACCGCTGAAGAAATTAAATTAACCATTGGAAATGTATTTCCTGATAGCGTAAAAGAAAAAATGGAAGTAAGAGGTCGTGATTTAGTAACTGGACTTCCACATACAATTACTTTATGCAGTGAGGAAGTAGAAGAAGCTTTAAGAGAAAGTGCTTACATTATTGTTCATACAGCTAAAAGTGTTTTAGAACAAACACCACCAGAATTATCAGCAGATATTATTGATAAAGGAATAGTTGTAACAGGTGGAGGAGCTTTGATTAAAGGATTTGATCAATTACTATCACATGAATTAAAAGTACCAGTATTTGTTGCTGAAAGCCCACTTACTTGTGTAGCTGAAGGAACAGGAGTACTTTTAGATAATCTACACTTGATAGATCGATAAAATAACGAAATCGTTATTTTTTTCTTTTATAGACACTAAAAAAAATAAATGATATAATGAAGATGGTGATATTATGAATCATGAAGTTATATCAAAAATAATAATTACGGTACTTACGTCATTTGTATTTGTATTAATAGTAGTACCTTTTATTAAAAATATTGCAATTCAAATAAATGCTGTAGATAATAATATGGGTGGAAGACATATACATAAAAAACCAGTTCCAAAATTAGGTGGAATAGCTATCTTTTTAGGCTTTTTATTTGGGTATATGATTTATGGAACACATAGTTCAACTATGAATGCCATTTTAATAGGAAGTTTTATAATTGTTTTAACTGGAGTTATAGATGATATTACTGAATTAAAACCATTAACAAAATTTGTAGGCCAGTTATGTGCTTCATTAATTATTGTTTTTTATGGCAATGTTTTATTAAAAGATGTAAGTGCTTTTGGTTTATATATAGATTTTAATATTTTGTCTTATCCTTTAACAATTTTCTTTATATTAGGATGTATAAATTGTATTAATCTGATAGATGGTTTAGATGGACTATCAGGTGGAATTAGTTCTATATACTTTTTAACAATAGGTATAATTGCTACAATTCAAGGAAAAATGGGATTAGATTTTGTTTTAAGTTTCGTCATGCTTGGTGCGACTTTAGGATTCTTAGTTTATAATTTCAATCCTGCTAGCATATTTGCTGGCGATTCAGGATCTATGTTTATGGGATTTATGATAGCGGTTATTGCTTTGCTTGGATTTAAAAATGTAACTATGACGTCTTTGATAATTCCGCTACTTGTTATAGCAATTCCAATATTGGACACTATATTTGCTATTTTAAGGCGTGCTATAAAAGGAGAAAAAATAACAACAGGAGATAAATATCATATCCATCATCAACTATTGAATCGTAATTTATCTCAAAGAACAACTGTTTTAATAATTTATGTGATTGATCTTTTATTTGCGAGTGCTTCAATCGTTTATGTTTTAAAAGATAATAAATTAGGATATATAATTTATGGAATTTTACTTTTGATTGTAATTATTTTTGTAGCAAAAACAAATGTTGTCGTTGATAGTAAAGAATTAAAGAAAAAAATAGTAAAAAAAAGGAAAAAAAGTTCTAAGTAAGAACTTTTTTTGTATAAAATTATTAAATTTTAAAATACTATTAAAGAGGTGATGATATGGATATCATTGAAGCTTTATTAATAATACCAAGAAGTTTACTATCTTTATTTATACTGTTTTTAGTTACTAAATTAATAGGTAAAAAGCAAGTATCAGAATTAAGCTTGTTTGATTATGTAATAGGAATATCAATAGGTAACTTTACTGCTGAAATGACAATGAATTTAGATGTACAATTTATAAACGGAGTTATGGCTTTACTTACATTTGGATTATTTGCATATTTAATATCACTATTAACAATGAAAAGCATAAGAATCAGACGCTTTTTTATAGGAGTACCGACAGTTATTATTCAAAATGGAAAGATAATAGAAAAAGCTATGAAGCATGTTATGATTGATATAAATGATTTATTAGAACAATGCAGAATCAATGGTTATTATGATTTAACTCAAATTGAATATGCCATAATGGAAGCCAATGGTAAAATAAGTATAATGCCAAAATCAGAATACAAACCATTAACACCTAATGACATGAAGAAAAAAGTAGCACAAGAAGATCTTCAAGCAAATGTTATTATTGATGGTGTTATAATGCAAAATAACTTAGAAAATATGAATAAAAGTATAAATTGGTTAGAAAAAGAATTAAAAGTAAAAGGATATAAAGAATATGATGATATTATTTTAGCTATATTAGATAAGAATGATAAGTTAACAATTTTTGACAAAAACAATAATATAAAAGTACATAATGTATTGGAATAAATAAATATCTTTGTTAAAATTGTATTGGTGATAATATGAATCGACATTTTTGTGCTTCTGTTTTTATTATAGATCCACATACAAAAAAAATACTTTTAGTAAAACATAAAAAATTTAAAAAATGGGTACAACCAGGTGGTCATATAGAACATAATGAAACTCCAGAAGAAGCAGCCCAAAGAGAAGTCTATGAAGAAACAGGTTTAAAAGTAAAACTATTGGGTGAACGTTTTCCACGTGAAAATGATTTTATTAGACCACTTGCTATTCAATGTAATAGGAATTTAGAAGGTCAAATGCATATAGATATAACTTATCCAGCAATTCCTATTAATGATGAAGAACCAAAGATGGATAAAGAAGAATCATTAAATATAAAATGGTTTACACGAGAAGAATTAGATAAAATAAATGTTTTTGAAGATGTTAAAATTAGTATGGATTATATTTTAAATAAATATTTTCAATAATTTATATATTTTTACTTACTTTTTTTTAGGTAATCGTGTATATATAGGAGTCCTCCTAGCTGGTGGGCTCTTTTATTTATATCAAAAAACCACACCATTGTGGTGCGGTTGAAATTACAATTTAGAAATTCTAATGACTTTTTTTAACTTTCTTAATAGCATCTTTTTTTATTTGTTTTAAACATTTTCTACGAAAACTTTTACTAAAAATGAATAGTATAATAATTACAATAAGGGCTAAAAAGTATAAAGCATTATTTTGTTGATCGTTATTTTCATAATCGCTATAAATACCAAGTCTATTTCCTTTTGCCTTCTTTTCTAGCGCTTTTAATTCATCAGTATATTTGTAATCGCCATATAAATATTTTACTTCTGCATATCCTTTTTCAACAATATCAGCTTGTAATAATTTTCCATCAACAAAAATCCAAGCTAAATATCTATCATATTTATCTTTTTGATTAGAATTAGGATCAAATTCTACTTCAATTTTTTTAGCTTTAGTTAATCTATCACAAGTATAATTACTTGCTTCTTTTCCATAGGCTTCAATTTTATTTGTTGATTCTGGAGTATCTATTGCTAAAAATCTAAATTTACTTACTTCATTATTATAATAAAACCAAGCAGTATCTCCATCAACACATTTATCTAGTTTAACTACTTCTTTCGCATATACATTTATATTTAAAAATAAAATTACAATCATTACTACTACTTTCTTCATACTTTCACCATTATAATTATATCATTAATTTGACAAGTTTAGAAAAAAGATGTAGTATAACATAAAATTTTGGAGGTAAAAATGATATTATATAGGGCATTAACAAAAGAAGATTTAGAAGAATTAGAAAGATTGAAAAAAATAAATTCTACATTATATAGATCATATAACAATTTAGAAAATTGCAAAAACAAGAAAAAAACAATAGAAATGTATGATTTATGCTATAAAGAAAAAAATGAAAAAGATATTTTAAGTTTTATTTTTGGTCATATTAGTGGAAAATTAGTTAGTAGTGCGTTAAGAAGTCCTTGGATTTCACTAACTTCAGATTATTTCGTTGCTAGTAAATATGCAAACTTAGATAAAAAATCTTTAAGATATATATTATGCCTTGAAATAGATGATGGAAAAATTATCGATAATATAGATCAATTTGAACCTGGGAAAATTTTTAATAATAATTATTTAAATCTTTCCGATAATCAATTATTACAATATCGAGATAGCGGGATAATTATTCCATATAAAGCAGATCCAGATGCTAAAAGAAAAAGTCGTAGTTTTACGCTAGCTAATTATTGTAAAAAAGATAAACAATATTTAACATGTTATGATATAGAAAACAATAATAATTTATTAATAACCCCTGAAAAACAAAAAATACTTGAAAAGGAATGCGAAAAAGAATTACCAAATATAATTAAAACAGAATTAACAAAGCAAAAAACAAAAACATATAGAAGGATGTGATTAATATGAAACCACTTATTGGAATAGTTGAATGGCCTTATCAAGATAAGGATGGTGATGTTATTTATGAAATATTACAACCAATTATTGAGTGGGTTGTAAGAAGTGGTGGCGTTCCAATTGGATTGTTCCCAACACAAATAGAAAATTATATTGAAAAAAGATTAAGAGATATTAAAAAAATGAGTGATATAGAATTAAGAGAACTTAGAGAAAATATATCACTTTGTGATGCAATAATTAAACCTGGAGCTCTAAAAGTGTATGATCATGAACGTGAAATATATAAATATGCATTACAAAAGGATATTCCTTATTTAGGGATATGTGCAGGTATGCAAATAATGGCATCTAATAATTGTCCTAATTTAAAAACAGTCAAAAATGATGGATTTATAGAACATCATAGTAAAAATGTTTATCAACATAAAGTTATGATTTGTAAAAATACAAAACTATATAGTATTTTAAATAAAGATATAATTGAAGTAAATAGTCGTCATAATTACCACATTCCAGATACCAATTTAGATGTATCAGCTGTTTCAGAAGATGGGATAATAGAAGCAATTGAAAACCCTAAAAGTTTATTTAATATGGGATTTCAATGGCATCCAGAATTATTGCCAAAAGAAGATGAAAATAGTCAATTAATTTTTGGAGAATTTATAGAAGCAGCTAAAGTATATAAAAAAAGAAAAGGCAAAAAATAAAATTGCTTTTTTCTTAACTTTACTTTAAATGACAATATGTGATATAATAGCGCAGGCAAGAGAGAAGTGATTTTATGAAAAAAATAAAAAATGTTGCAATAATAGCCCATGTAGATCATGGTAAAACAACACTAGTAGACCAATTATTAAAACAATCAGGAACATTTAGAGAAAATGAAACTGTAGATGAACGTGTAATGGATAGTAATGCGATTGAAAAAGAAAGAGGTATTACTATTTTGGCTAAAACGACAGCTATCAATTATAAAGATTATCGTATTAATATTTTAGATACACCAGGACATGCTGATTTTGGTGGCGAAGTAGAAAGAATTATGAATATGGTAGACGGTGTTTTACTTGTTGTTGATGCTTATGAAGGAACAATGCCACAAACAAGATTTGTTTTGAAAAAAGCATTAGAAGCAGGAGTTACACCTATTTTAGTTGTAAATAAAATTGATAAACCAACTGCAAGACCATTAGAAGTAGTAGATGAAGTACTAGATCTATTTATCGAACTTGGAGCAAATGAAGATCAATTAGAATTCCCAGTCGTATATGCATCAGCCTTATCAGGAACTAGTAGTCTTGATCCAGATGTAAATACGCAAGAAAAAACAATGGATCATATTTTAGATTTAATAATTAATACAATTCCAGATCCAACTGTAAGTGTTGAAGGTGGATTACAATTTCAACCAGCCTTATTAGATTATAATGATTTTGTTGGTAGAATTGGAATAGGTGTTGTTAAACGAGGAAAAGTGAAAGTAAATCAAACTGTATCATGTATGAGAATAGATGGAAGTGTTAAACAATTTAGAATTGCTAAATTATTTGGTTTTTTAGGATTAAAAAGAATTGAAATAGAAGAGGCAGAAGCAGGCGATATTATCGCTATTGCAGGACTTCCTGATATTAGTGTTGGTGAAACAGTATGTGAATTAGGAAAAGAAGAAGCATTACCACTACTTAGAATAGATGAACCAACTTTACAAATGACATTTGGAGTTAATACAAGCCCATTTGTTGGTCGTGAGGGAAAAATTGTAACTGCAAGAAAAATTGAAGAAAGATTAATAAAAGAAACGGAAAAAGATGTATCTTTAAAAATAGAGCCAAACGATAGCGAATCATTCATCGTTTCAGGTAGAGGGGAATTACACCTATCTATTTTAATAGAAAATATGCGCCGTGAAGGATTTGAATTACAAGTTTCAAAACCTGTAGTAATTCAAAAAGAAATAGATGGCGTTAAATGTGAACCATATGAAGATGTACAAGTTGATGTACCAGAAGAATACGTTGGAAGCGTAATTGAAGCTTTAGGAAATCGTGAAGGAACTATGGAAAATATGGTTACGACAGAAAATCAAGTTAGATTAACTTATACAGTTCCTTCAAGAGGTTTAATTGGATTTACTACTGAATTTATGACAATGACTAAAGGTTATGGTATGCTAAATCACACATATAAAGAATATAGACCATTAGCTGGAGGAAGTGTCGGTGAAAGAGCACTTGGAGTATTAGTTTCTATGGAAAACGGAAAATCAACAGCCTATGCCTTAGGACAATTAGAAGATCGAGGAGTTATGTTTATTGAACCTGGAACTGATGTATATGAAGGTATGATTGTTGGTGAACATAGCCATAATAATGATTTGGCTGTAAATGTTGTAAAAGGAAAGAATCTAACAAATACACGTAGTGCTGGAAAAGATCACACTGTTGTTTTAAAAAGACCAAGAGCTATTACTCTTGAATATTGTTTAGATTATATTAACAGTGATGAATTAGTAGAAGTTACACCATTAAACTTCAGAATGCGTAAAAGAATATTAAATACAAATGAAAGAAAGAAATTTGATAGTAGAAAATAATTTCTTTTTTTTTGCACAAAAAAAACTTAATCGCGATCGAAAAAGTCTTTTATATCAACGTTTAAAACAATTGCCATTTGCTCTAAAGTATCAATTGATATTGTTTGATGTGTTACAGATTCAAGTTTTCCGATGAAACTATCGCTTAGTAGTAAAGTTTCAGCTAATTTGCGCTGTGTCCATCCTTTTTTAATTCTATATTTTTTAATATTTTTACCTATTACGTTATATATATCTTCTTTTTTATTCATACTACCACCACCTTAATTTTCTCATATTATTAAAGCAAAAATTATAGACTAATAGTCTAAAATAATGTATAATTAAATCAGGTGGTAATATGTACACGATGAGTAATTTAAAAAGAATTAGAAAGGGAAAAAAACTAACTATTTATAAAATGGCCAAATTATTAGAAATTACACCTTCATTTTATTCCCAAATAGAGAATAAAAAAAGAAGATTATTTTATGATACAGCTTATAAAATAGCTGAAATTTTAGATATGAAACCAGATGAAATTTTTTTATCAATAAAGAGTGATATTATGCATAATATTTAATAACATAATTATTGTTTTAAAGTAATAATTGTGTTAAAATTAAGATGGTTTAAAAAATTATTTAGTTTCTTCCTTTTTTTGAAAGATCTAATAACGATTAAATCAAATCAAAAGAAGGAGGTATATGCAATGGAAAAACAAGATAAAACAATCGTTTGTAAAGATTGTGGAAAAGAATTCGTTTTTACAGTAGGAGAGCAAAATTTTTACGAAGAAAAAGGTTTTAATAATGAACCTGTAAGATGTAAAGAATGTCGTGAAAAAAGAAAAGCTGAAAGAAATAATAACAATCATTTACAAACAAATGCATAAAAAAGAACTCTTATTTAAGAGTTTTTTCTTTGTATTTCATTTTCTAAATAATAGTTTCGAAGTTCTTTAAAACGTTGATAGTGAACAACCTCTCTTTGTCTTAAAAAAGAAAGTGGCCCTAACACATCTGGATCATCAGTTAAATCCATTAGATGTTCATATGTAGCACGGGCTCTTTGTTCGGCAGCCATATCACTTTCTAGATCAGCTATAAAGTCACCTGTTGTTTCAATATAAGAAGCTGAAAAGGGAATTCCCATTGGGTCGGCTGGAAATAGACCTCCATCATGTTCTGTAAAGAATCCTCCAAGTCCGTTTTGTTTAAGTTCATCTATACTTGCCCCTTGCATAAGTTGATAAATCATACTAGCAATCATTTCAAGATGTCCGATTTCTTCAGTTCCAATATCTGTAAGTAACGCTTTTCCTTTATCATCAGGCATTGTATATCTTTGATTAAGATATCTTAAACAAGCACCTAATTCTGAATCTGGTCCACCATATTGAGCCATTAAATATTTAGCCATTTTTAAATCTCTTTTTTTGATATTAACAGGATATTCTAATTTTTTCTTATAAATCCACATATTTATTCCTCCTTATTTATTTTCCCACGGCCAAGGTTGATTATCCCAAGCCCAAGGATAAGCCATATTAGCATTACTGCTAGTTAAAATAGGACCATATGCGTTTTCATATTCTTCACGCATTTTCTCTGCTTCTATTCTATATTGATTGAATAATTCAATCATATCCTTGTCATCTGGGTAAATATCTAAATATAGGTTAATATCAATAGTAGCAAAATCTAATGAATCTAAGATTGCCAACAATTGTTCTCTTTCTGATTTTGGACGAAGTTCAATTGGATTAGAAAATTTATATGGGTTGTATAAATTTGGAAACATATTTCCTCTTAAAAATCCAGCATATGGATCATAAACAGAATTTGGGTTAGCATCTTCAGTATAAAGTGGTTTATTATAGTTATTATTGTTATAACTATAATAGTCTTGTCTTAAATCATAATTATACATAACTAATTTCCTCCTCGGTTTATAGTATGTTTTATCTAATTTTTGGTTTGGGTTATAAACTAGGTATTTAGTTTCAGACACAATTTCAAATAATTAAGACAAAAACTATTAAATTTGTGTATAAATATGAGAAAATTAAAAACATAGGGGGAAGTAGTATGTTTTATAGGAAAATTAAATATATTTTAAAATTAAAAATTAATATAAAAATTAACTATTTGCAAATAAAAAAATAAAAGAAAAGTGGGTTGTGAGCTGTATGATAAATTTTATAATATGTGATGATGAGAAGCATTATGTAGATAATATAATTCGTGTTATTGATAATGTAATGATGAATAATGATGTTGAATACAATAAATATACTTTTAATGAGTATAATAAATCTTTTTTAAATTTAGTAAATCAAAAAATGGCCTTTAAAATATATATTTTAGATATTCAAGTGAAAGATAAAAAAGGAACAGAAATGGCCAAAATAATAAGAAAAAAAGATATAGATAGTATGATAATTTTTCTAACAGCTTATTATGATAAGTATTTACAGGAAATAATAAAAAGTCGATTTATGTTTTTAGGTTTTATAAATAAAGAAGATAATTATCAGAAAGAATTAAAACTTAATCTTGATACAGCTTTAAAAAATATAAATAAAAAGAATATTATTAGATTTCGTAGTCAAAATATTACTTATACAATAGGGGTTGATGATATTTTATATATAATGCGAAATAAAGATCGAAAATGCATCATTAAAACAGATTATACAGAATATGAAGTGAATAAAACTCTAATAGAGTTATATAATTTATTAGATAATCGTTTTTCATATTCACATAGGGCATGTATCGTTAATGAAGAACGGATATCTGCACATGATAAAAAAAATAAAATAATAACTTTTGATAATGGTGAAATAACAACAATTGTATCATCAAGATTTAAACTAACACGTTAAATTTATTAAAAGGACTTGCAAAAACGACAAATTACTGATAGAATATATCATGTAACTTGTGTTACATGGCGTGATTGGTGAAGTGGTTAACACGGCGGATTGTGGTTCCGTTATGCAAGGGTTCGATCCCCTTATCGCGCCCCAGATTGAAATTTATTGTATAATTTATGCAATTTAAGTATATGACAACTGAAAGGTTGTTTTTTAATTTGAAAAAAATACAATTAATGATATTCTATACCAGAGGAGAACTATATGAGCAAGAAATTTTCACAAATTGATTTTTTAAATAATTTAGAATATATATTAATTAACTTAGAAAATGACAAAGAAAAAGCAAATAGTTTAGAAAATAAAATATATTTTGAATTATCAAAAGATGAAATAATTAACTATATTAATGATGTTTATTTAAAAATAAAAAAATGGAATTATTATTATGAAATAAAAAAATATGAATTAATTATTAGTGAATATAAGATGATTGAACCCATTATTTCTGAATTCGAACTGTGCTTGGCTGATTTAGAAAATATATTTCATATGAACGGGATATCATATTCTTTGTTTCAAATTGGCAAAATATTATCTAATATAAAAAAAGAGTATGATGAAAATGGAAGATAATAAATCTGTAATTAAAGCGTTAACACCAAATAGTGAAAAATATGATGCAGAAATTGCTATTTACACATCAGATCCTAAAGGTCCTGACGATTCTGAACTTTATTAATATAGAAACAAAATGGCGAAGATTTAATAAAAACTCTTAAAATTATACAATTCTAAGAGTTTTTTAATGTTTTAAACATTATTTTGTTATTTCTAAGTATATTAAATTGATTTTTTCATTTTATTTTCACTATTAGTGATAATGTTTTTATACACTTCTCTGTAATTTTTGATGCAGTCGTCAACATCAAAATGATATATTTTAGTTAATTCTCCGTCTGATGGATCAATTTCTTCTCTAACTAGTATACCGCCTAATGCTAGTAATGTTTTATTTGATCCAATATTATCAGACGAACAAACTAGCGTAATTTTTTCTAATCCAACTTTTTTTGCTTCAATTAATCCTAAATATAAATTTATTTTATTATATCCCTTTCTTCTTTCTGTAGGCCTTATTCCATATCCAATGTTTCCACTGAATTTTTTCATGGACTCGGGCAAATTCCATCTAATATTAATGGCTCCAATAATTCGATTATCTTTTTTTCTTATAAGTAAAAAAGTTTTAATCGCACATTTATTAATTTTTTTTGAATATTCTTCATTTTCTCTTTTTAAACAATTATTTAATACTTCGTCAAATGGATATCCTTCATATATTTTATATAACATTTCTATACCATTAATATCGGAATTGTAGGTATCTAATTCTTTTAAATATTCAATTATTTCTTCTTTTCTTTTTAAAGATGGTTTTTCTAAATAAAAATTTTCCATAAAGATATTCCTTTCTTTTCATATTATATATGAAAAAAAGATAACAAATCAAATTTACTTATTAAAAGGAAATTTATTTTAAATAAAAGAACTATATAATTAATATTTATTTGACTTTTTAAATACTATTTAGTATAATTGAAATTCCGATTGAAAAGCAGTAAACAATATTCAAATATTGTTTTCTTTTGTTAAAGGGGATGAAAAAAATGACATATGATGTATTTTTAATTAGAATAGGAATGAGCTTTTTATTAAGTTTTTGTATTGGACTAGAAAGACAATGGAGAAGAAGAGCAATAGGGCTTAGAACAAACGTCTTAGTAAGTATAGGAGCCTTCTTATTTGTTAGTTTTTCTGTTCAAACAAACGCAGCTGACATGACAAGAATAGCCGCTCAAGTAGTTTCAGGAATAGGTTTTTTAGGTGCAGGAATAATTTTAAAAGATGGAACAAATATTAGAGGACTAAATACTGCTGCTACTTTGTGGTGTAATGCAGCTATAGGTAGTTTATGCGCAGCTGGACTTTTAATGGAAGCATGTATTGGAACACTACTAATTCTATTTGCAAACATCATTTTAAGATATACAACTCAAAAACTAAATATGATTCATAACAAAAATCAAAAATATGAAAATTATAGTTTAAAAGTCGTTTGCGAGGATGAAAAAGAAATAGTTATAAGAACACTTATTAGTCAAAGTATACATAAAGAACATATGCTTCTAACAAACATGGAAAGTCAAGAAATAGAAGGCGGAAAAATAAGAATATATGCAACCTTTCAAGTAAGTAGTGATAAGAATAATCTAATTGAAAAACTAGTCAATCGAATTGTTATGGAACCAGGAATTGTATCATCAGGATGGAAAAAAATAGACAAAACTAAAAATGAACAATTAGATGATGATGAAATGTAATAGTGATAAATTGACTACTAAAAAAATAAATAATGCATATAATATATTATCAAATTGTATCAATAAATATATGTATAAAAAAGATTAAAAAAAACATAATATATATAGATGTTTGATTTCAATTTGACTTTGTTTTGTTGTTATGGTATGATGGAAAAGCTTCGTCAAAAAAAACAAAGAGGTGAAAAAGTGAAAGCAGATCGGAGAGTTATCTATATATCACTAGGGGTTGCTTTACTTACAATAATATCATTATTTACATTTCAAAGTATTAAATTATCCGGAGGAGAAAAAAAAGTTGTAAAAAAACAAAACTATACAACTGAAAAAAGTATACCAAAAGAAAACGCTGATATTGTTTTGAAAAATATAGAACAAGAAAAACAAGCAGAAAATAACTTGGTATATGATGGAATGACATTAGAACAATTAACAGATAAGTTAAATCGTTCGTTAACATCTACTCTTTCAGGAAAAGGAGATATCTTTGCAAGAAGATCGATTGAACTTGGTATTGATCCATATTTATCAATTGCCATCGTTCTTCATGAAACAGGATGTACTTGGAATTGTAGTAATTTAGTAAAACAATGTAATAACGTAGGAGGAATGAAAGGATACCCAACATGTGGTAATAGCTCTTACAAATATTTTCCAACTTTAGAAGATGGAATTAACGGATATATAGATAATTTGTATAATAACTATGTTGCGCAAGGTCTAACAACACCAGAACTTATTAATCCTAAGTATGCAGCAAGTCAAACTTGGGCAACACAAGTAAACAGATATATAGATAAGATAAAAGCAAGTTAAAATTTAACTTGCTTTTTCGTTTATAAAATTTAATAAAATATCAGGGTTTTCATTATCAAAAACAATTTTATGTATATAGTCAATAATATTAATTTCAATATTATTTTTTTTAGCTATTTCAGAAATATTTTTTAAAGCTAAAATACCTTCAATTAAATTGTTAGCTTTAAAAACCTCAATTTTATCACTATCTTCTTTAGATCCAATCAAATTACCAAAACTAAAATTACGACTCTTAGTACTATTACATGTAAGAATCAAATCGCCAATTCCAGCATATTCTAAAACCGTTTCTTCTGAACAATTTAATTTAATTAACAATTTTCTTGTTTCATTTAAACATTGCGTTAAATAAGAAGCTTTAGTTGATTCTAGACAATTTAATCCGTTTAAAATACCAGAACCAATCGCAAAAGCATTTTTAATTGTTCCACATAATTGAATACCAATAACATCACTTGATTTAGTTAGACGCAAATTCGGACTGCTTAATGCAGTTATAACTTTGTCGCAAACTTTTAAATTTTTACTAGCAATAGATAATCCAATTGGCTTGTTAGAAATTAAATCAATTGCAAAAGAAGGACCAGAAATAGCACAGATATTATTATCTAAATAATTAGAAACAATATCAGATAAAAAAATTCCATTATGAATACCCTTAGAAGCAATACAAATTATTTGCTCTTTAGAAACAATCTTCTGTAGCTCAACACATACATCTTCATAAGCACTACTAGGAATAACCATAATAATTAAATCTTTGTCTTTAATACATTCTTCCATATCTAAAGTAAATTCAATTTCTTCTGGGATAATAGTATCAGGAAGAACTTTAATATTTTTGTGATACTCTTTAAGCATATTATATTCATCTTCAAATTTAGTCCACATTGTCACTTTATTTTTATTATTAAAAGCACAAGTAGCAAGAGCGATACCAAAAGCTCCAGTACCTAATATTCCTATATTCATAAAATCACCTCTATAGTTACTTAAGAATTATAACACATATTTAATATTAAACAAAGCTATGATATAATAATAACTATAAAAGGTGATAAAATGGAAGTGTTAGAAATAGAAAGAAGTATAATCAAAAAATATAGAAAAGATATATGGACTAAATTTGTTAAAGCAATAAATGAATTTGAAATGATTAAAGAAAACGATAAAATAGCTGTTTGTATTTCCGGTGGGAAAGATTCTATGCTTATGGCTAAATGTTTTCAAGAATTAAAGCGCCATGGGAAATTTTCTTTTGATTTAGAATTTTTAGTAATGGATCCGGGTTACAATAAGTTAAATAGAAAAAAGATAGAAGATAATGCTAAAAAGTTAGGAATTCCGATAACTATCTTTGAAACAGAAATATTTAACATTGTTGATAATATAGATGATTCACCATGCTATTTATGTGCTAGAATGCGAAGAGGAAATTTATATAGTAAAGCAAAAGAATTAGGATGTAATAAAATAGCTTTAGGACATCACTTTGATGATGTTATAGAAACTATTTTGATGAGTATGTTATATGGTGGAGAAGTTAAAACCATGATGCCTAAATTGCACAGTACTAATTTTGAAGGCTTAGAACTTATAAGACCTATGTATTTTATTAGAGAAAAAAAGATAATTTCATGGGCTAAAAATAATGAACTTAGTTTTTTAAATTGTGCTTGTAAATTTACAGAACAAAATAGTAAAAAAGAAAATGAATCGAAAAGAAAAGAAATAAAAGAATTAATTGAAAATTTAGAAAAAGTAAGTAGTTATATTCCTATGAATATTTTTAAAAGTGTTTATAATATAAACTTGAATACAATTATTGGATATCATAAAGATGATATGAAATATAATTTTTTAGATGACTATGATGATTAATTAAATAGAGGTGATAAAATGGAAATTTTAAAATATTTAAAAGATGATTTATTAATAATTACTAATGAATCATACAAAGAAGAAATATTGTTAAATTTAAAATCAATGTATCGTCTCAAATTTATGTCAATGAAAGAATTTATTCGAAATTTAACTTTTTCTTATGATGAAAGATCTGTTTATTACCTAATGAAAAAGTATAATCTTAATTATGATGTAGCTAAAATGTACCTAGAAAACATTTATCATGAAACTGATACAAAAGAAGAAAAAGTAGAAAAATTAAAACAAATCAGACAGGAACTAGATGATAGTAATCTATTAATATATAATAAATATTTTAAAGATTATTTAAAAACAGTAGATATCATTGTTTATAACTATGATGTTAATAATTATGAAAAAAGCAAAATTCAAGAAATTGAAAAAATAACTAAAGTTACTTATTTAAATGATAGTTCCATAAAAAAAGAACAAGTTGTATATGAATTTTCAAATATAGAAGAAGAAATTGTTTATGTCGCAACACAAATTAGAAAATTAATGGAAAAGAATGTACCTTTATCATCAATAAAAATAGTTAATATTGATGATACGTATATAAATCCCCTTAAAAGAATATTTGACTTTTTTAATATAAATATTGATTTAAACGATGAATATATATATTCAAATGTCCTTGTAAATAAATTTTTAATTCAGTTAAAAGAAACAAAGGATATTTCTATGGCTTTAAAATCATTAGAAAATAATTTAGAAATATATGAGAAGGTTTTAAATATTTGTAATAAATACGCTTTTGTAAATGATGTTGATGAATATGTAATTACTTGTATTGAAGAAGAATTAAAAACGACAAGATTAAAAAATTTACAAGAAAATATTAAATTAGTAAATTTAGATAATTACTTTAGTAATAATGATTATGTCTTTTTAATGAATTTTAATCAGAAAAGTATACCTAAAATATATAAAGATGAAGATTATCTAAGTGATCAAATAAAAGAACAATTAGGTATAGATACATCTGTATTATTAAATAAACTAGAGAGTCAAAAAATAATGAATCAAATTGCAAGAATAAATAATATTATAATAACTTATAAATTAAAAACGCCATATGAAAATTGTTATAAGTCAAAGCTGTTAGAAAATAAAAAATTTAAAATTGAAAAAATTAATAACAATGATAAATATAATTATTCATCTATATATAATAAATTAGAACTTGCAAAAGAAACAGATAAATTTATAAAATATAATCAAAAATCCGAAACATTAGATTTACTATCTCATATAACTTCAAATCCTGAATATCAAACTTATAATAATAAGTATAATGGAATTAATAAAGAAGATTTACTGGATTATTTAGATAATAAATTATTATTATCATATTCAAGTATTGATAATTATTATCGATGCGCTTTTAGATACTATGTTGAAAATATTTTAAAATTAAGCAAATACGAAGAAACATTTTCAATGTATATTGGTAACTTATTTCATTATATATTATCAATAGCTTTTAATGAAAATTTTGATTTTGAAAAAGAATTTAAAAACTATATAAATAATAGAGAGTTTGATGTAAAAGAAGAATTTTTTATAGAAAAACTAAAAAAAGAATTATTGTTTGTAATTGATACTATTAAAAAACAGAATCAGATTTCTCATTTTGAAAAAGAATTACATGAAGAAAAAATTTATATTAATAAAGAAGGAAATGTAAAAATAACATTTATGGGAATTATTGATAAATTAAAGTATAAAGAAATAGATGGTACTAACTATGTTGCTATAATTGACTATAAAACAGGAAATCCTAAAACCAATTTAACCAATACTATTTATGGTATTGAAATGCAATTGCCAATCTATCTTTATTTAGCTAAAAATAATAAAAAAATAAAAAATGCTAAAGTTATGGGATTATATCTCCAAAAAATTATTAATAAAAAAATAACGAAAGATCCTAATAAAGATTATAAAGAAATGTTAGAAAATAATTTAAAATTAGAAGGTTACAGTCTAAATCAAGAAAACATTTTAGAAGAATTTGATATTACTTACAAAGATAGTAATATGATTAAAAGTTTAAAAACAAGTCCTAAAGGATTTTATTCATGTTCGAAAATTTTAAATGAAAAAGAACTTGATTTATTAGAACAAATAGTTAGTAAAAAAATAGAAGAAGCTGAAAAAAATATATTGAGTGGTAATTTCAATATTAATCCTAAAAGAATAGGAGATAATCTAAAAGGATGTGAATATTGTAAATACAGAGAACTATGCTATCTAAAAGAAGAAGATATTGTTAATTTAAAAGAATACAAAGATTTGTCTTTCCTTGATAATAATTAAATAATAATATATACTTTTATTCTTTTTTTTTGTTATAATAGTAGGCAATAATTTTATGGAGGTGATTTATGTGTTCAAAATAAAAATTATTGAAAAATATAGGGAGTTATTTGAAGAATGTAAGAAATATCCAAGAATACAATTAACTAACAATAGAAGCATACCTGCAGTACCTGCTGAACTTACTGAAGAAGAAATGGATCATATAGTAGAAGGTGGTTTTATTGAAAATTTTTGCTTAGATGAAGAAGATATGAAACGTTTAATAAAACACCGTTCTAAAAGAAAAAATAACCGTTAATTGATAAAGGTAATCATGATATCAAACTATTTGCAATCGCTATAGTCTATAATGAAGATGATATAATAGATGTGTTTTATTATTTTCCTGAAACGATTAAAACAAAGCAAGAATATTTGGAATTTATTCAAAATGTATTTTCAAAATTAGACGAGATATTTTTAATATGTAATGACTATAAACAAGAACTTAAAATTTTAAAAAATATAAAATTATTACTCAATAAATTTATTTATAATGTAGATAAATTTGGAAAAATAGAGGCAAATGAAATAAAGTTTAATCAGAATTATCATTGGCTTCAAGCAATAAAAGATAAAAATAAAGTAAAACAATTAGAATTAATCCCAGATAAAAAAGAAAATTTAACAATTAGTTAAGTAGATTAAATCTACTTTTTTTAGTATAATTATATTAGAAGGTGATAGTGTGTTAAAAAAAATAATAAAACTATTAATACCAATTTTAATAATTATATTTCTATTTAAAATAATAAAACCTTTTAAAAATGAATCGGCTAGTAAAACAATTTCAAAAGCAGATAAAACTCAGGCTCTTGCCTTTGTTAAAGCGGTTGAAGATTATTGTTCTTTAGAAATGGTTAAAGGAAGACCGATTCCTGATCGTATAACTAATCCAGATGAAGTACTATTTGATGGAGAAGCACCTAGAATAATGGATATGACATTAACAAACGATTGTCGTGCTAAAGGAACATTTACCTATAAAACAACGACATATGAATATAATTATAAAACAGAGAAGCTAACAATTAAATAAAGGTGGTGTTATAATGCCAAATTGGACAAAAGAACAACAAGAAGCTATTGATAAAGAAGGAACTAACATCATTGTAAGTGCAGGAGCAGGAAGCGGAAAAACAGCTGTACTATCAGAACGTGTTTTAAGAAAAATAAAGAATGGTATATCAATTAATGAACTTCTAATTTTAACATTCACAAATGCAGCTGCAAGTGAAATGAAAGAGCGAATAAGAAAAAAACTACTTGATGATAACTTATTAGAAGAAGCAAATAATGTAGATTCTGCCTATATCACAACATTTGATAGTTATGCTTTATCAATTGTAAAAAAATATCATTATCTTTTTAATATATCAAGAAATATAAAAATAATTGATTCTAACGTTATTAACTTAAAAAAAGAAGAAATAATAAACCAAATATTTGAAGAAATGTATACAAAAAAAGAAACAAAATTCTTAAAATTAATTGATGATTTTTGTTCTAAGGATGATACTGAAATAAGAAATAGTATTATTGATATAAGTAATAAACTAGACCTACGTTATGATAAAGAGGAATATCTAAATAATTATGTTGAAACATATTATAATAACTTAGACTACTTAGTTTTAAAATATCAATCTCTTCTAATAACAAAAATCAAAGAAATAAAAAACAAAATAAAAGAACTTAATTATTTGATAGATAATGATTATATAAATAAATTAAAAGAAGTTTTAGTTCCACTAATGGAAGCAAAAGACTATTTAAATATTAAAAATAGTTTGGATATAAAACTTCCACAACTTCCACGTGGTAGTGAGGAAGAAGTAAAAGCAAAAAAAGAAGAAATAAATAATTTAGTTAAAGAATTAAAAAAAATGACTAAGTATGAAACAGAAAAAGAAATAAAAGAAAATTTATTGTTAACTAAAGATTACGCCGAAATCATTTGCCAAATAATTATTGAATTTACAAGCCGTCTGGATAAATATAAATATGAAAATAATCAATTTGAATTTATTGATATTTCTAAAATGGCTATTAAAGTTGTAAAAGAAAACAAAAATATTCAAGAAGAACTAAAAAACTCATATAATGAAATATTATTAGATGAATATCAAGATACGAATGATCTGCAGGAAGAATTTATTAAATTAATCGAAAATAATAATGTCTATATGGTTGGTGATATTAAACAATCCATTTATCGCTTTAGAAATGCAAACCCATATATATTTAAAGAAAAATATGATAATTATTCTAAAAATAACAATGGATATAAAATCGATTTAAACAAAAATTTTAGATCAAGAAGGGAAGTACTTAATAATATAAATCTGATTTTTAATTATATAATGGATGATAATATAGGTTCAGCTAATTATGAAAAAGAACATCAAATGATTTTTGGAAATAAAGCATATGAAGAAAAAGGAAAAACAAATCAAAATAACGACTTTGAAATATTGACATATGAATATGATAAAAATGAAGGCTATAGTAAATCAGAAATAGAAATATTTATGATAGCCAAAGATATAAAAGACAAAATAGAAAATAAATATCAAATTTATGATAAAGATAAAGAAATAAAAAGAAATATAACATATGAAGACTTTGTAATTTTAATGGATCGTGCAACTAATTTTGACTTATATAAAAAAATCTTCGAATATTTAGAAATCCCCCTAACTATCTATAAAGATGAAAACATAAATAATAAAAATGATTTAAACATTATTAAGAATATAATAAATCTAATTTTAAAAAGACAGGCAAATGTTATCGATGAAGAATATAAATATTATTTTATGAGTATAGCTAGAAGTTATCTATTTAGAATGAATGATCAGCAAATATTTAAATGTATTAAAGAAAATAAATATGAAGAAACTGACTTAATTAAAAAAATAGATGAAATAAAAGAATTAATAGATCAATTATCACTAAAACAAATTATAAAAAAAATAATAGATAACTTTGAATTTTATGATAAATTAATAACCGTTGGAGATGTAGAAAAATCAATTATTGGTTTAGAATATATCTTAAATTTAAGTTCTAACTTAGAATCACTTGGATATGATCTTCAAAAATTTTCAGAATACTTAAATGATATTGCTCAGAAAAAATATAATGTAACATACTCTTTAAATACCAATAGTGAAAATAGTGTTAAAATAATGACAATACATAAGTCGAAGGGATTAGAATATCATATATGTTATTATAGTGGTCTCTATGTTTCATTTAATAAAAGTGATATAAAACAAAAGTTTACTTATGATAATAAATATGGAATTATTTTGCCAATCTTTCAAAATGGTATAGATACAACTATTGTACCAACATTAATGAAAGAAAAATATTTAAAAGAAGAAATAAGTGAAAAAATAAGATTATTTTATGTTGCACTAACAAGAGCAAAAGAAAAAATGATTTTAATTTTACCAAAAAGTTCAAAAGAAAAATATTTAGAAACTAATTTAGTAGATGATTATATAAGATTAAAATATACATCATTTAGTGATGTTTTGAACTCTATTTCTAATATTTTGGAACCATATAAAAAATTAATAGATGTAAATAGTTTAAATCTAACTAAAAATTATAATTTTATTAAGCAAAGAAAACAAGAAAACAAAACGAGTATTACCGACAACCAATTAAATAAAATAAAAGAAAATGTAAATATAATAACAAAAAAACAAGAACATTTTTCAAAAAAGACATTGAATTTACACACTAAAAGTGAATATGAAAATATGTTGTATGGTAGAAGAATACATGAAAAATTTGAATATGATGAGGATATGGAAAAAAACTTGCTTCAAAAATATTTTAATCAAGAAAGAGTCAAAAAAACATACCATGAATTTGAATTTATGTATGAAGAAGATAACATTAAATATCATGGAATAATTGACTTAATTTTAGAATTAGAAAATAAAATAATCATAATTGATTACAAATTAAAAAATATTCAAGATGAAAAATACTTATTACAACTTGAAGGATATAAAAAATATTTGAAAATGATAAGTAATAAAAAAATAGAAATATATCTTTATTCAATCAAAGAAGAAAAACTACAAAAAATAGAATAATAAGCATTTTTTTAAAATAATGAAATATAATTATTTTATAGAAAAAAAGATAAAATTGTTGACTTTTAACTTAATTTTTAGTACAATTTTAACTGGTACATTTTATTAATCCCATTAAACAAGTATTGGGAACACTTGTTTTAAAAATTAGAAAGGGAAAAGATTATGAAAGACACTTATATGCAAAAAAAAGAAGATTTAGTTCGTAATTGGTATGTTATTGATGCTGAAGGACAAAATCTTGGACGTGTTGCAACAAAAGTAGCTCACGTTTTAAGAGGAAAGCATAAACCAACATATACGCCTCATATCGATTGTGGGGACTTCGTAATTGTTGTTAATGCTTCTAAAGTTAATCTAACAGGTAATAAGTTAGATAAGAAAATCTATTATAACCATAGTGGATACACTGGTGGTTTAAGAGAAAGAACAGCTCGTGTTATGAAAGAACAATATCCTGTTGAAATGATGGAAAGAGCTGTAAAAGGAATGCTTCCAAAAGGAAGATTAGGACGTCAAATGTATAAAAAATTATTTGTTTACGCTGAAGGAACACATCCTCATATGGCTCAAAAACCAATTGAGTTAAAGATGGACTAAGGAGGGTTTTAAATGGAAAAATTATATATTGGAACAGGAAGAAGAAAAGCAGCAATTGCCCAAGTTAAAATGACACCTGGTAAAGGTAAAATAACTGTTAATGGTAGAGATGTAAAAGAATTCTTCCCATACGACACAAATGTAATGGATTTAAAACAACCTTTAGTAGCTACAAGTAATGAAGAAACATTTGATATCGAAGTAAAAGTAACTGGTGGAGGATTTACAGGTCAAGCTGGAGCAATCCGTTTAGGAATTACTAGAGCTTTATTAAAATATGATGAAGCAAATGAAGGTAATGAAGGATGCTATCGTCAAGTTCTTAAAAAATCTGGATTTGTTACACGTGATCCAAGAGTTAAAGAACGTAAAAAACCAGGACTTAAGGCAGCTCGTAGAGCACCACAATTCTCAAAAAGATAGAAAAATCAAAGTCGGAATATCCGACTTTTTTTGTAAAGTAAATATTTACATAAAAAAATATAAATGATATTATATATAAAGAAAAGAGGTAAAATTATGAAAAGAAGAACACCTACTTGGGTAATTGTTTTAATAGTAGCAATGGTTGTATTATTTTATGTTGGATTCATAGGTCTATGTATCTTTGTTAGTGATGATTCTGATGTTAAAACTAATAAAAATGGTTCTGTTAGTATTGATGATGGGCAATTAACAATTGAAAAAGGAACAAAAGGATATTATGATGAAAAAACGGATAATTTTTATATAATAGGTACATTAACTAATAATAGCTCTGATGATTATGATTATGTAACTATTAATTATCATGTTTCTGATAAAGATGGTAATATATTAGGAAATGCAACAGATAGTATTGATAATTTAGAAAAAGGTAAATCATGGAAGTTTAAAGTTGTTTATGAAAATGTAGATGCCAAAGAAGTAAAAAACTTTAAAATAAATAATGTATCAACATATTAGGAGAGATTATGAGATTAAGTAATGAATGGAAAGATTATAAAATAATAGATGCAGGAAATGGCGAAAAATTAGAAGACTGGAATGGGATTGTTTTAAGAAGACCAGATCCACAAGCAATCTGGAATACGACTAAAAATGATAAATGGAATAACCCTGATGGATATTATCATCGAAGTAGTAAAGGTGGAGGAAATTGGGAATTTACTAGAAATCTTCAAGAATATTGGACTGTAAATTATAAAGATTTAACCTTTAAAGTAACACCTACTAATTTTAAACACACTGGTCTTTTCCCAGAACAAGCGGTTAACTGGGATTTTGCTATGAAAAAGATAAAAGAATCAAAAAGAGAAATTAAAGTTCTCAATTTATTTGCATATACAGGTGCAGCTACAATGGCTTGTTCAAAAGCAGGAGCAACAGAAGTCGTTCACGTTGATGCTGCTAAAGGTATGATTGAATGGGCAAAAGAAAACATGAGACTATCAAATTTAGAAAATAATTATATTAGATTTATTGTCGATGACTGCTTAAAATTTGTTGAACGAGAAGCAAGAAGAGGACATAAATATGATGTCATTATTATGGATCCGCCTTCATATGGACGTGGACCAAAAGGAGAAATATGGAAATTTGAAGACAACATATATAAATTGATAAATGCTTGCTTAAAAATTTTAAGTGATAAACCATTATTTTTCCTTGTTAATTCATATACAACAGGTATATCTGCAACTGTTTTAGAAAATATTTTAAAGACAACAATTTTAAAACAATATCCATATGGAAAAGTAGAATCGGGAGAAGTAGGGCTACCTGTTTCCAAAAATGATTTAATTCTTCCCTGTGGAATATATGGAGTATGGGAAGAAAAATAAAAATTATATAAAGAGGAATATTAATCTTTTGAATAAAAGTACATATATTTAATTAGGTGATAAAATGTTACGTTATAAAATAACTGTATTATTTATTTTACTAATTAGTATATGTACTTTTAATTTTGTTGAAGCCGGAACAAATGAATTACCACTTCTAGGTAAAGTCATATATTTAGATCCTGGACACGGTGGTTTGGATCCTGGAGCCATGTATAAAAATATAAAAGAAAAAAATATAAACCTACAAATAAGTAAAAATCTGGAAAAAAGATTGACAAAACTAGGAGCAATTGTTTATCTAACACGTTATGATGATTATGATTTATCAGTAAATAATACAATTAATCGAAAAAGAAGCGATCTATCAAGAAGAGGAAATATAATAAATAAATCTGATTGTGATTTATTTTTATCAATTCATTTAAATGCCGAAAATACTGGAATTTGGAAGGGAGCTCAAACTTTTTATAACACAAATAATAAAGAAAATAAAAAAATAGCAGAACTTCTTCAACAACAATTCAAAGAAGATTTAAATAGTAAAAGAAAAGCTAAAAATAAAAATGATTTATATTTACAAAAAAGGATAAATAGACCGGGAGTATTAATAGAGGTAGGATTTTTGAGTAATGCAAGTGAAAGATATCTCCTTAAACAAGAAAAATATCAAGATAAAGTAACTTTATCAATAGCAAACGCCTTATTAAAATACTTTAAATAAATATCGAAAGATATTTTTTCTTTACATTTATATACACTTTTTACCTAGCAAAATAGAAATACCAAAAGCATTGTGATATAATGAAAATATGAGAATAAGGTGATAATATGGCAAATAAAATATTTAAAAGTATTGATGAACAAATAGAAATTTTGAAATCAAAAGGATTAGTCATAAACGATTTAGATAAAACAAAAGACATTTTATTTAGAGAAAATTACTTTTTTATTAGTGGTTATCGTCATATGTTTATGCGTGGAAATAAAGAAAAAGGTTTTATTGAAGGAACAACTTTTGAAGAATTGTATGCGGTCTTCGTTTTCGACAGAAAAATTAGAAATATTATGTTTAAATATATTTTGGTAATTGAAAATAATATTAAATCAATAATTAGTTATCAGTTATCTAAAAAATATGGTTTTAAAGACAAAGATTATTTAAATCCTAAAAACTTTACTCAAGATGCTTTAAGAGTAAGACAAGTTTATGACGTTTTAAATAAAATGAAACGTCAAATTAGAGTTAACGGAAAACAACACACAGCAACATTGCATTATATAAGTAACTATGGATATATTCCAATGTGGATATTAGTAAAAGTTCTATCATTTGGTCTTATTAGTGAATTATATGGAATATTAAAAACAGAAGATCAAGTTACAGTTTCAGAATTTTATGATTTAAATACAGAAACATTAGGTATTTATCTTGCTCTTTTATCTAATTTTAGAAATTTATGTGCTCATGAGGATATATTATACGATCATAGAACACAAAGACAAATTCCAAATACGAAATATCATTATGAATTAGAAATTCCAAAAGATGAAGAAGAATATAAATATGGAAAAAATGATTTATTTGCCTTAATTATTATCTTTAAACAAATGCTTAGAGATGAAGAATTTGTAGATTTAATTAATGAACTTAGTTATGAAATAGATGTATTAGATGGGAAAGTTGATACAGTTCCTTTAAATACAATATTAAATAAAATTGGATTTCCAGATAATTGGCGTGAGATAAGTAAAATAGACTAAGGAGGAAAAATGAAAGCAAAAACAAAATTTGTTGTGTGCTGTACGATTTTTCTATTTATTGGTGTAGCAGGTACAATTTTTGTTTATAATAATTTTAACCTTTATAAGACAAAAGAAACGAAAGTAACACGAGTTAAAATAACAGAAAAGAATACTATAAAAAAAGCTATCAATAAAGTAAAAGATAGTGTTTTTGTCGTTGAAACATATGATCAATTTAACAATAAAGTCGGAACGGGAACCGGTTTTGTATATAAAATAGATAATAATTATGGTTATATAATAACAAATCATCATGTTATTTCAAATTCAGAAAATATAATTGTTACTAATATAAGTGGGGCAGAGGCAAAAGCTAAATTACTTGGCAGTGATGAATATTCAGATATAGCTGTTTTAGTTGTTGATAAAAAATATGCCTTAAAAAAAATAGAACTAGGTAGTAGTTCTAATTCTGAGATTGGAGATACTGTTTTTACAGTTGGTTCACCACTTGGAAAAAAATACATGGGAACAGTTACAAAGGGAATTTTGTCTGGAAAGGAAAGACAAGTTGAAGTTAGTTTAACTAATGGAAGTTTTATAATGGAAGTTCTTCAAACAGATGCAGCTATTAACCCTGGAAATAGTGGAGGCCCCCTTTTAAACATTAATGGAGAAGTAATTGGTGTAACTTCGATGAAATTAGTTGAAGATGAAATTGAAGGTATGGGGTTTGCTATTCCAATTGAATTAGTATCAGCTTCTTTATCGGATTTAGAGCAAGGAAAAGAAATTGAAAGACCTCTATTTGGTGCACAATTGTTTGATGCTGATAAAGCTTATTATTTAAGAAATTATAATATAGATATTAATCAAGACATAAAAGAAGGAACAATAATTGTGAAATTAGAAGATAATTCGCCAGCTAGCAAATCTGGATTAAAAATAGGTGATGTTATAATAAAGTTAGATGATAAAAAAGTTGAAAATACTGCTCATTTTAGATACTTACTATATAAGCATCATATAGGTGATAAATTAAAGGTAACTTATAATAGAAATGGAAAGGAACAAATGACAGAAGTTGTTTTAAATAAAAAGATTTCTTAAAATTAAATTTTGTTTTTTATAAAGTTTGAAAAAAAAGAGGACATTGTGATATAATAATTGTAAATAATAAAGAAGGATAAGATGTGTATATGAAAAGATGTATGATAAATGGTATTAAATTTTTATTTGTTTTGTCATTAATTTTTCCTATGACAGCTCAAGCTATAACTTTAAAACAATATGAAGATCAAGTAGCAAAATATACAGCTGAATTAAATGAGAAAAAGAATCAAATAGCTAAAAATACAGAAGAAGTTTCAAAAATAAAGGATAGAATTGAAAGTATTAAACAGCAAATAAAAGAATCAGGAGCTGAAATAGAACGACTAGAAAATGAAATTAATAAAAGTAATGAAGATATTGAAAAAAAACAAAAAGAAATAAAAAAAGTTGTCAATTCTTATCAGAAATCAAATAGTGGTAATTTTTATTTAGAGTATATTTTAGGCGCTGATAATATTACTGATATGATTTATCGTTTTTCTGTTTCAGAGCAACTTACCGCTTATAATGAAAAAACAATAAAAGAGTTAGATTCATTAATTAAATCTAATGAAAATAAAAAGGTAGAATTAAATAAAAAACAATCTGAATTAGGTAATTTAAACTCACAATTGTATGAAGAGCAAAGTAAAATTGAATCAGATACAGTAAAAATAGAAGGAACTCTACCTTCAACCGAAGGACAAATTGATTTTTATAAAAAAAGAGTTAGTTATTATAAGGCAAAAGGATGTAAATCTAATGATGTAATTGGAGTTAACTGTGATGTACCCGTTAGAGTAAAACCGAGTGGATCATCAGTTGCAGCTGGAGAATTGTTTGGTAAAAATGGATTTAGATTTCCTGTTATTGGTGGTAAAATAACACAAAATTATGGAAATAATGGTCATAAAGGAGCCGATATAGGTAAAGGCTGTGGAACACCAATTTATGCTGTCGCACCTGGTAATGTTTATTATGTTGGTTCAACTTTGGATACATATGGAGCAAAAATGGTTTTAATTGTTCATAATTATAATGGAAGATTAGTATTTTCTCAATATGCTCACTTGAGCGGATATAATGTTTCAGTGGGACAATCTGTAACAACTAGTACTATAATTGGTTATATGGGAAATACTGGATATTCATTTGGATGTCATTTACATTTAGAAATGTCTGAAGATATAGGATGGGGTTATAATGATTCAGCTGCTCCTTACAAATCTTATGTAAGAAGGATAATTAATCCTTTTACATATGTACCAAGACCATAATAAAATGTATTAAAAAGCTTTTAATTGAAAAAGCTTTTTTTAATTTTTTAAACATGATTCATAAATAATAAAAAAGTGTGACTTGTTAAATTGAAAGTAACTTAGATTATTTGGAAAATGATAGTGATTTATGTTACTATTGTATGTAGTGGAGGAAGTTTTATGGATGAAGTAAATTATAAAAAACTAAACAGAAGTATAAAAATGTATCCCATATTTTATGGATTAACAGCGGATCTAATATTTTGGATTGCAATAAATACATTGTTTTTAACAACAGTTAAACATTTATCAGCAGCTCAAATTAATTCAATAGAGGCAGTAGGAACAGTTGTTGGAATATTTTTTCAACTCATTCTAGTAAAAATAGTAAGAAAAATAGGAAATTTAAATTCTGTAAAACTGGGTGTTATGCTTTTGTTTTTATCCGTATTATTAAACACTATTTCAACAAATTATATTGGTTTTTTAATTGCAGAATTATGTTATGTTATTGGCTTTGTATTTAAACATATGGACAATGTAATTTTGATTAAAAATCTAAAATATTTAAATAGATCAGAAGAATATATTAATTACCAAACGAAAGGAAGTACAATATATTCGTTTATAACTTTATTAATTTCATAGTTTCTGGTTTTATGTTTAATATTAATCCATATATTCCAATGATAATATGTTTGTTAGTGTGTTTTATAAATATTATTTTAACATTTTTATTTATCAGAGATCCTTTTGATAATTTAGTGAGAAAGTCATTATTTGAAAATAGTCATGAGTCAGTACACGATAAAATAGTTAATTATATTAATTTGATGAGAAAAATATTTACTTTAATATATAGTACCATAGTTGCTAGTATGCTTGTTAAATTTAATTATGTTTATGTTATGTCACTTCTTTTAGTATTAGCAATTTCTTTTCTTTTTATTGTTTGTCGTGTTTATAAATTGCTAGAAGGGAAAAAAGAGAATGTATAATATTCAACTTGCAAAGAAAGAAGATTTAGAAAGCTTTCATCGAATAATTATTTTAAGATGTAAATGGTTTAAAGATAATAAAATAAACCAATGGAAAATTAATTCGTATCCAGTGAGATATGATAAATCGTATTTTGAAAAACAAATGATAGACAATAAATTGTTTATAGCAAAGAAAGGTAATGATGTTGTAGGTGGATTTTTACTTATAGATGATGATCCTAATTATTGGTCTGATTGTGATAAAGTAAAAGCATATTATCTCCACCATTTTGCATCAAAAGTAGGAGAAAAGGGAATTGGTAAAATAATGATTAATTTTGCGCTTGAGGAAGCAAAAAAGAATAACAAAGAATATTTAAGATTAGATTGTGTTTCTGATAATGAAAAATTAAATAATTATTATAAAAGTTTAGGATTTGAATGTGTAGCTCATATAAAAATGAAAAGTTGGAGTGAAAATTTGTGGCAAATAAAATTATAATTGATTGTAAAAATTAATTGGAAATGACTCTTTTTTGATTATTAAAATAGAGTTGTTTTTTTTAGGCTATTTATAATAATTAATAACTAATCGTTAATTTTTTCATACAATATTTTAGGAGGAATTATTATGAATTATAAGATAGTTATAGATCCAGGACATGGAGGAGATGACCCTGGAGCATCAGGAAATGGAATTATTGAAAAAGATTTGAATTTAAAAATTTCAAATTATATGTATGACCAGTTTAGAAAATTGGGAATACCGGTTAAATTAACTAGAACGACAGATGAAACTGTAAGTCCAACAGAAAGAACACAAAGGATTTTAGATGCTTTTGGTAATAATAATGATGTTATAGTTATTTCTAATCACATAAACTCCGGAGGTGGTGAAGGCTCTTGTGGTAAATTAACTTTCTTCGAGATAAAAAAACGATTTATTTATCTATAATAAATCGTTTTCATTTTAATATAAATCTGCAAATGGATCTTCTTCTTGATTTTCTCTAATTAAAACACTTTCTGTTTCTTCAGGTAAATTTTTTATTTTTTCTATTAATTGATTGACCCAATTAGGTAGAGTGCCTTTTGAGTTTATAATACTTTTGGTATGTACAAATAGTTTTAGTCCTTTTTTATTACAAGAAGCTGTATTTAAATTATCTTCCAGAACAGTATGAAATAACATGTATTTATCGCTTATTGTAGTTTCTGGAAAATCTATTTCATTAATATTTAATAAATCAAATAAACACTTGTTTTTCTTTTTACTATTTTCTTCATCATCAGTGCCAATATTTTGAGCATCTCCGTCAAAGATTATATAGCAAGGTATTCCAAATTCTGAATATAATCTATAGAATCTATCTAATTCATTTTTGCCACCGCATCTAACTATAGTAATACCATTAGCTATATAATCAAAACCAGCTAAATTAAAAAAGTATGGCAACAATAATGCTTCTGATTCACCCTCTACTAAAATTATTTTTTTAGCAAATATCGCCTCACTTGCTTTTTGTGAATCACCAGTATTTTCATATGCGTTTTTAAAATGTAATTTAATATCTTCTTCGGAACTATCTATGTTAGTCCTAATTTTCAAATCTTCTTTAAAGTCTTTTGGATTTGCTTTTTTAACGTATGTACCTAAATCTTTATTTTTTCTTACTACACAAATTTCATCAAAATATCCTAAGTCTATAAATTCTGTTGAATGAGTAGTTAAGAATATTTGAGTTCCACTATCTGCTAACTCTCTAATGATTTTATAAAAATTTCTTCTTCCATGAGGATGTAAAAATAATTCTGGTTCATCAATAAAAATTGGGGTATTGTTCTTAAGTTTTAATTTGGAATATGCTTTTAAAATTGCAATTGTAATACTTGCTTGAACCCCCATACCTAATTCTGAAGCTCTAAAGTTTAAATTCATATCACTTTCATGTACTGTGAGTTGAAGAGTTTTATAGAAATTCCAAGGATCATATAAATTTAAATCAACATCAAAATTTTCGTTTTCTTTATTTAGTTGTTTTGCAGTTTCTTCTTGCAAAATATTTTTAAAGTTTTCCATTATGTTATTTCCATCATCGTCTTTAACTGAAAACAAATATTCATCCCTAAGTTTTATTAATTTATTTTTGAAAATTTCTGATTTTAATGTTTCTTCACCTGTTGTTTCATCTATTTCTTTTTCTGTATTAAATTTACTATTAACATCTTGCAGAAATCGACCAATTAATGTATATTTGTTTGATGGCAAGTAATCACTTATCTCTCTATCTACACCAATAAAGGATGAAATATATTTTTTTCTTGCTTCATTTGTGATATAACCATTATTTAAATTAAGTCCGGATTTTTCTCTATTTCCACTATCATACCATACTTGTGATAGTGATAATTTATTACCATCATCAAAACTTAATGATATATTTATATTCTTACTTGTATCACCCATATAGTAGTCTTCTGTAGAAATATTATTAAATGATGGATATACTGGACCAATTAACCAAGTTATTGCTTTAAAAATATTACTTTTGCCAACACTATTTTCGCCTATAAATACATTAACTTTTGGTGACAGGTCTATATCGATATCTTTTATGCTTTTATAATTGCTAATTTTAATATTATTAATTTTCATTTTTCACCTCGTAAAAATAATAGATTTATTTGTCTATTATTATAACACAATTTCATTACATAACACAATTTCATTACTTTTGTTATTATGGACACATAAAAATCAATAAAATTCAATTAAATCCTTCTCAAGATAAAATAAAAATGGTATAATGATTATAGGAGGTAGAACACATGAAAAATAAAAAGTATACTTATATTAGTTTGTTTAGTAGTGCTGGTATTGGATGCTATGGATTTAAAATGGAAGATTTTGAATGTGTTGCTACTAATGAACTTATAGAAAGAAGATTAAATGTTCAAAAATGTAATCATAAATGTAAATATGATTCTGGTTATATTTGTGGTGATATTACTTTAGATGAAACAAAAAATAAATTGTTTGATGAAATAAAATTATGGAATAAAAAAGAAAATATAGATAATATTGATGTAGTTATTGCGACTCCACCATGCCAAGGTATGTCAGTTGCTAATTTAAAAAAGAATAATGAAATTAATAGAAATTCTTTAGTAATAGAATCAATTAAAATTATTAAAGAAATTAAACCAAAAATATTTATTTTTGAAAATGTATCAGCATTTTTAAAAACTGCTTGTATTGATGTAGATGACAAAATAAAATCTATTGAAGAAGCAATTAATAATAATTTAGATAATGATTATGTTATTATGAGTCGTGTAATAAACTTTAAAGATTACGGTTCAAATTCAAGTAGAACTAGAACTCTTGTAATTGGTGTTAGAATGGACTTTGAAGATTATATTTCTCCAATTGATTTATTTCCAAAAAGAAGAAAAGAAAAAACATTAAAACAAGTAATTGGAAAATTAAAACCTTTAACTGAATTCGGTGAAATAAGTAACGATGATATTTATCATTTCTTTAGAATTTATCCAGAACATATGCGTTCATGGATTCATGATTTAAAAGAGGGTGAATCAGCTTTTGACCAAAAAGATGATAACAAGAAACCTCATACTATTGTAGATGGTAAAATTAAAATTAATGCTAATAAAACAGGAGATAAATACAAAAGACAATTTTGGAATAAAGTTGCTCCATGTATTCATACAAGAAATGATCAACTTGCTAGCCAAAATACTGTTCATCCATCTGATGATAGAGTATTTAGTATTAGAGAATTAATGAATATAATGACTATTCCTAAAACCTTTAAATGGGTAGAATTAGATGAAAAAGAATTAAATAAATTATCACTTGAAGACAAAAGAAGATTTCTAAAAAAAGAGGAAGTAAATATAAGACAATCAATTGGGGAAGCAGTTCCAACTGAAATTTTTCATCAAATAGCAATCAATATTAAAGATAATTTAAATAGAAAAAATTATTCATTAAGAGAAATTAATAAGTTGATCAAAGATAATGATTTGTTAGATAATGGTAATCTTAATCATTTTATAAAGAATAATAAAGATATTTTATCTTTTACAACTTTATCTAAAATTGCAGAATTATCAAATGCTGAGCGAAATAATGAGGAAGCATTTTATACAAATAAAAAATTATTAAATTATATTTATAAGGAACTACCTAATATAAATAAAAAACAAATTAGAGTATTGGAACCATCAGTTGGAGTTGGTAATTTTATACCTTACATAATTGCAAAATATAGTTATGCAGAAGAATTGATTATCAATGTTGTAGATATAAATAATTACTCAATAGGTGTATTAAAGGAATTATTAAAAATAATTGATATTCCTGAAAATGTCACTATTAATTATATATGTGATGATTATCTTTTACATAATTTTGAAGTTAGATACGATGTTATAACTGGTAATCCACCTTTTATGAAAATGAACTCTAATAATAAATTACTTAATAAATATAGAGAAAACTGTATTAATAATGAGTCAAATAATACATCATCATATTTTTTAGAAAAGTCATTAATGATAGCAGATAATGTTGTTATGGTAATGCCTAAGTTTTTATTAAATACGGGTGAATATTCAATTACAAGAGATTATGTTTCTAATTTAAATATAAAATCTATAATTGATTTTGGAGAAAAAGGTTTTGAGGGTGTATTAATTGAAACAATATGTATAAACGTAAATACTTGTAATAAACCAGGTATCACTAAAGTACTATCGATAACACTTAAACAGGAATTGAATCAAAAACAAAAATATATAATTGATAAGAAATTACCATATTGGATTATATATCGTAATATAGAATTTGATAATTTATTAAATAAAATGGATTTTGATATTTTTGATGTTTTTAGAGATAGACAAATTACTAATAATAATAGTTCAAAAAGCAAAAAAGAAATATGGGTTATTAAATCACGAAATATAAATGATGATGCTACTGAAATAAATCATATAGATGATTATGATCAATATGTGGATGAAAATGACATAAAGAAATATAATGTTTATGAATTTTTAAATAATAAAAATGTTTATATTACTCCTAATATGTCATATAAACCTAGGGTATGCAAAAAACCTGTAGGCTCTATAGTAAATGGTTCGGTAGCAATATTAATTCCTAAAAATAATGTTAAATTGTCAAAAAAAGATATGTTATTTTATGCAACTGATGAATATAGAAATTTCTATAAAATAGCACGAAATTATCAAACCAGATCTTTAAACATTGATAAAACTTCGGTATTCTTTTTTGGAAAATTAAAGGAGGCATAATATGAATTGGTTAACAGAGGAACAAATAATAAAATTTATGAATCATTATAATTATGATATTAGAGAAAGCCATAATGCCAGATGGATAGATCAAAAGTGCACTCCTGATGTTTTATGTATAATAGCAGATTGTATATTAGAATTTGCAAATTCAAATCCAGAAAAAGAATATTTTAGTTCTTTAGATATTTGGCATAATGAATATACTGTTCAGAATGTAGAATCTATATTTAAAAAACCAAATCCTGATGAAAAAAAAGCAAGGAACGAATATGATAAATTTTTTCAGCAACCTATGGAATTGTTTTCAGCAGCTGGTATTTTAAATAAGAAAAAAGTCGGTAATAGAAATTATTACAAATTATGGAATAAGATGTTATTAGAGTATATTTCTATAAGAGAAATGAATGCATTAAAATTTTTAGAATTATATAATACTAAAGTTTTAAAAGATAGTGGTATATATAATTACTTTGAAGATTTTTTAAATAATCCAACTAGTAGTACTTATGAAAAAATGAAACATGAATTTGGAAGATTTACAGTATCTAATACTCCAATAAATGGTCAAACAGAATGTAATAGAATTTTTACAAAAGTATTAAATCCAATTGCATTTATGAATAATACTTACGGAACTGAAAAAGGTAGGATGTCTAAAGATAAAATTACGAAAGATATGCTAATGTATAATAGAAATAATTTTAGAGACATATATGTTAATAAACCAAAAGAAATGACAAGAGCAGAATACTATTATTCATTAAAAGATAAACCAAATACTAATCTAATTAAATACCAATCATCAAAGGCAAAGAAATTACTAAGATACTTTAATGATGCATTCAATGATGGATTATCAGAAATTAAAGATGAATTAGCTATAGGTCATGCGATTAATATGCATCATATATTTCCTGAAAATGAATTTGAAGAAATTAGTGGATATGTTGAGAATTTAATTGCTTTAACTCCTAGTCAACATTTTCAAAAAGCACATCCAGATGGAAATACAAGAATTATAGATAAAGGATTTCAACAAATTTTTTTATTAACTAAAGCAGATCACATTGAAGAAAATATAAAGCATGGTAAAGAAGTAATTTATTCTTTTGATAATTTTACTTACGTGTTATCAGTAGGCTTTGATAATAATACATATGAAGAAGTAGAAGATATGAATTTTACAGAATTAGTAAGACTAATTAATATGGAATATATAGTTTCTGGTGTTAAATAATTTTCAAAAAATGATAAAAATTCAAAAAGAAAGTTAAAAATCAAATCGTATTGAAAACGGACTTGATTTGACTTGACTCCGTCTTGTCAAGTAGTATAATATAGTAAAATATGCAAGGACTATGAAAAAACTTGCATGTTTTTTTTATGTCACAAATTGTGCATAGTATGACATAAATTGTACATGGATTGGGCTTGCATTGTTCATGTCAATTGGTATAATATGATAAAATATGTGAAAAAAGTAATAAAAAAGTTTATATAAAATTGTTAATTTTTTGAAATACATTTTTTCTATATTTAAAGGTTAAAATAATTAATATTCAAATTTAATCAGATTTTTTTTAGCACTTTTTTAGCATAAAAATAAGTTTTGATTTATGTAAAAACAAGTGATAAGATGTGGTTAAATAGGAAAAAGTATGTGGAGAAGAATTAAGTTCTTCTCTTTTTATATTGAAAGAAGGTGGATAAAAATTCAAAGCACGAGGAAGCACATTTTTTTGCTATTTTTTACGAAGTGGGCACTTTTTATAAAATTAGTAGCCACTTTTTTTGTTGCAATAAAAGGAGATATTTATTATGGGTAGCCACTTATAATAGAAAAAGTAGTCATTTTTGCAAGTGCAAAAATAGTTGTGCCACCTAATTTTACTCTTTATTTATAAGGGTAAAATCAAAAAGTGGTGGCATTTACCTTATGCCCATTAAAAAAATGTTAGGTTTTTTATTTAAAAATAGCTTAAAAAATAGTAAAAGTGGCTACCCATAATTTTAAAAAATATTTAAAAAGTACTTGCAAAATTTATTTTTTTAAGTGATAAATGGAACGAAATAAATTTGAACTTACAAGCGTTTAAATGCTCATATAAGAGATGTAAGTATCGGACTTAGTCAATTATGTGTATTCAAAATAATGAACCTTAAAATTGATTTATTTCATTAATGGAAGGAGGAATAAAAATGAAAGAACCATTTATCGTGAATACTTATTTATTAGATTACTTGATGAAAAACATTAGATTAATTTCAGAGTGTGATATTCAAGAAAAGGTACATAAATTTCCTTATACTAGATCAGTAAGTAATTTTTTTCAAAAGCTATCATATGAATATAATATTGATTTTGATGAAGAATTAATAAGTGAAAAATTATTATCAAAGATGATTGATGAAATAGAAGAAAACTTACCAAGATAAGGAGGATAATTATGTATATTAGTAAAGTAAGTGAAGATGTAAGTAAATTATTTTCTTACATGGAAAAATTAAATGATGAAAGTAAGTTAAAAGTTCTAATTTATATACTTAATCTAATTAACAATAATCAAATCAATGATAGAAATGAAACTAATCCAGATTTATTATTAGATGATGAATTAAAGATATTAAAGTTTTCTTATATAGGATTAAATGATAATTATTGTGAAATATTTATCCAATATTTAATTTCAGTTTATAACATAATGAATAAATATGATAAAGTTATGTATATAGAAAATAATGTTGAAGGATTAGTATATACCGAAGAAGAAAAAATAATTATTTATAAGATATGATAATGAAACATATTTTAAAAATAAAATAACTATGGTTACATTTGATTCAAAATTAAATGGATTTGATATTGCAAATAATATTTTAAAATTTAAGGAGAGTGATTAACATTAAAGATTTTATAATAATACCTAGAAAGGTAATGGAAGATAACTGTTTGACTAAATCAGACTGTTTTTTATTTGGAAATATTTATAATTTAAGTAGATTAAATGGTTATTGTTTTGCAACTAATAAAGTTTTATCGACTTTATCCTTTGTTAAGATAAGAACAATTAATTATTCACTGAAAAGATTAGAAAATAAAGGATATATTAAAATAGAAAGAATAAAAAATGCTAATTTAACGCAAAGAAGAATCTATATTAACATGATAGATAATTCTAGTTGATATGCAATACAATGCAGTTAGTACATGAATATTAGTTCATATATATAATATAAAGTAAAAGAAGAAAGAATATATAAAAAATTATATGTATAATTAAACAGGAGGTTTTGTTTATGAATTATAATGAGATATTATTATCTGGTGAGATAAATAATATTATAATTAATAATAAATACATTACATTGGGACTTACTTGTAAGAAGTATTCACCTAATGAGAATAGTAATATAGTTTTTGCTAGTTTAAGAGTATATAAAGATCTTTATGATAATAATAAGGGTCTTTTTTTGTTGGGTAAGAATGTTTATATAAAAGGATATTTGAATTCTTATTCTGATAAGAATAAAACAATCCATAATTATGTAACAGTAACCAAAATAGAAGGCTATAATTTTATTAGTGCTAATGGTCCAGTTATTGGAGAAGATTATGATGGAGTTATGTTATGGAATGGTAAAAGGTGTGAATCAATTCCACCAAGTGAAGAAGAATTAGCTGAATTAGAAGAATTACTTAAATCATTTAAGGATGGTGATTCTAGTGAATAAACATTATATAGTAGACATAAATTTAAGTATGAAAGAAGATAAAAAGGAAATTTTTAAGGAATTAATATTAAATTATTTATTAAAGCAAATTATGGAAGAAAAATAATTCTAATGATTTGCTTATTTTTATTTATCATGGTAAGATGCACTTGTCTCGAAGAAAGTTAAGTGCTATAAAATGAGGAGGTAGAAAATGAATTATAGTTACTTAACAAATATGAATTATAATGCAGGTATTTATATTAGACTTTCTCAAGAAGATAAAGATAAAAAATATGAGTCAGATAGTGAAAGTGTTACTAATCAAAAAGAAATATTAAGAGACTATTGTCTAAAAAATGGATTTAATTTAATAGATGAGTATGTAGATGATGGTTATTCAGGAACTAACTTTGATAGACCAGGATTTATTAGAATGATTGAAGATATAAAAAATAAAAAGATTAATCTTGTAGTAGTAAAAGATTTATCAAGACTAGGTAGAGATCATGTAATGACTGGTTATTATATTGAAACTTATTTTCCTGAAAATAAGGTAAGATTTATATCAATTGTTGAAAACTATGATAGTATGAAAAATCAAGCAAGTAATGATTCATCAACATTTATTATTGCTTGCAATGATTATTATAGTAAACAAAATTCATTAAAAATAAGAAATGTATTAGATTCTAAAAGAAAAGATGGTAAGTTTATTGGAAGTAAACCATGTTATGGATATATGAGAGATCCAGAAGATAAAGGACATCTAATTATAGATCCTAATACAGCACCTTATGTTAAGCAAATGTTTGAATGGAGAGCAAATGATATAGGTATATCTGAAATAGCAACCCGTCTTACTAAACTAGGAGCACCAACACCAAGTGCTTATAAAAATTTACCAATATCTTCAAGAGTAAAAGAAAAGAATGTATGGACAATACATTCAGTTAAAAAAATATTAGAAAATAGAATGTACACAGGTGATATGGTACAACATACTCAAACTAACATAAGTTATAAATCTAAAAAGAAAGTAACACTAGATCAAAGCTTATGGGTAATAGTAGAAAGTACTCATGAACCATTAGTAGATAAAGAGACATTTAGAATAATTAATAAGAAAAGAGATAATCATAATCGAAAAGTTGATGTAAGAACTAAAAGACCAACTAGATTATTAGAGGGATTAATCTATTGCAAGGAGTGTGGAAATAGATTAGGTGTAATATATAGAAAGAATCATGACTATTGGACTATTAATTGTAATAGATATGCTAGAGACCCAATTAGAGGAAGATGTAAAGCTCATTTCTTTCCTTATGATTATTTTGAAGAAGAAGTATTAGAAGAATTAAACAAATTATTATCTGATTTATTTAAAGGATTAAGTATTAAAGAATTAAATGATGAAATAATTAATAGAACTAATTCGGGTACTAAATCACTTGATGAAATAAAGAAAGATATAGAAAAAGATATTTTAAAAATATCTTCTAATATTCAAATAGTTTATCAAGATAGAATCGATGGTAATATTTCTTTAGAATCATACAAAATGATAGTATCTCCTTATGAACAAAAAATGAGAAACTTAAAAGATAAATTAGAAGAAATAGAACTTGAAATTTTAAAAAGAAAAAATAATTCTAATAAAATACCAAATTATACAAAAAAGATTAAAGAATTATTAAATATAGAAAAACCAAATAGAGACTTGCTATTTACCATAATAGATAGAATAGAAGCAGATGAAGACAGAAACATAACAATTAAATTTAAATATAAAATACTTGATGATTACACTTTTAAATATATTGATAAAAATCCAATTAGGAATCCCTATGGTAGATGTGGTAAAATAAAGAAGTAGTAATAAAGAAAGGAAGTATCTCTGTATGGGATTAAAACGAGACAATCATTTTTTATCTAGGATGTATTTGAATGCATGGAAAAATGAAAAAGGAAAAGTTAATGTGGCAGAATTACTTGTTCCATCTAAAAAAGTACCTTATTGGAAAGAAAAATATATATCATCAATTTGTAAGTATGATAGTATGTTTGTTAGATTAAAAAATGGTGTGGAAGTTGATGATATAGAGGATTGGTTTAATACAAAGTATGAAACACCTGCAAAACCTGCTTTAGAGCATGCTATAAATGATGAAAGAATATCGATTGATGAATGGCATTGTTTGATTGATTTCTTAGCTTGCCATATTGTACGTTCTCCTGCATTTATAATAAAAATATTAGATTTAGCAAAAAAGGATTGTGTACCAATTTTTGAAGAAAAGTGTGAAGAAATATCTTCTATATCAACAGATGAATTTATAAAAACAATAAATAATCAAAAAGCAGAAGTAACAAATGATTTGTTTCCAATAAAAATTACTGATGTTGGCAAATGTGATAATGACAATGAATTATTTAAAATTGAAACTATATTTGGCAAACAATTCTATTTGTGGATTATGATGCATATGTTAAAAAATACATCCAAAGTTTTGCATAATCATAAATGGGGAATTATTACAGTAGATGACAAAGTTACATTACCTACAAGTGATGATCCTGTAATTTGTTTAAACTATAATAATAAAAATGAATATGATTTTGGTGGCGGCTGGGGTAAAAAGAACTGTAATATATTATTTCCAATATCACCAAAGAAAATATTATATACACAAGTTGGTGTAAAAGTTAAACCAAGATGGAATGTTGATTATAAGACAAGTGTTATGCTAAAAAAAATGATTGTTGAACATTCATTTAGAAAAATAATTTCTAATTTTGAAGATGACGAAATTAAATCTTTGAAACCAAGATTTGTAGATGATTCAGAATTTAAAAGAGAACTTCAAATGTGGAAAGATTTTCAAGAAAATTATATAAAAAAAGAAATAGAATATATTAAATAACCACTAGGGTCATCACCAGGTGGCGATGGTGCTGAAGTTATTTATGCATTAAGAAATAGTAGCACATTAGCAAACAAAATTTTAAATTCATTAGGTTCAGCAGGTCAAAACATGCGCAAGGCATATCAAAGAAGATTACCAAGTGATACATCTAAAGATTATTATTTTATTCATAGAAACACTGGGGTAACACAACCTGTAATAGTTGAATATGGATTTTTAGATAGTACAGATGATGATGTAGAACAATTAAAAAATAATTGGCAAAAATACGCTGATGCAGTTGTTGATGCAGTAGCAGAATATATAGGCATAACTGTTCCAAACAAAGAGGGTTATTATACAGTAAAATCAGGAGATTCATTGTGGAGTATTGCTAAAAAATATGACACAACAGTAACAGAACTAAAAAGAATAAATAATTTAACATCAAATACATTACAAATTGGTCAACAACTAAAAATACCAGGAATAGAGGAAACACCTCAAACACCGACAATTACTCCATCAGAAGACTATACAATTTATACAGTAAAATCAGGGGATAACCTATATGGTATTAGTAAAAAGTATAATTTAACTATGGATGAACTGATAAAATATAATAATCTTAAATCAACACTACTAAGTATAGGACAACAATTAAAAATACCAAATAAACAAACAAGTAATAATCAAACAACAAGTAAATATATTGAATATACAGTAAAAAAAGGAGACAATCTTTATTCTATTGGAAGACAGTATGGAATTAGCCAAGATGAAATAATGAAATACAACGGGCTTACAAGTAACCTTTTAAGTATAGGGCAAATATTAAGAATACCAATCACAGATAATACATCATCATATATAGTTAAAAGTGGAGATAACTTATATTCAATTGCTAGAAAATTTAATACAACTGTTGATTCCATAAAACAAAAAAACAATTTAACATCAAACACTTTACAAATTGGTCAAAAATTAATTATATAGCATAATCAAATAAATTATGCTTTTTAATATCAAAAAGTATACAAATACCGACATTTACTACAAAACAGATTAAAAAAAACAATAATAAAATGTAAAGCAAATACAAAAATGTGATATAATAAATTAGTATTTTGAAAAGAGGATGTAAAATGGCAAACAAAAAAAGAAAATCAAATATTAATTCGATTAAAAATAAAAAAATAAGTACTAATAGAAATTTAAGTCAAAAAAAAATATATTTAAAATATATAGATAGAAACTTTAGCCTAATATTACTAATAATGTTAGCTATAATGATAATCTTAATGTTCTTTAATAATTTACACCTAAAAAAAATTATTAAAGTTTTAGATTCAAAAATGGAGACAAAAGAAGTAGTGAAAAAAGATAAAATAATTTTTCTTGGTGATTCAATAACTCATCGTTATGATTTAAAAAAATACTATGATAATAAAAATATTATAAATCAAGGAATAGAAGGGAATACAACCAAAGATGTACTTGAACGCCTTCAAACAGGTGTCTATGATTATAACGTAAAAAAAGTCATTCTTTTGATTGGTACAAATGATATAGGTGATCAGGAAGATCCGATAGAAAACATCAAACTTATTATAAACAAAATAAAAAGCCATGATAATTCAATTGAAATAATTGTAGAATCAATATATCCAATAAATAACACTAAAAATTCTAAGATAAAAAAAGATGTTGTTGGAACAAGAAATAATGAAAAAATAAAAGAAACAAATAAAAAAATAAAAGAAATTTGTAAAGAAAAAAACATTACTTACGTAAATGTTTATGACGAATTAACAGATAAAAATGGAAATTTAAAATTAGAATATACTGTTGAAGGTCTTCATATTAGTGATGAGGGTTATAGAAAAATAACAAATGTTTTAAGTAAATATGTTAATTAGAATGTCACTTAAGTGGCATTTTTATAATTTAAAAAAAGAAAGAAAAATAAGCATAACTCCACTAACCCATGATAAATCATAATCGTATTTTTGGGGAATTGTTTTTCCAATAACTTTTCCCACATAGAAAAAACTTATTCCAATCAAAAAAACAAAAATTATCCACAAATAATTAACAGTTGTTAAACCATAACCAATACCAATAGATAAACTATCTAAAGAAAGAGTAATGGCTAAAACAATTGCTTCTTTAATACTAATGTTATTAGATAAGTCTTGATCAGCTTTTTTAAAATCTCCATAAACTTGAATAATGAATTTTAAATTAAATAATTTAAAACATTTAGTTTTATTAATTAGTCTCTTATTAATTAAATTTTTAATAAAACTTCCAATTAAAATTGATGCTAACAAACTTATAGAACAGATAAAATTAATTATAACAATTACCCTGTTAGAAATTTTTATCTTTTGATAAGAATATAAAATACTTACGATAAGATTATCAAGGCAAGTAGCACCTATTAATAAGATAAATTCTAGAAAAGAATAAATCATTCTATCATACCTCTCTTAATATAATATTCATAAATAAAAAAAAGAAAGGGCGATAAAACTAAAAAAATAAAAAACGAACTATAAAAGTTCGTATCATTTTCTAATGGCAGGGGTAGCAGGAGTTGAACCCACATCAGCGGTTTTGGAGACCGTTATTCTACCATTGAACTATACCCCTAAAGCAAAATAATTATAACACATTTATAAAATATATACAATATATATCAGATTTAAAACAAAAAAAAATAAATTTTGAATAAAATATTATAAGGAGGTATATATGGCTATAATTAAACATACGGAAAAGGAAAGAGATTTATTAGCTAGATTAATGCGAGCTGAAGCCGTTGGTGAA
>URQZ01000002.1 GCA_900550255.1 uncultured Mycoplasmatota bacterium | reverse complement strand
AAAAGAATTAAAAAATAAAATATTATTATATAAATATAATAAAAAAATATATATGGTAATAAACCATAATATAGATGATATTTTATTAGGTAAAATAATTGAAAACAGTAATTTAAAATATAAAGATAATCAAAAAATAATTAAAGAAAAAAACTTGATAACAATATAATTTATGGTATAATAAAGCAGGATTAGAGGTGGTATAATGAAAAAACCAGTTGTAGCATTAGTAGGAAGACCAAACGTTGGAAAATCAACTATATTTAATAAAATGGTTGGGAAAAAAATAGCCATAATAGAAGATACACCTGGAGTTACACGTGATCGAATTTATGGTAACGTTGAATTTGAAAACTATAAATTTCATTTAATTGATACAGGTGGAATTGATTTAGAAAAGGAAGATTTTAATAGTGAAATAAAAATGCAAGCAGAACTTGCTATTGATGAGGCAGATGTTGTTTTATTTGTTGTTGATGGAAAAGAAGGAATAACATCTGGAGATCGTATTGTTAGAGATATGTTAATAAAATCATCAAAAAAAGTAATTGTTGCTATAAACAAAACAGATAGTAAAGAAGCTAGAAATAATATCTATGACTTTTATGAATTAGGTTTTGAAAACTATATTGAAATAAGTGGAGAACAAAATATTGGAATTTATGACATGTTGGAATTAATAACTAGTAATTTTCATGAAATAAAAGAAGATGAATATGATGAAGATGTTGTTAAATTTTCTATTATTGGAAGACCAAATGTTGGAAAAAGTAGTCTAGTTAACGCCATTTTAAATGAGGATCGTGCTATAGTTTCTAATATAGCAGGTACGACGCGTGATTCTGTCGATACACCATTTACATATCATGGAAAAGAATTTGTTGTTATTGATACGGCCGGAATGCGTAAAAAAGGTAAAATTTATGAAAAAATAGAAAAATATAGTTTAATTAGATCTTTAAGAGCAATTGATAGATCAGATGTATGTGTAATCGTAATTAATGCAGAAGAAGGAATTATTGAACATGATAAACACATAGCTGGATATGCTCTTGAAGCTGGTAAAGCTATCGTTATCGTTGTAAATAAATGGGATGTAATTGAAAATAAAGATGAAGAAATGAAGAAGTTTAAAACATTAATAAGAAGTGAATTTGCTTTCTTAAGTTTTGCTCCAATTGTTTTCTTGTCTGCCCTTACTAAAAAAAGAATTCATACTTTACTTCCTGAGGTTATTAAAGTTTATGAAAATAGTAAAAAAGAAATTAAAACAAGTGTTTTAAATGATGTTATAAGTGATGCTTATAGTCTTAATTTACCACCATCATATAAAGGAAAACGTTTAAAAATTTATTTTTCAAATCAAGCTGGAACAAAACCACCAACTTTTAATATTCAAGTAAACAGTAAAGGATTAATTCATTTTTCATATAAAAGATATTTAGAAAATAAATTAAGAGAATCATTTGATTTTGAGGGGACACCAATTGTATTACAATTTAAAAATAAAGGTGAACAAGAATTATAAAAACTACACTATTTTAGTGTAGCTTTTTCATATATATCAATTAATTTTTTTGTAAAGTTTTCTTGAGAAAATTTATCTTTTGTATATTTTGCTATATAGTTTCTATCAAAGGATTTATTATTTATAACTTGTTTTATTTTAGTTGCTAAATCATGATAATTTTCGCTTTCAAATAACATACCAGTATCATCGGTTATAATATCGGAAATACCTCCTATATCACTTCCAATAACTGGTGTTCCACAAGCCATGGCTTCAATTGCAACTAAACCAAAAGCTTCACTACGGGATGAAATGATTGATACATCGGCAATATTATATAATTTATTTAATATATCTTGTGGTTGATTCTTTATAAAGAAAATATTTTTTAAATTTAACTTTTTAGCAAGTTTTTTCATATCATCAAATAGTTCACCATCACCTGCTAGGATTGTTAGAATGTTATTATTTTCATAAAGAGTTGCGGCTTTAAGTAAAATATCAATTCCTTTTATATAAGTAAATTTTCCAACAAAAGAAACAATTTTATCATATTTGTTTTCGATATTAAATTGTTTTAAAAAATCATCTTTATTGATTTTAGTTTGATAAAAAATATCTGCATCGTATCCATTTGGAATTAAGATACATTTATCTTGATTAAATATTTTTTTAATTAATTCGTTATTTTTTTTGGATATTGTTATTATTTTATAAGCTTTATTGAAAGCTTCATTTGCATATTTTCTAAAATTTATATCGTTTTCATATCCTATAAGATCAGTTCCGTGGGTAGTGATAATTAAAGGAATGTTATATTTTGAAGCAATAGCTGGTAATATCCAAATGTGACCTGAATGAATAATATCGGGTTTGAATTTTTCTATTTCTTCTTTAATTGCTTGGTCAAAAGCTTGGATATATAATTTTATTTGTTCATCATTTAAATTACTAAAAGTGTTTGTACTTCTAGGGTGAGTTGTAAAACATGGAAAATTAAAGGGAAGAGCACCTTCAATTTTTTCTTTATTTTTAAAATATACAGGATGTATTTTAATTTTAGAATTATCAGTTTTTATTTTTTCGTTTTCAGGCATAATGATACATATTTCATGATTATTTTTGGCTAAGCCTTCTGCAATTGTTTTAGTATATACACCACTTCCAGATCCTGCAAGAGGGAAGTGATTTAATAATAGTATTTTCATTCAATCACCTTCTTTAATAATTATATCAAACTGCTAGATAAAAAACAAAAAAATCACTTAGTGATTTTTTATAAAACGATTGCGAATAAATTACCTGATCCTTTATTTACTAATTTAGATAAAGTTTGTTGTAATTTAAATCTTGCATTTTCTGGTAATAATGAAAGTTTTGCTTGAATTCCTTCTTTAACAATAACATCTAGACTACGTCCAAATATTTCACTTTTCCAAATTTCTTCAGTTTCAGAATCTTTCATTAAATAATCGATTAATTCTTTACTTTGAAGTTCTGATCCGATAATTGGCTCAAATGTTGATTCAACGTCAACTCTAATCATATGAATAGAAGGTGCAACGGCTTTTAATTTAATACCATATCGGCTTCCTTGTTTAATGATTTCTGGAGTATCTAATTTCATATCGCTAAGGGAAGGGGATGCAACACCATATCCTGTTTGTTTAACCATTTTTAAAGCGCCTTTTATTTGATCATATTCGGTTTTAGCTTCGTTATAATCTTGGAATAATTTTAATAAATCAGCTTTGTTTGTTACATCGACTCCAATAATATCTTTTAATACTTTATTGTATAATCCATCTGGGGCCTCTAAGGTAAGAGTAACAATACCACTAGATGTATCAACATCAGAAAGATAAGATTTACTTATATATTCTGAGTCGGTAAAATGATTTGTAATAGTATCAATATCACGTAATTTATCAATTTCAACAACACTTTCTTTGATTTTTTCAATATATATTTTTTTTAACCAATTATTTGGTGATAGACAAGCAATCCATTCTGGCATATTAACATTAACTTCCATTACTGGAAATTCATATAAAGCCTCTCTTAGAATACTATATATATCACGGTCAGTCATGTTTTCAACACTTATTGGTAAAACAGGAACCCCATAACTTTCTTTTAATTTTTCTGCTAGTCGTTCTGTTTCTGGTAACATTGGATGACTAGAGTTTAGAACAACAATAAAAGGTTTTCCAATTTCTTTTAATTCACTAATAACACGTTCTTCTGCTTCAACATAATTTTCACGTGCTATTTCATTAAATGAACCATCAGTTGTAACAACAATTCCAATTGATGAATGATCACGAATTACTTTTTCAGTGCCAATTTCAGCGGCCTCGATAAATGGTATTTCTTCATCATACCAAGGACATTTAACCATGCGTGGACCATTTTCATCTTCATATCCTTTAACGCCTGGTATAACGTATCCAACGCAGTCAACAAGTCTAATGCTTGATTCAAAGGTATCAATTTGAATTTTGGCAGCATTACTAGGTACAAATTTTGGCTCAGTTGTCATAATTGTTTTTCCTTGAGCACTTTGTGGAATTTCATCTAAAGCTCGTTTTTTTTCATATTCATCTTCAATATTAGGAACAACTAGGGTTTCAATTACTTTTTTTATAAAGGTAGATTTTCCTGTTCTAACCGCCCCAACAACCCCTAGATAAATATCTCCACCAGTTCTTTCTGTGATACTTTTAATAATATCTATTTTTTCCATTTAATCCCTACTTTCTTAAGTTCACTTAACTATATGTAATCTAGGTAATTTATATTCACAAAAAAAGAAACATTGTTTCTTCTTAAATCATTTTATCTATATCTTTAGGTACTTGATCATTTACAACCGCACTAATAATTTTATCTTCCTTTTCTTTAGAAACTTCTTTTCCAGTTAGCTTTCCAAGTTCTTGAATGACTTCTCTTAAAGTACCTTCATTTTTTAAATCAGATTTTTGTAACTTTCCTGCAAGTTCTAATATTGTATCTTTACCAACATTAGTTTTTTTCTCCACACGTTTAAAAAAATTGTCTGAAAAATTCATAATAAATAACCCTCCTAAGTTATTATATGTTTTCCTTTAAAATGGGTTAATATAACTAAAAATAAAAATCAAAAAGTTAAAAAAATTGAAAAAACGAATATATGCTTTTTTGAAAAAAAGAGAAAAAAGAAAAAAATGAAAAAACCACAAATTAACTTTTCGCCTTAAAAAATAAGAGATAAACCTATAATTTTAAAGAAACAAAAAAAGAAAAAAATAAAAAATTAAAAAAGTTTAAAAAAATTTTTTTTGTTTTTTTCTTAAAAATAAAGGTTAAAAGAACATACCGAACAAAAGTTTGAAAAAAATAGTTTAAAAATCATTGACTAATAAAAAAAATTGCTATACAATGAACTTGTGAATATGGTAGGAGGACTTAAGATGGTAGCAGAAAAAGAAGAGTTGTTAGAAACTCTAAACGTTGTTAAAAGAAATGGAAAAAAAGTTTCTTTTGATGGATCTAAAATTGCTATTGCTATTAAAAAAGGTTTTGATAGTGTTGTAGCAGAGGATGAAAATGGGGAACATATTAAAAAATATAATGAAAAAGATATTCAAAAAGTATATCATTCTATTATAAAAAGAATTGAAAAAGAAAATGAAGAAAATGGTAGAATAAAAATTGAAACAATTCAAGATATGATTGAATCAGAACTACAAAAAAAAGGTTATGAAGACGTTTATAAAAATTTCTCAGAATATAGAGAAAGACGTAATCAATCAAGACAACTTTTCTTTGATGAGAAAAAAACACATAAGTTTTTAAAATCAATCGAAGGATTAGGACTTAAATCAGCAAATGAAGATAATAATAAAAGAGAAAATGCAAATGTCGATGGAGATACAGCCATGGGTACAATGCTTCAATATGGAAGTACTGTTTCTAAAGAATTCGCAAAATCTTATTTAATGAAAAAGAAATTTTCTGAGGCTCATGATAATGGTGATATTCATATTCATGATATGGATTTCTTACCAATGGGAACAACAACTTGTATGCAAATTGAATTAGACAGATTATTTAAAAATGGTTTTTCGACAGGTCATGGTCATTTAAGAGAACCAAAAGATATTATGTCTTATTCATCACTTGCAGCTATTGCTATTCAATCAAATCAAAATGATCAACACGGAGGACAATCAATACCTGCATTTGATTATTATATGGCACCTGGGGTATTAAAAACATTTAAAAAACAATTTAAACAACAAATATATGATCTTTTAGATTATAGTGATTTATTAAGCTTTATAAATATTGATCGAATTGTTAGAGAAATAGATAAATTAAATTCAATTGAATTTGATATTGAAATATTTGAACCTATATATAAAGAGTCAAAAAGCATTAAAAGAATGTTTGAAAAAAGTTATGAAAAAGCAATTCAAAAAACAAATAGAACAACTTATCAAGCAATGGAAGCTTTTGTTCATAATTTAAATACAATGCATTCAAGAGCTGGAGCTCAAGTTCCATTCTCATCAATAAATTTGGGAACTGATACATCAGCTGAAGGAAGAATGGTAATTAAAAACTTTTTACTTTCAACTGATGCAGGTTTAGGTAAAGGTGAAACACCAATTTTCCCAGTTTCGATTTTCAAAGTAAAAGAAGGAGTAAATTATAATCCAGAAGATAAAAACTATGATTTATTTAAGTTAGCATGTAAGGTATCAGCCAAACGTTTATTTCCTAACTTCTCATTCTTAGATGCACCATTTAACTTAGCTTTCTATCAAGAAGGAAACTATAAAACAGAAGTTGGATATATGGGATGTAGAACTCGTTTAATGAGTGATGTAACTGATTTAAATAATCAAACAACAGGAGGTCGTGGTAATTTATCATTTACGTCTATTAACTTACCACGTATTGCAATTAGAAATGGTATTTGCTTAAAAGAAAGAGAAAAAGCAGATATGGATAATTTCTATAAAGAACTTGCCGATATGATGGATTTAGTTCGTGATCAACTATTAGAAAGATTTGAAGTTCAATGTAGTAAACATAGTTATAATTTCCCATTCTTACTTGAACAAGGCGTTTGGGCAGATGGTGATAAATTAAAACCAAATGATCGTTTAAGAAAACTATTAAAACATGGTAGTTTAACCATTGGATTTATTGGACTTGCAGAAAGTTTGAAAGCATTGATAGGAAAACATCATGCTGAAAGTGAAGAAGCCCAAAAATTAGGACTAGAAATTATTGGCTTTATGCGTAAAAGATGTGATGAATATTCTAAACAATATAATTTGAATTTCACTTTAATTGCAACACCTGCTGAAGGATTATCAGGACGTTTTGTTGGAATAGATAAAGCTATATTTGGAAAAATAAAAGGAGTAACGGATAGAGATTATTATACAAACTCTTTCCATGTTCCAGTTTATTATCAAACAAGTATTAAACATAAACTTGAAATTGAAGCTCCATATCATAATTTAACAAATGGAGGACATATAAGTTATATCGAACTTGATGGCGATACAACAACAAATGTTGAGGCATTTGAAAGTGTTATTAGAATGATGAAAGAAACAGGAATCGGTTATGGAGCAATTAATCATCCTGTTGATAGAGATCCAGTTTGTGGATATGTTGGTGTTATCGGAGATGTTTGTCCAGGATGTGGACGTAAGGAATTTGATAGTGTACCAATTGAAAGAATTAATGAATATAAATGTAATTGTTAGTTAGGAGGATTATTATGGAAAAAGTTGTAGGAGAAGGAATTGGATTTGAAAGAATAAGAAGAGTTACAGGTTATTTAGCAGGAGATGTTAAAAGATTTAATAACGCTAAAAGAGCTGAAGAAAAAGACCGTGTAAAACACACTGGTATTAAAGAAGTTATAAAAGAAGAAAAGAAAGCTGCTTAATTATGAAAATACGATTAGCTGCTGATTTACAACCAGATAGCGTTGTAGATGGTGAGGGCATAAGAACTGTTATTTGGACTCAAGGTTGTCCACACAAATGTAGAGGTTGTCATAATCCTAGTACTCATGATTTTGAAGATGGGCTATTGGTCGATGTAGAAGAGGTAAAAAAGAAATTAGCAAAGATAAAATATCAGAATGGAATTACCTTTTCTGGAGGCGATCCATTATGTCAACCAGAAGCATGTTTAGAAATCGCAAATTTTGCTAAAAGTATAGGTATGAATGTTTGGTGTTATACTGGCTATACTTATGAACAACTAATGATTATGTCAAAAAGTAAAAAAAGCATTTTAAACTTTTTAAAAACAGTTGATGTTTTAATAGATGGACGCTTTATTTTAGAAGAAAAAAGTTTAAATATTGCTTTTAGAGGTTCTAAAAATCAAAGAATAATTGATGTTCAAAAAAGTCTGAAAGAAAATAAAGTTTGTACTATAAAAAAATATGATATTAAGGAACCATTAGTTTTAAATATGCGAGAACAATATTTATTCATATAAAATTTGATGACTATGTCATCTTTTTTTATTATTTATACAAAAAAGATGAATTTATAAATAAAATTCATCAATTTCAGCATTATTTTCTTTTTGTTTTATGGCATAGATATTTTTTAGTGTATCAATTAAAACTCTTTCTTCATAGTTAGAATTTATGATATCTGATAGAGATATTACTCCTTTTATCTTTTTCTCATTTTCGACTAAGACTCTCTTAACCTTGTTTTGACTCATAACTTTTAAAACATCGACTATATCAGAATTGCAAGGAACTGTAATTATATTTTTATTGATATAATCGATAACTTTAGCATTTTCATTTTCATTATTTGCCAAGGCATTTACAACAATATCACGATCTGTTATTACACCAATAATCTTTTTTTCATCACTTATGGGAATAAAACCAATATCATAATTTTTCATTTTAATTGAAACATCATTTAAAGTCGCATCTTTATCACATGTTATTAAATTTGAACTCATTATATCTTTAATATTCATTATAATCACCTTTTTTATTATTAGATAAAATAAAAATTTTATACATATAATTTAAAAGGTGATACTATGAAAAGAAAAATACATTTAAAGAAAAGAAATAAATTTAATTTAAAAAAAGTTCCTAAAATTAATATTATAATAATTCTTATTGTAACAATAATGATAGTAATTTTTTTGATTTTTCGCTTTATAAATAAAAAGGTGTCGCCTGTTATTATGAATTATGCAGAACTTCAGGCAGGTAAAATAGCAACTTATATTATTAGACAGGCAGTAAATGAAGAAGTAACAAAAGAAATAAATGTTGATGAATTATTTATAACAACTAAAGATGATAATGGAAATATTAAAACAATTGACTTTAATCCCCTTAGTGTAAATAGATTGTTAAGCAAAATAACAGAAACTGTAAATGAATATTTGACTAATTTAGAATCAACAGAATTTGATAAAATAGAATTACCAATGTCAATATCAAGTTCCTTTTCAAAAGAAAAAAAGGGACGTGGTTTAGTTTTTGAAATCCCAAGTGGAGTAGTATTTAAAAATTCTCTTCTAACAAATATTGGACCTAAAATTCCTGTTAAATTAACTTTAATCGGTGATATCGATAGTGATATTAAAACTAAGGTAACAAATTACGGAATAAATAATGCTTTAATTAAAGTAAATGTTTATGTACATGTTGTAGAACAAGTCATATTACCAATATCATCTAAAAAAGTAGATGTAGAGATGAATATCCCTTTAGCAGTAAAACTGATTCAAGGACAAATTCCTGAGTATTATTTAAATGGAAAAACTGATACTAGTCTAACAGTTCCAGTTAAATAGACTTTATTTAAAAGTCATGATATAATTTATGTGTGTTGAAAGGATAATTATGATGAAAATAATTGTAGATGATATAGAATATGAAATTATTGAAAATTACCGTGATTGTTATGACAAAGAACTTTTATTAGAAAAAATAACGGATTATTTTTATGATTATGATTATATATTGGGTGACTTTGCATACGGAAAATTGCGATTAAAAGGATTTTGTAATAAAGATAATCCCAAATTTAATAAAATAAATGATATTAATAATAAAGAAAAATATTTAGAAAAAGAATGTGCATATAAATGTAAGTATTTTCTTCTTAAAAAAGTTAAATAATTTAAAAAACATATTTGCAAATACAAAAATATATGATAAAATTATTTATAGTAATGACAAAGAGTAAAGACCTGAGGAGGAATAGAAGTGGGAATACTAAAAAAATGGTTAAATAATGATGAGGATGTATTTGGAGGAAATATATCTGGAGATGAATATTATGATTTGAAACCAGAGGAAGCTTTACAAGAAAACGATGGTAATAATAAAATGATATTACTTGAACCAAGAGCATACTCTGAATCACAACAAATTGCAGATCATTTAAAAATGCGTAATACAGTTGTTGTTAACTTAAAAAGAGTAACATCAGATCAAGCAAAAAGAATAATTGATTTTTTAGCAGGAACAATTTATGCAATTGGTGGAGATTTACAAAAAATAGGTGGAGGTATTTTTCTATGTACACCAAATAACATTAATGTACAAGGAAAAATAACAGAAGAAACTGAAGGTAAAGATATCCATGACAATGATGATATAAATATTGAGTGGTAATTTAAAAAAGAAAGAATACTACTATCTGTAGTATCAAGAAGGTGAAAGTATGGAAAAGTTTAATCGAACACTACGAGGTTATGATCCAGAAGAAGTAAATAATTTTTTAGATAAAGTGATTAATCAAGTAGAACAAATGGTTGATGAAATAAAAGATAAAGATAAAAGAATAAAGGAACTTGAATCTTTAGAAAAAGAAAATCAAATGCTAAAAGAAAAAATAGTTCGATATGAACATATGGAACATACTTTAAATAGAGCTATTATGATGGCTCAAAAAACTTCAGAACAAATTAAAATTAATGCTCATAAAGAAAGCGAAACAGTTTTAAATGATGCTAAAATGAATGCTAATAGAATTATAAATGAGGCATTATTAAAAGCAGAAAAAGCAGAGCAAGATGCTAATACATTACAAAGAAATATAAATATCTTTAAAAGAAGAGTAAAAGATATAGTTGAAGCTCAACTAGAAGTAGTTAGTGAATTAGATGATGTAGAACTTTAAAACAAATGATAGAGACGTTATATTATTTTGATTAATAGAGAGTTAGCGCATGGTGGAAGCTAATATGATAATAATATAAAGATCACTCTTGATGTGTTTTTCTGAAAATATTAAGAAAAAACGGTAACGCGTTATAGTTTTGAGAGTATAATTTATTTTATAAATTAAGGTGGTACCGCGATTTATTCGTCCTTAGATAAGGGCGTTTTTTTTTGAAATAAAGAAAGAATCAGTTGATTGATTTAATGAGGAGTTAGTTATGTTATTTAATATATTATTATTAATAGTAGGATTTATTATTTTAATAAAAGGAGCAGATGTTTTTGTTGAAAGTTCATCATCGCTTGCAAGTCATTTTAAACTATCAAAAATGTTAATTGGACTTACAATCGTATCATTTGGAACAAGTGCTCCTGAATTTGCTGTTTCAATCAAATCATTACTAAATGGTAGTGGTGATATTGTACTTGGTAATGTCATAGGTAGTAATATAATTAATATTTTACTGATACTAGGCATTTGTAGTATAATTCATCCATTAAATGTCAAAAATGCGACTGTAAAAAAAGAATTACCTATAACTCTTTTAATTACAACACTTTTAATAGTTACTATGAGTGATAGTTTATTTGATAAAAGTCCTAATGCATTTACACGTTCAGATGGAATTATTCTTCTTTTATTCTTTTTAGTTTTTATTTACTACTTGATAAGTATGATGCGAAATAAAACAGACAAGGGTGAATCTATACCTAAGTATAGTGTATTAAAATCAATACTATTTACGATACTTGGAATTGGTTGTATAATAGTGGGAAGTAGTTTAGTTGTAGATAGTGCGAGTTTTATAGCTAAACATCTTGGTGTTAGCGAAAGATTGATATCACTTACCATTATTGCATTAGGTACATCATTACCAGAGTTAGTTACATCGATTGTAGCAACAATAAAGGGTGAATATGATATAGCCATTGGTAATGTTGTAGGAAGTAATGTATTTAATATTGGAATAGTTTTAGGGCTACCAATTGCTTTATTTGGAGGAATTGCTAAAATAAGTTTTAGTTATATAGATTTAATTGTTATGTTTTTAGCAGCTTTTTTCCTTTTTATATTTTCATATAATGATTATAAATTAAAAAAGAATGAAGGAATTATATTATTAATTATTTTTGTTATATATTATTCGTATATTATTTTAGGAGGTTAATTATGAAAAAATTTGAAGAATTAGATAAAAGAAATATTAATGAAATTGAAGAAGAAACATTAAAAAGATGGGAAGATGAAAATCTTTTAAATGAGACAATTGAAAATAGAAAAAATGATGAAAACTTTGTTTTCTATGATGGACCAGCTACGGCTAATGGAATGCCAGGAGTACATCATATGTTAGCTAAAGTAGTTAAAGACACTTTTTGTAAATACAAAACAATGAAAGGTTATAAAGTAATTCGTAAAGTAGGTTGGGATACACATGGACTTCCTGTAGAGGTTCAAGTTGAAAAAGAACTTGGATTTAACGGAAAAGGCGATATTGAAAAATATGGTATAAAAAAATTCAATGAAAAATGTCGTGAAAGTGTTTGGAAAAATGAAGAAGCTTTTCGTAATTTCACAAACAAAATGGGACAATTTATTGATCTTAAACATCCATACATAACTTATGATAATAACTATATTGAAACAGAATGGTGGATATTAAAAAAATATTTTGATGAAGGATTAATTTATGATGGTCTTAAAATCACACCATATTGTCCAAGATGTGGAACTGGTCTTGCATCTCATGAAGTTGCACAAGGATATAAAGAAATATCTGTAAATACAGTAACCGTTCCTTTTAAATTAAAAGACGAAGACAATACTTATTTACTTGTATGGACAACAACTCCTTGGACTTTAATTTCCAATGTAGCTGCATGTGTTAATCCTAAAGAAGAATATGTTAAATGTAAATCAAAAGGATATAACTTTATTGTAGCTAAAAAGTTAGCTTCTAAGGTATTAGGGGATGAATATGAAGTAGTTGAAACTTATAAAGGTAAAGATTTAGAATATAGAGAATATGAACAATTTTTACCATTCTTAGAAGTAAATAAAAAAGGTTTTTACATAACTTGTGCTGATTACGTAACTATGGAAGATGGAACAGGTATAGTTCATATTGCACCAGCTTTTGGACAAGATGACTATGAAGTAGGTCTAAGATATAATTTGCCTGTATTAAATCCTGTTGATGAGGCTGGATGTTATACAGATGGTCCATGGAAAGGACGTTTAGTTGTAGATCCTGAATTAGAAATAGAAATTATTAAATATTTAGCCAAAGAAGATAAAATATTTAAAAAACAAAAAATAGTACACAATTATCCACATTGTTGGAGATGTAAAACACCACTTGTTTATTATGCTAAAGAAAGTTTATATATAAAAACAACTGCTTATAAAGATAAAATAATAGCTGAAAATAATAAAATTAATTGGGTCCCATCATATGTTGGTGAAAAAAGATTTGGAAATTGGCTAGAAAATATGAATGATTGGGCAATTAGTCGTAATCGTTATTGGGGAACGCCAATTCCACTTTGGAGATGTAGTTGTGGACATGATGAAATGATTGGTTCTAGAGAAGAATTAGTTGAAAAAGCAATAGAAAAAATAGATAAAAACATTGAATTACATCGTCCATATGTTGATGATATTCATATTAAATGTCCAGATTGTGGAAAGGTTATGAATCGTGTTACAGATGTTATGGATTGTTGGTTTGATTCTGGTTCTATGCCATTCGCACAATATCATTACCCATTTGAAAATAAAGAATTGTTTGAATCACAATTTCCAGCTGATTTTATAGCAGAAGGTATAGATCAAACAAGAGGTTGGTTTTATTCACTACTTGTTATTTCAACATTTGTAATGGGAAAAAGTTCATATAAAAATGTTGTTGTTAATGATCTTGTTCTAGATAAAAATGGTCAAAAGATGCATAAATCAAGAGGAAATGCTATAGCACCTATGCCAATTTTAGAGAAATATGGTGCTGATGCAACAAGATTCTTTATGTTATATTCTTCACCAGTTTGGACACCATTAAAGTTTGATGAAGATGGAATTAAAGAAATGATTTCTAAGTTCTTTAATACATTGAAAAATACGTATGCATTCTTTCAAATGTATGCTAATACTGATGGTATAGATCCAAGAGAATATAAAGTAAAATATGAAGATTTAGAGGAAATAGATAAATGGTTACTTTCAAAATATAATAAATTAGTAAAATCGGTAACTATATCTATGGATGAATATGATTTAAATAAAACAACAAAATCATTATTAACTTTTGTTACAGAAGATTTATCTAACTGGTATATTAGAAGAAACAGAAGAAGATTCTGGTCATCAAATTTAGATAATAGTAAAAAAGGTGTTTACCAAACAACTTATGAAGTATTAGTTGGTGTATGTGAAATGCTTGCTCCAATTGCACCTTTTATAAGTGATGAACTTTATATAAAATTAACTGGTAAAAAGTCAGTTCATTTAGCAAACTATCCAAAATATAATGAAAAATTAGTAAATGAAAAAATTGAAAAAAGAATGGATTTAATTCGTGAATTGATTTCTATCGGTCGAAATATTCGTGAAGAGGCTAAGATAAAAGTAAGACAACCTGTTAGTGAAATATTAATTGATGGTAATAATGAAGATTTAATAAGTGATTTAGTTCCATTAATGAAAGAAGAATTAAATGTTAAAGAAATAGTCTTTATTAAAGATTTAGATCAATATATGAATTTTACTGTAAAACCAAATTTTAAAGAAGTTGGTAAAATACTAGGTTCTAAAATAAAAGAATTTAGTCAAAAATTATTAGAATTAACTAATGATAAAATTTCAAAATTAAATAATAAAGAAAATATAACAATCGAGTTAGATGGTGAAGATTTTGAAGTAACACCTTCAATGGTTGATATTAGAATTAGTGCTAAAGAAGGATTTGATGTAGCATACCAAAATAATAATTTTGTTATTTTAAATACCGAATTAACTGATGATTTAGTTTTAGAAGGACTTGCTAGAGAGTTTATATCAAAAGTTCAAAATATGCGTAAAAATAAAGATTTTGATATAGTAGATCGTATAAAAGTTTACTATTTAGCTGATAGTGATGTAAATAATTCAATTGTTAAATTTGGTGATTTAATTAAGAAAGAAATTTTAGCTACTGATATGATAGAAGAAGAAAATTTAGAAGAAACTATTGATTTAAATGGCCATGAAGTAAAAATAAGAATTGAAAAAAATTAGAGAATTTTTATTCTCTTTTTTTGTCGCTTTGAAATAGTTGTAAAAAATTTTTCTCTTAATATAATTTATTAGGTGATAGAATGTATAAGAAAATAGGAATAATTTCAAGAGAAGAAAAACAATTTAAACAAAATTATAAAGTTTTTAATGATGAAATAGTAAAAGTTATAAATAAATATAATTGTCTTGCAGTTGGAATAATAGTTGATTTTGAACAAAACCCAGATGTGGAATTTAATAAAATAAAAAAATTAATAAACTTTTGTGATGGTATTATTTTACAAGGTGGAGATAATTTATATGAAATAGATAAAAAAATAGTAAAATATTTATATGATAGGGATATTCCAACTTTGGGAATTTGTCTTGGAATGCAGATAATGGCAATTTCTTTTGGCGGAGAATTTGATACTTTAAAAAACTCTAATCATCTTAAAAATGATTTTTATGTTCATCAAATAAATATAAATAAAGATTCTAAATTATATGAAATTATGAATGATCAAAGTATTGTAGTTAATAGTCGTCATAAAGATTTTATTAAACATACTAATTTAAGTATTGGTGCAATTAGTGGGGATTATGTAATAGAAGAGGTAGAAGATAAAAATAAAACCTTCTTTGTAGGAGTTCAATGGCATCCTGAAACAATATTTTTTGATAAAAACAGTCTTCTTCTTTTTAATGATTATTTTAAAACAATAAAAAAAGCCTAATGACATTTATATGTTTTTGGGCTTTTTTCGGCATTTTTTTCTAATTTATAGTAATATAGTAATTCATATAATTTATTAATAATAACCTCAATTTTGATCTTTCCAAAATGTTTAAATAGAGTTTCTAGTTTTTTACTTTTGATAACACATTCAGTTCTTTCTTTTTTTGATTTTTGTAGTTGTTTAAGAATAGATTCTAATTTTGATATTTCTAAATCATATCTATTCATGATTTTGTTAAATTTATTAGTATCAAAAACAAATGAACTTATAAAAAAGTTAGCTTCTGATTTTGATTTAAATATCTCTTTTTTAGATTTTGTTAAGTTAAATGCTTGGTTGTAAAGATCAGTTGACTTTTTTGCATAGTATCCATAATAAATATGATTTTTGTTTTTAATTGTACAAAAATTAGATAATTCATTAATTTTATCTAAATCAAATTCTTCATTTATAAAATCATCAAAGTCTATAATTTCCTCTAGATTAACCTTTAACATTTTAAATACACACTCCTTAAATCTGTATTTGTTAATATATATCAAATACAAATATATGTCAATATTTATTTTATGTTTTAATTTGAAAAGATTGTTTTTTTTTGTTATTTTTTGTATAATGTTATGGCGAGGAGATAGTAATGAAAATAAAATATGAATTAAAAAAGAAAGATAAAAAAGCGCGATATGGAGTATTGCACACTAATCATGGAAGTTTTGAAACGCCAATGTTCATGCCAGTTGGAACACTTGCTAATGTCAAAACTTTAACACCGGAAGAATTAAAAGAAATGAATAGTGCTGTTATTTTGTCAAATACTTATCATTTATGGCTAAGACCTGGAGAAGATATTGTAAATAAAGCTGGGGGATTACACAAATTTATGAATTATAATGGACCAATCCTTACTGATAGTGGTGGTTTTCAAGTATTTTCACTTGCTAAAAATAAAAAGAAGGATATAGTTGAAGAAGGAGTTCATTTTAAAAGTCATTTAGATGGTAAAAAGTTATTTTTGACACCAGAACTTTCTATTCAAATTCAAAATAAATTAGATAGTGATATTGCTATGAGTTTTGATGAATGTATCCCATATCCAGCAAGTTACGAATATGCGAAAAAAAGTACAGAAAGAACTTTAAGATGGGCAAAAAGAGGATTAGATGTTCATTCTAATTTAGAACAGTCATTATTTGGAATTGTTCAAGGTGGAGAATATGAAGATTTAAGAGCTTTTAGTGCTAAAGAAACAGTGAAGATGAATTTTGATGGATATTCTATTGGTGGGACAAGCGTTGGTGAAGATAAGGAAACAATGTATAAAATGATAGATTATGCAATAAAATATCTTCCAGAGGATAAACCAAGATATTTAATGGGAGTAGGAGATCCTATTGACATTATTGAGGGTGTATCAAGAGGAGTTGATATGTTTGATTGTGTTTTACCAACTCGTATTGCACGTCATGGTAATGCTTTTACTCGTAATGGAAAACTAAATATAAAAAATGCTAAATATAAAGAAGACTTTACACCTTTAGAAGAAAATTGTGATTGCTATACATGTAAAAACTATTCTAAAGCATATATTAGACATTTAATTGTTTGTAATGAAATGTTAGGCGGTAGATTACTTTCTATTCATAATATTAGATTTTTAATAAGATTAACAGAGGAATTAAGAGAAGCAATTAAAAACGATAAATTTATGGAATATAAAAATTCTTTTATTAATAATTATACAAATAACAATCATTAGATTGTTTTTTTTGTAATATTTTTTTTAAACTATAATATAGTTAATTAGATAGTACTAGGAGGGAAAAAATGATTAATAAGAAAAATTTATGGTTTTTAACACTATTTAGTTTGATTCTCGTTTTAAGTGTATATTATATAACAATGCCTTCAGAATTATTACTTACTAACAGTTCTAATTATGTAACAAATACTTCAAAAAATAAAAGTAAAAAAAATAAAACAAAGGCTACTGTAAAGGTTGAGAAGAGTGAAGCAATAACGGCCCTTCGAGTTACAGCAGATGAAAAATTAAATGAAGAGTTAGCTACTTTAAAAGTTATTCTTACTGATTCCAAAGCTACAACTGAAGAGAAGAATAAAGCTTTTGAAAAAATGAAACAATTGAATATAAATAAAGGTGAAGAAACTAAGTTAGAAGAAAAATTAGAAAAAGAATATAAAACGAAAGCATTTGTTAAAATTGATGGAGATCAAGTTAAGGTAGTTGTAAATAGTAAAAAGCATGATACTTCGCTTGCTAATCAAATAATGCGAACAATTCAGTCTAATTATGAAAATAAAATGTACATAACAGTTCAATTTAAAGGTTAATATATAGGCAAATTCTCTCACGAAAAAATAAGGTTAACATAAAATACTATGAGGAAATATAAAACCACCCATTTAAAGGGAAGTGAGGGAAATCTGTGAAAAATAGTATTTTAACTAAGAGAGAAAAAGAAGTTTTTGAATTATTGATATTAAATCAAACAACTGTAGAGATAGCAACTAAATTAGGTATTAGTGAAAAAACAGTTAGAAATCATATTTCTAATGCTATGCAAAAATTAGGTGTAAAAGGTCGTGCTAGTGCAGTTGTTGAACTTTTAAAACTTGGAGAATTATCAATTTAAAAAGCGCATTAAATGGCGTTTTTTTTCATACAATGTTATAGAGGTGGATATATGCTAACAAAGATACTTAAAAAAAGAATTATTTTAACAACAGCTGTTTTATTTGCTTTATCACTAATGTATATTCTTCCTAAAGAAAAGTTATATACTTTAGATAAAGTAGAGGAAGAATTAGTATATGAGGATGAAAATTTAAATAAAGAAGTTGTTTATTTATTAGATAGTAATAATATGCTAGGAAGAACAGAAGTTGTTATAAATCAAAATGATGTTATTAGTAAAGCTCGAGAATTGTTAGAAATATTAATAAATAATGATAAAAGTGAAAATAAAATTCCAAATGGATTTCGTGGTTTAATTCCAAGTGATACTAAAATTAATAGCTTAAATTTTGATAATAATGTAATAAAAGTTGATTTTTCTAAAGAACTATTAGATGTTGATATAAAATATGAAGAGAAAGTAGTTGAAGCAATAGTTTATACCCTAACTTCAATTAAAGATGTGGATAAGGTAATATTATATGTAGATGGAGAAATTTTAACAAAGTTACCTAAAAGTGGTCTTAATTTACCTAGTACTTTAGATAAAAGTTATGGTATAAATAAGGAATATGATTTAACAACATATAAGGATGTTAATCAAGTTACAATTTATTACGTTAACAAGTATAATGATCAAACTTATTATATTCCTGTAACTAAGTATTTAAATGATGATCGAGAAAAAATAAAAATAATAATTGAAGAACTTGCTTCGTCTTCATCATATAGTAGTAATTTGATGAGTTATTTAAATAGTAACACAGAACTTTTAGCTACTAAACAAGATATGGATTCTTTATTTTTAACATTTAATGAATATATCTTTAATGATATTAATGAAAAAAATATTCTTGAAGAGGTTATTTATACTATAAGTTTATCAGTTGAGGCTAATTATGACGTAAAAGAGGTTGTTTTTCAAGTTGATAATCAAGAAATTTATAAAAGTGTTATAAAAACTATTGAAAACTCTTAAAAAGTGTTGTATAATTTATTTGTTCTTTTATAGAACAAATGTCCTGGTAGCTCAGCAGGATAGAGCAACGGCCTTCTAAGCCGTCGGTCAGGGGTTCGAATCCCTTCCAGGACACCATTTAGAAATTAAATCTCTTTAAAAGAGATTTTTTTTTACGTATTTTTACAAAAAATTGTATCTTGTAATTGCTTTTCACGACATATAATGATAAAATTAAGATGATAAAAGTAGGAGGTTTATGATGAAACAAAATAAAAAGAAGAACTTTGTAATAATTGCCTTATTTGTTGCAATAGTGGCAATGGGTGTAGGATATGCCGCACTTACACAAGTATTAACAATTAATGGTACTGCAAGTGTTGGAGATGCTAAATGGCAAGTTGAAATAACAGATATTAAAGAAAATGCTATGGTAGGAGCAACTACTAAAGGTGATTTAAAATATGATGCAACAAGTGCTACATTCGCAGTTGACTTAGCTTATCCAGGAGCAACAGCTACATATGATATAACGGTTGCAAATAACGGGACAATCGATGCTGTATTAGAAAGTGTTTCAGGAATTGAAGCTGCTAATGCTGCAAACCCAGTTCAAATTCAATATGAAATTTTAGGAGCAACAGCTGGTGATAAATTATCTGCTAAAGCAGGAGACAGTGTTGATACTCAAGTTGTACAAGTTAAAGTTACTTGGGTAGCTGATGAAGCAAATAAAGATCAAATTCCAACAGGAGTAACTTCAAAAACAGCAACTATTACTTTAAATTATGCACAAGATACAAATGCTTAATTAATATTTGAGTAAAGGCAATTAAGTTGCCTTTTTCTTATTATGAGGTGAAATATGCATAAAAAAAACATAAAAAAAACATTTTTAATCTTTGTTATCTTTTTATTTGCGATATCAATCGGTTATTCTTCTCTTTATGAAAAAATATCACTTAATGCAACTGCCAGTTTAAAAACAAATAGAGCAAATAATGATTATAATTTAGAGTATAAATTGACCTCTTGGAACAGTGGGAAATATGAATATCAATTTAATCCCATTTTATTAACCTATACAGGAAAAGAAAATGTAAATACATGGGAAATTATAATAGAAGTACCTGATGATTCAACCATAAGTGCTTGTTGGAATGTAAAATGTATAATGAAAAATGGAAAATTAATTATTAGAAATGATCGTAATAATGCAACCATAAAACCAAATACAACGTTGACTAACTTTGGATTTCAAATATCTACAGCTATGGCTAATTACGAATTAAATGTAGAAGATGTAAATTTTTATACACCATCTAATCCAAATCCAAATGAACAAATAATTACAGATAATATTAGTGTGGAATATTCAAATAGGGGTGGATGGCAAAGTGGCGAAAAATATGTCTCACAAATTTATATTGATATAAAAAACAATACCAATGTTGATTTTAGCTACTGGGAGTTAATTATTAAAAGACCTCCTAATTCATCAATAAAATCTTTATGGGGAGCAAGCTTTGTTGAGAAAGACGATACAATTATTATAACAGGTGAAAACGGAAATAATAGCTTCTATAGTTCAAATAGTAAAAGTATAGGAATGCAGATAGAAGTAGAAGATGCAAATACACAATTAGAAACATTGAAAGTGTTTGGAAAAGGAATTGTAGAGTAGGTGTTATATGCGAAACTTTAATAAAAAAATTACAATTATATATATATTATTTATAATTTATTTATTAATTGGTAAAGTTTTTATTCAAAATAATCTACCACAAATTTATGATAATTTTTATCAACCCCTTTTTTTGATTTTCCTTTCCTTTCTTTCATATAAAATTAGTAAAGATACTAAAAAAAATAATAAATACAAAAAAGATTTATTAGAAACCATCATTATAATTATGATGATATATATTATTTTATATTTCACATCAGGACTATTATTTACATATGTAAGAAGCCCTTATAATCATAGTTTAATTGGAATTATAAAAAATATATGGATTTACATAGTTGTTATTTTGTTTGAAGAATATATAAGATATACCTTAATAAAAAATAGTGGAAATAAAAAAAGATATTTTATTTTTATAGGATTATTATTTTTAATATTAGAAGTTAATTTTTCTTCATTTATAACGAGTTTTAAAGATAATGAAACCATTTTTAAATATATATCTTCTATTATTATTCCTTGTATTTGTCATAGTTTTCTTTCAAATTACTTAGTTCAAAAAGGTGATTATAAGACATCTATTACTTATTTATTACCATTAAAACTAATGGTTATATTACTTCCTATATATCCTAATTTAGGTTGGTTTTTCTCTTCACTTTATGAAATCATTCTTGCAATCATTATTTATGTATTTGCTTATGATTTTTATGAGAAAAAAATACTTCGAATCAGAAAAAGAAAAAATCAAAAATCAAACATAGTAACTTACTTTCCTTATCTTATCTTTTTTATTGTATTTGGCCTATTTATAGCAGGAGTATTTAGTTATAAACCAGTTGCGATTGTATCTAATAGTATGTATCCTAAAATAAAAAGAGGAGATATTGTAATAAGCAAAAAGATTGAAAAAACGGATTTAAAAAATATTAGATTATATGATATAATAGAGTATAGATTAGATAATAGTGTAATTGTTCATAGAGTAATTGCAATTGATTTTGATCAGAAAGGCAATCTCGTTTTTATTACAAAAGGAGATAATAATAAGGATAAAGATCCAAAAAAGGTAACAGAGGATCAAGTTTTAGGACTTGTTAAAATTAAAGTTCCAAAGGTTGGTTATCCAACAGTATGGTTAAATGACTTTTTCAAAAACAATAATAAACCAGATGTTGAAATGGGTAATGGTGATTAGATGGAAGGTATTTATATTAAAAGACGCAAATTAAAACTGTGGATTAGAGTTTTATTAATGATTATCATTTTAGTTATTTTCTCACAAGGAATTATAATGATTTTAAAGGGAATAACCAAAAATAAAACTAATAAAACAATTTATTCATATAATATTAATCAAGATGTTAATTATAATATAGACATATATAATAATAATTTATTTGAAACAGAAAATTTAGGTATGGATCAAACTTATGTTTCAAATATTGTTAAAAGTATTAATACTAATTTTAAATACAAATATAAAAATAATAAAAAAATACCTCTTAACTATGAATACTCTATAACAGCAACCATCAATGGAGAATATACATTACCAGATGAAGATGAAAAATCTCAACTTTGGACGAAAAAATATAATTTAATTGATACTGTGAAAAAAGAAACAACAAATAATAGTTTTCAAATCGATGAAAATATAAAAATTGATTATCCAAAATATAATGAAGTTGTAGATAAGTTTAAAAATGAAATAAAACTACCTATAACAGCTTATTTATCGGTTGATTTTGAGGTAAAAGTAAGTGGAGTTGTAGATCATAAATCAGTTGGTGATAAACAAAATATAAGACTAAAAATACCACTTAATCAGCAAGCCTTTAAAATAAGTAAAGATTATAATAAAAATGTCGAAAAAGAAATAAAAAAATTGACTGATAAAGACCTAGAAATTGAAATGAAAAAAGAAATATGTGGTACAATATTAATTGTAGTGGCTATTTCATTATTTATTGTTTTATATAAAGATATTTTTGATATAGCTAAAAAAAATTATTATAATACAACTTTAGATAAATTACTTAAAGATTATGGAGATGTTATTGTTGAACTTAATTCAGAAATAAATAAAGATGGATTACAAGTTGTAGAGGTTAAAAACTTCAATGAAATGTTGGATTTAGAGGAAGAATTAAAGATACCAATTATGTTTTACGAAATTGAAGAAGATGAACTTGGTGAGTTTACAATAAATCATAATAACATTATATATAGATATATACTTAAAGATGAGGAGAGATAGAATGAAAGATATGTTAAAAAAAGCTGCTAATAAAAACATGTTAACATCATTAGTTATATTACTTTTTGGAGTATTTATATTCTTGAAGCCAGATATGACTGTAAAAACAGTATCCTTTTTACTAGGAATTATTCTTTTAATATCAGGATTAAATAATATAGTAAGTGCATTTAATAACAAAGAAAAATTAAATGATTTAAATATTGCAATCGGAATAATTATAATTGTAGCATCACTTGTATTATTCTTTAATCCAACTATAATTGCATCAATAATTCCACTTTTAATAGGAATATGTATGATAATTTCATCTGCTTTTAAATTACAATATTTATATTCTTTAAAAGAGCTTACAAATAAATGGGATACAAGTGTGGTTGTAATTGCCATTATTACATTAATTTTAGGAGTACTTCTTGTATTCAATCCTTTTGGAGGAGTTATTGCTATTACAAAACTTATTGGTATATTCTTAGTTATTTATGCTATATTAGATATTGTTAATAATATTAATATTAAGAAAAAAGTTAAGGAAGTTGAGTTTATAAAATGATTGTGAGGAGGATGTTTATGAAAAGAGAAAAAGGGTTTACTTTATTAGAATTGTTGTCTGTTATATTGGTGATAGCAATTATAGCTTTAATAGCAATGCCAATTATATTAAATGTAATAGAGGATGCAAGAAAGCAAGCTTCTCTAAGAAGTGCAGAAGGTTATCTGGATGCTGTTGAAAAAGCAGTTTTGAAATCAAAGATAGATAATAAAAAGATAGAAAACGGAAAATATTTTGTTAAAAATGGTGATTTATATGCTGATATAAACGATAGTTCTTCGAGTATTAAAGTGGATGTTAAAGGAACTTTACCAGCCAATGGAGATTCTATAGAAATAACAAAGGGAGAAGTAACAAATTGTTCATTAACTATATCAGATTATCCAATAAGTTGTAGTTCAGATGGAAAATTAAGTGCTGGTAAAAAGGGTGAAATATTAGTTCAAAGTATTTCGGTTGAAAAACCAACATTACAACTTTATTCTCAAGGATCTGAACAAATAAAAGTAAACATATTACCTGAAAAAGCAACAGATAAAACTTTAACATACAATAGTTCAAATCCTAAAATTGCAACAGTAAGCAATACTGGTTTAATAAAGGCTTTGAGTGCAGGAGAAGTAAAAATAACAATAACTTCATCAAATAATAAAAAAGCTGAAGTTAATTTGAAAGTTTTACCTAAAATAATATGTAATAATACTGGAACAACTGGGACAGCAATAGGTACCAAATATTCATGTAATCCTGGTGATGGAATTGAAAGAACTTTTTATGTACTTGAAACAAGTGGTGAAAATGTCTCATTATTAATGGATCGTAATATAAAAGATTATGTTCAGTGGGCACCTGATGGGAATACTACAGAAACAGGTCCTGTAACAGCAAATAGTGAGTTAAAGACTGCTACTTCAAAATGGGTTGATGTAAGTGTTGTTTTGCCAACTGCAAATCAAATAGCGGTGGCATCAGGGAATACAAGTTGGGATGGCAAAGATCTTACAAATATTCCTACTTGGTTATATGAAAATTTATCAACTAATACCGGACAAGTAAGAGCTTATTGGACATCTACACCTTCAACAGCTTATAATGTTAGAGCGTGGTTTGTTTATAAAGATACCGGTTATGGAAGATTGGCTTATTATACTTTTGTTATTTCTTCAAAAGATAAGATAGGTATTAGACCAGTAATTACAATACCTATAACTAGTTTACAATAATAATTTCAAAGGGAATAATGGACTTATTCCTTTTTTTTTGATAAAATTTAAGTAGGTGGTATAAATGGAACGTAAAGATGTTGATATAAATAAAGTTACCCCTATGATGAGGCAATATCTAGAAATAAAAGAAAAAAATGAAGATATAATTTTATTTTTTAGATTAGGTGATTTCTATGAAATGTTTTTTGAAGATGCTATTTTAGTATCACATGAATTAGAATTAACTTTAACAGGAAAAAATGCTGGATTAGAAGAGAGAATACCAATGTGTGGAATTCCTCATCATGCAGCTAATGTTTATATAGATAAACTTGTTGACAAAGGTTATAAAATCGGGATTTGTGAACAATTAGAAGATCCTAAAAATGCTAAAGGAATTGTCAAAAGAGATATTATCCAAATTATTAGTAAAGGTACAATAATGAATGAATCTTTAGTAGAATTTGAAAATAACTATATTGGTAATATTATGGACTTTAATCATGCCTATGTAATTAGTTATGCAGATATTTCAACAGGGGAAATATATACAACAATTTTAGAACATAATATTAGTAAAGTTATAAGTGAAATTGTTGGTTTAAATATTAAAGAAATAGTTATGAATAGCAAGGTAGATAAAAATATTTTATCAATCCTAAAAAATCAATTTAAAATAACTGTAACAATTAGTGATGAAGTAGAGAATGATAAACAATATGAATATATATATGAAGATATTGGTGATGTTCGTTATATTGAAACAATAAAACACTTACTTACATATATTACAAATACTCAAAAAAGAAGTCTAACTCATTTACAAAAAGCTATTATCAAAGAAAATAAAAATTATTTAAAAATGGATGTTCATACCAAAAGAAATCTTGAATTAACAGAAACATTAAGGTTAAAACAAAGAAACTATTCTTTAATTTGGTTACTTGATAAAACTAAAACAGCAATGGGGTCTAGAACATTAAAAAATATGATTGAAAATCCTTTGATAGATAAAAAAGAAATAGAAAAAAGATATGATACAATTGATATATTGCTTAAAGAGTTTATTCTTAAAGAAGATTTAGCTAATCTCCTTTTTGAAGTTTATGACTTAGAAAGACTAAGTGGACGTATTGCATTCGGAAATGCTAATGCAAAAGATTTATTGCAACTTAAAAGTTCTCTTAAAGTTTTACCTGAAATAAGCTCATTATTAACGCAAATAAAGTTTTATAAAAATTTTCAACCATTAGATGATTTATATGAATTACTTGAAAAAAGTATTTATGAAAATCCGCCAATTTCCATTAAAGAAGGATATCTAATAAAGGATGGATATAATGCAGAGTTAGATGAACTTAAGAGTTTGCGAAAAGGTGGAAAAGATTTTGTAGCTCGTTTTGAAGAAGAAGAAAAAGAGAGAACAGGAATTAAAAATCTAAAAGTAGGATATAATAGAGTTTTTGGTTATTATATTGAAGTTTCTAAGGGAAATACTAATTTAGTTAAAGAAGAATATGGATATGAAAGAAAACAAACACTATCTAATTCTGAGAGATATATTAGTCCGATCTTGAAAGAAAAAGAAGCACTTATATTAAATGCAGAAGAAAAAATAGTTGAACTTGAATATAATTTATTTATTGAAATTAGAAATAAAATTAAAGAGTATATACCTAAATTACAAAAAATAGCTAAAGTTATAAGTGAAATAGATGTTTTACAAGCATTTACAACAGTAGCTGAAGAAAATAATTATATAAGACCAATTATTAGTGAAAATCGTAATATTAAGATTTTAGATAATAGACATCCAGTTGTCGAAAAAGTTATAAATGATGAATTTGTTAAAAATGATATTATAATGGATGATAAAACAGATATATTATTAATAACAGGTCCAAATATGGCTGGTAAGTCAACATATATGCGAGAGTTAGCAATCACTGTAATCATGGCTCAAATAGGATCATTTGTACCAGCAAGTTATGCAGAACTTCCAATTTTTGATGCAATTTTTACACGTATTGGTGCAAGTGATGATTTAGTAAGTGGGGAATCTACTTTTATGGTTGAAATGAATGAGGCTGCTTTTGCTATATCATCAGCAACTGAAAATAGTTTAATTTTATTTGATGAACTTGGACGTGGAACCGCTACATTTGATGGAATGGCTTTGGCACAATCAATTATTGAATACATTCATAATAATATAAAGGCAAAAACGTTGTTTTCAACACATTATCATGAATTAACAGATTTGGAAGATACATTAACACGTCTTAAAAATGTTCATGTTTCAGCTCATGAAGAAGACGGAAAAATAACGTTCTTACATAAAGTAAAAAAGGGAAGTATTGATAAGAGTTATGGTATTCATGTTGCAAGACTTGCTAATCTACCAGAATCATTAATTAAAAGGGCAAGTCAAATTTTAGCAGTTTATGAAAATAAAGAAAAAGTACGTGATAATAAAATTCAAGAAAGTTTACCACTTGAGGAATTAATGGAACCAAAAGAAAATGAAATTCAAAAGGTAATTGATGAGATTAATCCTTTAGAGATAACACCTCTTGAAGCATTAAATATTTTGTATGATTTAAAGAATAAAATAAGGAGGTAATTATGGTTTTTTTACAAAAAAAGAATTGGTTTTTATCATTGATTATGATGGTATTAACACAAGGGTTATTTAGTATGATTTTAGCTTATTTTTTAAAGGTTTATGAAAAAGAAAGATGGTATACTAAATGGCAATATTGGGTTGTCAGTGGCTTATTTTTGTTTTTCCCAATTTTTATAGTACTTGCTGTATTCATTGTACAAATTAGTTGTCAAGTTGCGGCTAAATTAAATGTACCAGGTGAAAGAGTATATAACACGCCATATTCTTGGATTTTGTGTTTAGTTGTTCCTATTGTAGGTTGGACATTACTTATTGTTATGCTTATATATATTTATGTATGGCCAATCGTTATGATATATAAAGGAGAGGGAGAAAAGTATGCAGAATAAAACTTTAGTAATTATGGCTGCTGGTTTAGGTAGTCGCTATAAAGGTGGTATCAAACAATTAGCTAAAATTGGTCCTAATGATGAAATTTTAATGGATTATTCAATTAATGATGCTAAAGAAGCTGGTTTTAATAAAGTTGTTTTCATTATAAGAAAAGCAATTGATGAGGAATTTAAACAAGTAATTGGGAATCGTATTTCTAAAACGATTGATGTTGATTATGTATATCAAGAATTAGATGATTTACCACAGCCATATTCAAAAGGTAATAGAGAAAAACCATGGGGTACTGTTCAGGCTGTTTTATGTTGTAAATATGTTGTCAATGAACCATTTTGTGTTATAAATGCTGATGATTTTTATGGAAAAGAAGCTTTTAGAAAGATTGCTGATTTTTTAGATAATAATCATAATGATAATGAATTTTCAATGGCAGGTTATATTTTAAAAAATACGATGAGTGAAAATGGCGGTGTTAATAGAGGTGTTTGTCATATTGATGATAATAGTTATTTAGTTGATGTAAAAGAAATGAAAGACTTAAAAAAAGTTAAAAATATAGCTGTTGGAAATTATAATAACTCTGAAGTAGAGGTTGATTTGAACAGTTATGTTTCAATGAATTTATGGGGATTAAAACCAAGTGTTTTTAAAATGTTAGAAGATTATTTTATATCTTTTTTAAAAAATCTTGATAAAGATGATATAAAGTCAGAATGTTTAATTCCTGTTGCTATTGATAAATTAATAAAAGATGGAGAGATTAAAGTTAAATTATTAGAAACCAATGATAAATGGTTTGGTATGACTTATCAAGAAGATAAAGAAGTTGCTCAAAAAGCAATAAGGAAATTGATTGATAAAGGTTATTATAAAAATATGTAAAAAAAAGGACATTTTAATTAAAAATGTCTTTTTTTATTCTACAGTAACTGATTTAGCCAAATTTTTAGGTTGGTCAATATCAGCTCCTCTAAGTTTTGCTACTTCATAAGAAATTTTTTGAAGTGGTAAAATTGTAAGTAATGGTTGAATTAATTTATGTGTTGTTGGGATTACAATTTTTTTATTGTAGAAATCACTATCAACATCACATTCTGAATTTGTAAGTAAAATAACTTCAGCACCTCTAGATTTTACTTCCTTAATATTGCTAATTGTTTTTTCAGCAATATTTTTATTTGTAACAATCGAAATTACAGGAGTGCCTTCTTCTATTAAAGAAATAGTTCCATGTTTTAATTCACCAGCTGGATATGCTTCACTATGAATATATGAAATTTCTTTAAGTTTTAATGATCCTTCCATAGCAATAGCATAATCAATATCTCTACCAATAAAGAAAATATCTTCTTTGCTATATATAGTTTCAGCAATTTCTTGATATTTTTTATCTTTATTTAAAAGTATTTCCATTTGAGCTGGTAATTTTTTAATACTTTCTAGTAATTCTTTTAATTCTGCCTTACTTATATTCTTTTGACCAATATTTAGAGCTATTAATGAAAGTAGGGCTGTTTGAGCGGAATAAGCTTTAGTTGTAGCAACAGCAATTTCACTACCAGCTTTAGTATATAAAACAAGATCAGATTCTCTTGCAATTGAACTTCCAACAACATTAATAATTCCTAAGGTATCAGCATTATTCTTTTTAGCAATTTCAACAGCTGCTAGGGTATCAGCCGTTTCTCCTGATTGTGAAACAGCAATTACTAAACTATTTTCATCTAAAAATAATTTTTTATATCTAAATTCACTTGCTATTTCAACATCAACTGGAACATTTGCATATTCTTCAATTAAAGATTTTCCAACAAGTCCAGCATGCATAGCACTACCACAGGCAACAATGTGAATTTTTTTGTATTTAGAAAAATCTGGCATATTTTTGAATAAATTATCTAGGTTGTTTGTTAAATATTCATTCATCGTTTTCTTTATAACTTCTGGCTGTTCCATTATTTCTTTTTGCATGTAGTGTTCATAACCATTTTTATCTATAGAAGATAAATCTCCTTCAAAAGATTTTAATTCTTTATTAATTTCAATACCATCTTTATTAAATACTTTTATATCATTAGCACTAATTTTAGCAAAATCACCATCATTTAGAGCAATGAAATTTTTTGTAAATTTTAATATGGCTGGCATATCACTAGCAATATAATTTTCATTTTCACCGTGAGCAATAATCAATGGACTATTTTTTTTGATGGCATATAAATTTTCATAATCATCATCACATACTAGTCCAATTGCATATGAACCTCTTACTTTTTTTTGAAAAATTTCAATTGTTTTGGTAATATCTTTTACCTCACTATAAATATTATCAATTAAAGCACACGCTACTTCCGTATCGGTTTCTGTTTTAAATTTATAACCACTGTTAATTAAACTTCTTTTAATTTCTTCATAATTTTCAATAATTCCATTATGAACAATCGTCATTTTTCCACATTTATGAGGATGACTGTTTGTTTCATTAGCAACACCATGAGTTGCCCATCTTGTATGACCGATTCCTATATTTGTATTTAAATCAGGTAATGATTGTTTTAAGTTTTTAATCTTACCTTGTTTTTTTATAATATCTATTTTATCTTTATTTAGAAAAGCTACTCCTGCTGAGTCATAACCTCTATATTCTAAATTTTCTAACCCCTCAATTAAAACTTGTAGAGCATTATTTTTTTTGCCTACATAACCAACTATACCGCACATAAAAAAACCTCCTCTGGTATAATGTACGATACATTCTTTGTTATAATCTTGATTTTACTTTTTAAAATATATCTAACGACTACATAAACCGTAACAGCATCCGCCGAATTTTCGATAACTGTTATCCTCGTCACCTATTTAAAGGTCTGGCGCTAATTAAATTTTCTTTTCTATCCTCCTTAAGATAAACCTAACTTTCTTCTATATTATACCACTATTTATATATATGGTGCAAATGGTTGTTTAAAGTTAGCTTTTAAGTTATAATGAGTTAAGAATAGGAGTGATTAGAAGTGTTAAAGGTTGATAAGGTATCAAAATATTACGGAGATTTTTTAGCTGTTGATAATTTATCGTTTACAGTCAAACCTGGTGAAATATTTGGATTACTTGGAATAAATGGTGCAGGTAAAACAACAACATTTAGAATGATAATGGGACTTCTTGATGCTAGTAGTGGAAGTATTACATTAGATGGTAAAAAGATTGATTATGATATAACAGATCAAATTGGGTTCTTAACAGAAGAGAGAAGTTTACTTACAAAAATGACTGTTTTAGAGCAAGTTTTGTTTTATGGAACACTTAAAGGAATGAATAAAAAAGATATTATTAATCGCTTAGATAAATTATTAGAAAAATTTGGAATTACAGAATATAAGAATAAAAAAATAAAAGAATTGTCAAAAGGTAATCAGCAAAAAATACAATTTATTACAGCTATAATTAATGAACCAAGATTACTTATTTTAGATGAACCTTTTAGTGGATTAGATCCTTTTAATGTTGAATTATTTAAACAAGAAATAATTGATATGTCCAAAAAAGGTAGTATGATTATTTTTTCTTCACATCGAATGGAACATGTTGAATTATTTTGTAAAAAATTAGTTATTTTAATGAACGGTAGATCAGTTATTAGTGGTTATTTAAAAGATATAAAAGAAAAATATCGTAAAAAAAATATCAATATTAAAGCAGATATTGAAATAGAAAAATTAGAAAAAATTAAAGGAGTTATAAGTGTTACAAAAAAAGCTGATGAATATGTCGTAAAAATAGAAGATAGCAGTTATATAGAAAATGTTTTTAAAGTAGTAAGTAAGGCACATAATGTAGTTAAATTTGTTGTAGAAGAAGCTTCATTAAATGAGATTTTTGTTGAGAAAGTAGGTGAAGAATTTGAAAAATAAATTATGGTATTTAACTGGTGTTAGTTTAAAAAGAAAAATCAAATCTAAATGGTTTGTAATTGTAAATATTATTTTAATGTTTGCAATTGTTGGACTTTTTAATATTGATAGCATTATAGGATTTTTTGGTGGAGATTTTAATGAAAAACAAAAAATATATGTAATTGATAATACTAATACTTCTTTTGAAATATTTAAAGATAGTATAGAAAAGACAGACATTAATCTAAAAAATAGTAATTCTTATGAAGTAAAAAAATATAATAAATCATTAGAAGATGGAAAGAAAAAAATAAAAAAAGAAGAAAAAGCTATTATAATTGAATTAAATAGCGATGAAAAAGATATATTAAAGGCTAAAGTTATAAGTAACACGTTTATTGATACAATTGATTATCAAATAATAACAAATTGTTTGACAAATCTTAGAACTAATTATGCAATTGCTAGTTTGGGATTAAGTGAAGATGAAATTACAAAATTATATTCTGATATAAAAATAGATAGAATTATTCTAGATGAAAATAAAAAGTCAAAAGATGAAAATATGGAGACAATAATGTCAACCGTTTTTCCATTTATTATTTTGCCATTTTTTATTCTTAGTATTTATTTAGTTCAAATGATAGGGGCAGAAGTAAATGATGAAAAAACAACACGTGGAATGGAAATAATTATTTCAAATGTTTCTCCAAAGACGCATTTTGCTTCTAAAATCATAGCCGGGAATACTTTTGTTTTAATACAAGGTATAATCCTTTTACTAGATTCAGCTATTGGGTTATTAGTTAGAAAATTAATGGGCGGTAGTAATTTGATTGCAAAAGCAGGTTTTGATGTTACAGATATATTAAAAAAGGCTTTAGATACCGATTTAATAAATCAATTAATTTATATAATACCACTTATGTTAATTTCAATGATTTTAACTTTTATTGCTTACTCTTTAGTAGCAGGAATTTTAGCTTCTATGACAACCAATACGGAAGATTTTCAACAAGTTCAAACACCAATTGTTTTAGTTTCTCTAGTAGGATATTATTTATCTATGATGGCTGGTATTTTTAAAGGGGCAGCTTTTATTAAAGTATTATCTTTTGTACCATTTATATCAGCTATTTTAGCGCCATCTCTTTTAGTATTAGGACAGATTAGTATTTTAGATGTAATAATTGGAATTATTATTTTGATTTTTACTAATTTTATATTAGTTAAATATGGATTAAGAATTTATAAAGTTGGTATTTTAAATTATTCTTCAAAAGATTTATGGAAGAAAATGTTTAAAGCAATAAAAAATTAAAACAAGCTTAGGCTTGTTTTAATAGTATTTTTTGTTTTTCTAAATATTTTTCACGATATGAATTTTGAATGATTGTATCAATTAAAGTATTAGTTTTTACATCATTTAAGTATTTGTCATCAATATTATTTTTTATTATTTTGGTTAATTCTTTTTTATAAGAATTTAATTTTAGTATGTATTCTTGATAGTTACCACTAAAACCAATATTTTTAAAACTTCCATTAATATATTTAACTAAATCATAATATTTTTGAGTTGGTTCAGTTAATTTTTTCTTTTCCTCATATTTTATAATTGTTTGTTTTTCTATATCAAGCATTACAGATTTATAATATTCAATTGCATCAGGGTTAAGTGCTAACATAGTATTAAAACAATATTTTTTTAAACTAGGATTGGCATTAGGATTAACATATAATAAATCATAGAATTCTGAAATTTTTTCATAGTATGGTATATCTTCTACATTGTAATTTAAATCAATTAGTTTGCTTGTTACACTTTTTGTAAATCCAGATTCTTTTAGATTTTTAAAATCATTACTATCATTAACTTGTAAAAAGCGAATATTTTCTTTAAATTTTATTAAACAACTTTTTTGGTATTTTAAACGTTCCAATTCATAATCATCATCTGCTAAATAATCAATCCAATCACAAATTCTATTATCATCAAATCTAGTATGACTTGCCCATATACCACCATATGGCTTTGATAATGGATATATTTGGTCCATTTGAATATTTTGCCATAATTCTTTATAAATATGATCAGTACCTAAATGTAAGTATTCTTTTTTTAATAAATTTTCCATAAAATCACCACACGGCGTTATTATATCACAACATTTTTATAAGTCAATATGTACAACTTAATTAAATTTAGGTATAATATAAATAAGGAGTGACGACATGAAACAAAGATCAAGAACAGAAAACTCAATTATAAATTCAGCTATGTCAATTGTGACACAAGTATTAACGGTTGTATTAAATTTTGCTGTAAAAACAGTGTTTATTAAAATGCTTAATGATGAATACTTAGGTGTTAATGGGCTTTTTACAAATATTATAACAATGTTATCTCTTGCAGATCTTGGAATTGGTATTGCTATTCCATATAGTTTGTATAAACCTTTAGCAAAGAAAGATGAACATAAAATTAATGTTTTAATGAACTTTTATAAGAAAGTATATACTATAATCGGAATTGCTGTCTTATTAATAGGATTATCTTTAACGCCTTTTTTAGGTTTAATTATTAAAGATATTCCAAAAAATGTTCCTCATTTAAGTTTAATTTATATTCTATTTGTAATTCATTCAGCATCTAGTTATTTCTTTGTATATAAGAAATTTTTGATTGATTCTGATCAAAAAGGATATATTACTTCACGTATTATTTTTACTTTTTCAACTTTATTATCAATTATACAAATAATTTTACTTGTAACTACTAAAAACTATATTTTATTTTTACTTTCAAGTATTATTTTAGTTATTATTCAAAATATATATATATCTAGTAAAGCTAATAAACTATATCCATTTATTAAAAATAAAACAGATGAAAAATTAGAAAAAGAAGATATGGAAGGTATTAAGAAAAATGTATCATCTTTATTTATATATAAAGTTGGAACAGTTATTATGAATGGAACAGATAATATTATTATTTCTAAGTTTATTGGTTTAATTATTGTTGGTTTTTATTCAAATTACGTTTTAATTATTAATTCTATAACAACTGTTTTAAATCAAATCTTTAATGCTATAACTTCTAGTATAGGTAATTTAGTTGTAACAACAAATAAAAAGAGAAGTAAAGAAGTTTATGATAATTTAAACTTTGCGAATTTCTGGCTTTATGCTTTATTTGGAGTATGTATAATAGTTTTAATTAATCCATTTATTAATATTTGGATTGGTAAAAAGTATGTAATGGGATTTAGTATTGTATTTCTTTTAGTTCTTAACTTTTATGTTCTTGGTATGCAAAGTGTTACTAACTCATTTAGAAATGCATATGGATTATTCTGGATAGCTAAATATCGTCCAATTATAATGGTCATAATAAATATTGTTATTTCAGTAGTTTTAGTTCAATTCATTGGCATAGAGGGTGTATTAATAGGGACATTAATAAGTCGACTTGTAACGACAGCTTGGCTTGATCCTTACATTGTTCATAAATATGGTTTTGAAATCTCACCAAAAAGCTATTATATTGATTATCTTAAATATTTAGTAATTTTTATTGCTATTTCAATAATTCTTAATTACTTTGTTTCAATGATAGCAATTAATAATATCTTTATTTTAATTTTAATTGCCATTTTAGTTGTAATAAGTGTTAATGTTATTTTAGTTTTATTATTTTTCAAAACATCTGAATTTAATTATTTTTATGATAAGATTAAAAAAATTAGACATTAATAGACTAATTTATTATGTATAATTATTATGGTGATATTATGAGAGTTAAATTATTTGATGAGGCCCATGAAAAAGATTTAGAGGCAGCTATTAATGAATTTTTAACTGATGATATTGATGTAATAGATATAAAATATCAAGTTGCAATAAGTGTTTTTTCTGAAGAACAAATATATTGTTTTTCAGCAATGATTATTTATAACTAAAAAAAACTATTTTGAATAGTTTTTTTAATTGCAATTATAACCCATTTCTTTGTAATATTTTGATACCTTATTTTTTCTTGTTTTTTTATCTGGTTTTATATCTTTTAGAGTATTTTTATCAACGTTTGCAAAGTCAATGATTTGATATACTTTAACACTAAATGTTGATTCGTCTTTTTCCACTGTATAATTAGAATCACTATATAAATTAGTTAAATAATTATAGTAATTAATACATTCTTCTAATGTATTAAATGTTGTTGTTCTTGTTTCTTCACGTTCTGTTTGTTTCCCCAAAAAATTAAAATTATAACTGATATTAGTAGTAGTTATGGCATCATCCTCATCATGTTCGATAGAGCAATTTAAAGTTTTTTTAGAACATCCACAACATAATATTAAACCAAAGGAAATCATTAAAAGATATTTTTTCATTTTATCACCTAGAGTAATTATACCATAAAAGTGTAAAATTATGTATTAGTAATTGTTTTGAAATTTTAAAAAGTGTTATAATTATCTTATTGGAGGATAGTTATATGTATCAAAAAGAAGTTACAGATATTTTCAAAAAATTAAATAGTTCCAGTAATGGATTATCTACTATGGAAGCAAATGAAAGATTAATGAAGAATGGTAAAAATATTTTACCTAAAGAAAAAAAGAAAAATATTTTTCAAATTTTTATTAGTGAATTTATCGATCCTATCATTTTTGTAATGATAGCAGCTATTTTCTTTTCGTTTTTAATAGGTGAGGTAGTTGATGCTTTAGCTATAATATTTATTATATTAGTTGATGCTATAATGGGAACTATTCAGGAATATAAGGCTGGTAAAAGTGCTGAAAGTCTAGAGAATATTATCAAAACAAAAACTAGCGTTTTAAGAGATGGTAAAAAAATTAAAATCATAGCTGATGATTTAGTTGTTGGTGATATTGTTTTATTAGAATCTGGTGATAAGGTATCAGCTGATTTAAGAATAATAGAAGCAAATAATCTAACAATTGACGAATCTATTTTAACTGGCGAATCAATGGCTTCTGTTAAAAATGAAAAAACTATTAATTCAAAAGTTTCACTAGCTGAACAAAAAAATATGGCTTTTGCAGGAACTTCTGTTATAACAGGGAGAGCAAAATGTATTGTGGTTGCATGTTCTGTTAATACAGAAATAGGAAAGATTGCAAGTAAAGTAATTGAAACAAAAAAAACTAAATCACCATTAATGATAAGAATGGAAAAATTTTCTAAACAAATAAGTTTACTTGTTGTGATTGTTGCGATATTATTAACGGTTTTGCTTTTGATGAAAAAAGAATTACCAGCTGAAATTTTTTTATCGGTTGTAGCTTTATCAGTATCAGCAATGCCAGAAGGTTTACCACTTGCCTTAACTTTAGCGCTTACTATCGGATCAAATCGTATGTCAAAAAGAAATGTTATTGTTAAAAAATTAAATTCAGTTGAGAGTTTGGGAAGTTGTACTGTAATTGCCTCAGATAAAACAGGGACTCTAACTATTAATGAACAAACAGCTAAAAAAATTGTTTTGCCAGATTCTTCTTTTTATGAAGTAGAAGGTATTGGATATAATGATAATGGTAAAATAATTGGAGATAACTTAAAAAAAGCAAATGAAATAAGTTTTTTAGGAGCAATTAATAATGAAGCAGAACTTGTTTTTGAAAAAAACAGTTGGACATATATTGGAGATTCAATTGATGTTGCTTTTCTTGCTTTAGCTAAAAAACAAAAAATACAAATTGACAACAAAATACTTGGAGAAATTCCTTACGAATCAGAAAAAAAATATTCATCTGTTTTTTATGAAAAAGATGGTAAAAATTATTGTACGGTTAAAGGATCATTAGAAAAAGTTTTTGCTTTTTGTGATAGGATGCAAATGGGAGATGAAATAAAAAAAATAGATAAAGATTTAATAACTAAACAAAATGAAAAATTAGCAAGCGAAGGATATAGAGTAATAGCACTTGCAAAAGGAGAGGTTTTAAACTTTGAAGAACATAAAAATTATGAAGAAAAAGATATTCCAAATTTGATTTTTATGGGACTTGTAGCTTTTATTGATCCGATTAGAAAAGAAACTATTAGTGCTATTGAAAATTGTAATAAAGCTGGAATAAAAGTTGTTATGGTAACAGGGGATCATCCATTAACAGCTTTTGCCATTGCTAAAGAATTAAAACTTGCAAGTTCTTATGATCAAGTTGCAACTGGTGATGAAATTGATGAATATCTTGAAAAAGGTAAAAATGAGTTTGATCAATTTATTAAAACAAAAACAATTTTTACCCGTGTAACACCAATTCAAAAACTTCAAATTATTGAATCATATAAAAGACAAGGCGAATTTGTAGCAGTTACGGGTGATGGTGTAAATGATGCACCTGCTATAAAGGCAGCTAATATTGGGATTGCTATGGGAAGTGGAACAGAGGTAGCTAAAGAAACAGGGACAATGATTATAACTGATGATAACTTTTTATCAATTGTTGCAGGTATTGAAGAAGGAAGAAATGCTTATAGTAATATAAGAAAAGTTATCTATATGTTACTTTCTTGTGGAATAGCAGAGGTATTATTCTTTGTTTTAGCTATTTTATTTAATATGCCAATGCCACTTGTAGCTGTTCAATTATTATGGCTTAATATTGTAACAGACGGTCTTCAGGATTTAGCGCTTTCATTTGAACGTGAAGAAAAAGAAATTATGAATGATAAACCTAGAGATCCTAAAGAGACTGTTTTTGATAAATTACTTCTTAGTGAAGTATTATTGTCAGGTCTTTTTATAGGAATATCAGTCTTTATTTTGTGGTTATATCTTATAAAAGGACTACATTTTGACGTAAAAGTTGCAAGAGGTTATGTTATGGCCTATATGGTCTTTATTCAAAACTTCCATGTACTTAATTGTCGAAGTGAAAAAAGGTCAACTTTTAAAATATCATTATTTAGAAATCCTTTTATAATATTTAGTATATTATCAGCAATTGTTCTTCAAATAATTGTTATGGAAGTTCCAATATTTAGTCTTTTTTTAGGAACTTCTAGTATTCCATTTAAACATATGATATACATAATTATAGCTTCACTTCCAATTTTAGTTTTAATGGAAACATTTAAATATTTTATAAGAAAAAACAAAATGTAAAAGTCAATTAAGCAAATTAAGATAATTAATTTGCTTTTTTTTTAATTTTGTGATATTCTAATCGACAAAAATTTATAAGTTGTTTTTAATTTAAGGGGGGAATTAAAAATGAATGAAACAGATATAATTATAAATACAGATTATAGTTTTCCTATAACTAAAACAAAAAGTGGCTATTTATTTTTTAAAAGAATATTTGATATAATTTTTTCTTTAATTGCTTGTCTTTTTTTAATACCACTTATAATTATAATTAAAATAATAACACTAATATCTGGTGATACAAAAACAATCTTTTTTAAACAAAAAAGAATTGGTAAAAATGGAAAGAATATTTATATCTATAAATTTAGAACAATGATTCCAAATGCACCAGAAGTGTTAAATGAATTATTAAAACAAGAAAAATATAAAAAACAATGGGAACATAATCAAAAACTAACAAATGATCCTAGAATAACTAAAATAGGTAAAATTTTAAGAAAAACATCCTTAGATGAATTCCCACAATTTATTAATGTTTTAAAAGGGGATATGACAATAATAGGACCAAGACCACTTGTTAAAGGTGAGATTGAAGCTCATAACGGAAATAAATTTTTATATGAAAGTGTTAAACCTGGTATAACAGGTTGGTGGGCTTGTAATGGAAGAAGTGCTCTTAGCTATAAAGAAAGATTAAATTTAGAATATTATTATATTCGAAATCAAAGTTTTTTATTAGATTTAAAATGCATTTTAAAAACAATTAATGAAGTAATAATCGAAAGAAGTACAAATTAAAAGAATAAATAAGGATAGTTAGGGGTTGATAAAATGAAAAAAGAATACAAAACAGAATTTCATGTGCATACTAGATATTCAAAAGATAGTTGTCTAAATTATTTGATGTTACTTTTAATGCTTAAGATAAAAAAAATTGATACAATTGTAATAACTGATCACAATGAAATAAAAGGAGCACTAAAATATCAAAAAAAATTACAAAAACATCATATAAATGTAATTGTTGGTGAAGAAATATTTACAACAAAAGGAGAAATAATAGGCTTAAATTTAAATAAAAGAATCCAAGAAGGACTAACACCATTACAAACAATAAAAGAAATAAAAAAACAAAATGGAATAGTATATATACCACATCCATATGATGAAAAAAGATATAAATCGGTTTTAAAAGAAGAAGAAATAAAGAAAAACAGAGAATATATAGATTTAATTGAAATTCATAATGGAAGAAATATTTCCAAAGATTTCTCATATAAACAAAATAAAATAGCTGAAAAATATAAAATAAAAAAAATAATAGGTAGTGATGCTCATACCTTTTTTGAAATAGGAAGAAATATAATCATAACAAAAGAAAAAATAACAGATAAAAATATTTTAACTGAATATCAATTTGTAAAAAAAGACTGTCTTAAATTTAGTCATACTTGTACTAAATTTATTAAATTAATAAAGATGATTTTAAGGGGTGATTTTAATGGAATTTATCGAATTATCAATCAAAGATTTAAAAGAAACAACAAAAAAACTATATAATAAAGTAAATAAAAATTATAAATATGATTTAGTTATTTTTGTTGCGCGTGGTTCATATTTAATAGGAGAGGAATTAGCTCATTTAAATGAAGTTCCATTACTTGAAATAAAAGCAACAAGAAAAGGTGGAAAGTTAAAAAAAATAGTATCACCTCTTTTAGTTATATTGCCTTCTAATTTAAAGAATTTTTTAAGAAAAAAAGAAATAAAATCTAATTATCACAAAACTAATAGTGAAAGACAAATAGAAATAGATGAAAAAATATGGAATAAGTATAAAAAATGTAGAAAAATACTTCTAGTAGATGATTCTGTAGATACAGGTTATAGTATAAAATTTGCTAAAGAAAAAATAGAAAAGTATTTTAAAGATGCAGAATTAAAAATAGCCGTATATAATGTTTTTGATAAATCAAAAGAGATTGTTGATATTGATTATACTTTATATAAAAATACAATTATTAAGGGACCTTGGTCAAATGATTCCAAAGAACATTCTAAATATTTAAGTTTGTATAAAAAATGGAGAGAAAAATAATGTTATCAATTAAAGAAATCCAAAAAATTGATTATGAAATGGTAAAGGAATTCGTAAAGATATGTAAAAAATATAAATTTAAATATTATATCATTGGTGGTACATTACTTGGAGCAATTCGTCATCAAGGATTTATACCATGGGATGATGATATGGATATTGCAATGCCAAGAGAAGATTTTGAACAATTTTTAGTTTGTGCTTCAAAAGAATTGCCAAATAATTTAGAATTAATAACTTTTAAAAACAATAAAAAATATCGCTATTATTTACCTAGAATAATCAATAAAAAATATGAAATAATTGAAAAAAGATATGAAAAATTAAATGAGAAAAGTAATATTTTTATTGATATTTTTCCAATTGATGGAAGTCCTAATAATATATTTTTAAGAAAAATATTTTACTTAAAAATAATGTTTTATCGTATGTTAGTTTCAATGTATTATATAGATACTATAGAACCAGATAAAAAAAGAAATTTTTTAGATAAAATTTTAATTAAAATAGCTAAAATTATACCAATTAAAAAAATGATAAAACCTAAAAAAGTATTAACTAAAATTGATAATTTATTAAAAAAGAATAAATTTGAAAATAGTAAATATGTAGGAACAATTATGGGAGCATATCGTATAAGAGAGATGGTCCCTAAAGAGTATTTTGGTAAACCTCAAAAATATAAATTTGAAGATACTCTTTTATATGGACCAGAAAAATACCATCAATACTTAACACATATATATGGAAATTATCAGGAAATTCCAAAAGTGAAACAAACACATTATTTAAAGGGGGATAAAAATGAAGATAAGCATAATAGTACCAATATATAATGTTGAATCATATTTAAAAAGATGTCTAGATAGTTTAATCAATCAAACATATTCAAATATTGAAATAATTCTAATTAATGATGGATCAACTGATTTAAGTGGTGATATTTCTTCTAAGTACGCTAAAATAGATAAAAGAATTAAATTGATAAATAGTTCTAACAAAGGCGTATCTTGTGCTAGAAATAAAGGTCTAGAATTAGCTAGTGGCGACTATATTATGTTCGTTGATCCTGATGATTATATTGAATTAAATACTTGTGAAATGCTTATAAAAAACATAGGTAATAATGATATTTTAATATTTAATTTTTATAGTAATCTTAAAAAAAATAATGACTATAATTTTGAAATAAAAACTAAGTATGATGTTTATGAATTGCAAGCTTCTATTTTAAATCCCACCCATAATGTAAATTTAAAGGGGGTAGGTTTTACTTGGAATAAAATAGTTAAAAAAAGTTTTTTAGATAAATCTAAAATTAAGTTTTTAATGGAAAATAAAAAAGCTGTTTTTGAAGATTGTTTATTTTATTATCAATTATTTGATAAAACAACTAAAATTAAATTTCTAAATGAATATTTATATCATTATAGTGTTTTACAAACTTCAGCTACAAGAAAATGTAATGACCAAATAATTGATATTAATAAAATAATTTATGACGAAGTATCAAAACTTTATAGTAATCATATTAATGATGAAAAATACTTTGATTCATTATATATCAGAATGATCAATAACTTTTGCTTTGTTTTAGATTTATATATATGTAATAAAGAAGCAAATTTAAGTTATAAAGAAAAAAGAACAAAAATTAAAAAATTAATTGAAAGTAGTGAATATGAAGTACCTATTAGATGTGTTTCTAAAAATAAAGGTGCTAGAAAAAAGTTAAGGATTTATGCGAATCTAGCACGCTTTAAAGCAGTAACTTTAATCATAATTACAAATTATGTTGAAAAATATATTAAACAAAAAAGAAGGTGAGTTATGAAAAAAACAACATTTTATACTATTCTATATTTTTTACTTCTTGTACCGTTTTTTAAACCACCTTATTTTGGAGTAGTATCTGAGATGATTAGTAGCATTTATAATATTTGTCAAATTATAAGTGCCGTAATTACAGCTTTTTTAGTTTTTAGAAAAAGAAAAATATCAAAAATAATTATTTATATTACAATATTTGAAGCAATTATAATTTTATCAACTATCATTAATGATGGAAATTTAAAAGGCTGTATTTTAAATGCTATTCAAGCAATTGTTTTATGTCTACTGGTAGATTATGGAGTACGATATAACAAAAAAGCTTTGTTAAATAGCTTACTTTTAATCTTTGAAATCTTAATAATAACTAATTTAATTACTATTTTTATGTTTCCTGATGGAATGTATAGTAATCCTATTAGTGGATATAAAGAAAATTGGTTTTTAGGTTTTGATAATAGTCATATTGTTTATTTGATGCTTGGAATTACAATTTCAGTCATTTATTCTTATTTATATTTTAAAAGATTAACGCTAAGAACTTATTTTATAATTATTATATCTATAATAACTGTTTTAATAAGATGGAGTGCAACTGGGGTAGTTGGAATTTTATTACTTTTTATTTATTTAATATCAAGAGGATTAATTAATAAATTTAAATTCTTCAATATCAAAAATTATACTATAATTTATCTTATATCCTTCTTTGGAATAGTTATTTTAAGAATTCAAAATTATTTTTCTTATTTAATAGTTGATGTCTTAAAAAAAGATTTAACTTTTACAGGAAGAACACATATATGGGATCGAACAATTACCTTTATTAAACAAAGTCCTTATATAGGTTGTGGTTATTTTGAAGGAATTATTAGACAATATAAATATCATATTTGGGGAGCTGTTCATGCTCATGATCAAATACTAGAAATTCTATATTTAGGTGGTATCGCACTTTTAATTGTTTTTGCTATAATAATTTATTTAATGATTAAAGAGTTAAATAAATATCGAACTTATAAATTAACTAAATTTATATCATGGATAATATTTATTTTTATGATTATGATGCTAACAGAAGTTTATTCGTTTGAAAAAATATTCTTACTTGTTATTTTAGCTTCAAATATTAAATATTTAATAAAAGAATAGGAGGTGTTTTATGCGAACTAAAAACAGTATTAAAAACTTAATTTTTGCTTTGTTTGGACAAGCATTTGGACTTATTATTAGTTTTTTAGGTAGAATTGTTTTTGTAAAGATTCTAACAGATGAGTATTTAGGACTTAACAGCCTTTTTACTAATATTCTAACTATGCTATCACTTGTTGAATTAGGTGTTGGCTCAGCTATTGTTTATAGTTTGTATAAACCGCTTGCTGTAAATGATAAAGAAAAAATTAAAAGTTTAATGCTTCTTTATAAAAAAGCTTATACTTTAATTGGTATTATCATAATGCTTCTTGGAATTATTTCTTTACCATTTTATCGTTATTTAATAAATGAAGTTCCAAATATTAAAAATCTTGATTTAATTTATTTTCTCTTTGTATTAAATACAAGTGTTTCTTATTTTTATTCATATAAGAGGTCTTTAATTATATCAGATCAAAAAAGATATATCGCAACAATTTATCGATATGGATTTTACTTTATACTAAATGTTGTTCAAATTATTGTTTTATTGATTACTAAAAACTATCTTTTATTTCTTATAGTACAAGTTATTTTTACTTGGTTAGAAAATGTATTTGTATCAATTAAAGCAGATAAAATGTATCCATATTTAAAGGAGAAAAAAGTTGAAAAATTAAAAACAACGGAACTTAAAAAAATAAAACAAAATATAAATGCCATGTTATTTCATAAAATTGGCGGTGTTGTTATTAATTCAACTGATAATATTTTGATTGCGAAATTTATAGGACTTGTAAGTGTTGGACTTTATTCTAATTATTATTTAATTATTAATGCTTTAGAAATTATTATTATTCAATTTTTTAATGCTATTGTTGCTAGTATAGGTAATTTAGGAGCAACTAGAAAAAACAGTGAAGTAAAAGAGACTTTTGATATTACATTATTTATTAATTTTGTTATTTTTGGAGTATCATCCATATGTTTACTTATTTTATTTAATCCTTTTATTAAAATATGGTTAGGTAAAAAATATGTTTTTGATTTTAGTATCGTTTTAGTAATAGTAATATGTTTCTATTTGAAGGGAATTAGAAAAACTTGTCTAACTTATAAAGATGCACTTGGTTTTTTTAAGGAAGATAAGTATAAACCTGTTATTGAGTCAATTATTAATTTAGTTAGTTCAATCATTTTAGCTAAGTATTTAGGTCTTTTAGGTATTTTTCTTGGAACCGTTATAAGTACACTTACAACATCTATTTGGATTGAACCGTATGTTTTATATAAACATTATTTTAAAACGTCAATAATGGATTATTTTAAAAGGGTATTTAAATATGTTTTAGTAACAATTATTAGTTATTTAGTTACATTAACTTTATGTAATTTAGTTAATATTAATGAAATGGTTAATCTTATTATAAAATTAATAATTTGTCTTATTATACCAATTATTTTATATATTATTTGTTTTAGAAAAACAGAAGAATTTAAGAAAATTAAAACTATTTTTAGTAATTTAAGAAAGGAAAGATCATTATGAAATTAAAAATCATAAACATTATAAATAGTATTTTATTAATTTTATGTTTTACTTTTTTAACTTTTATGTTATTTAAGTTAAACATTTTGCCCACTAAGTATTTCGCACTAATAATCATACCAACTTTTGTTATCGTTATTACTCTTTTGTATTTTTTACTTAATCAAAAAGTAAAACCTAAAAAGAAAATTATCACTAATATTATAGCTTTTATATTCAGTATAATTTTTATTATTGTTACAAGTTATATAAATGCGACTTATAACTTTATAAATAATTTAGTTTCTAAAGAATATGAATATAAAAATTATGATGTAATCGTTCATACAAATTCAAGTTATAAAGATATTTATGATTTAGAAGGAAAACAAATTAGTTCGTTAGAAAATGATGAATATTATGAAGAACTAAAAGAACAAATTAATGAAGATATAGAATTTGTTTCAAATAAAACAGATGTTGCGACATTGACACGTAGTATTGTAAATCAAAAAACAGATGCTGTTGTATTAGAAGATTCATATTATAAATTACTAAAAGATGAATATGAAGATTTAGATAATACTAAAATAATTGCTAAATATAAAATAAAAGTAGAAAAGAAAAAAAACAGTGATAAAGTTGATGTAAAAACAAATCCTTTTATTATTTATATAAGTGGTATTGATACATATGGAAGTATTTCAACAACTTCTAGGAGTGATGTAAATATTTTAGCTGTAGTTAATCCAAAAGAAGCTAAAATACTACTTGTCTTTATTCCAAGAGATTACTATGTTACCTTAAATTCAATTGGTTATAAAGATAAACTAACACATGCTGGAATATATGGTGTTGATATGAGTATGAAAACAATAGAAGATTTGCTTGATATAGATATTAATTACTATATTAGACTTAACTTTTCAACCCTAACTAAAAGTATTGATCTATTAGATGGTATTGATGTTTATTCCGATCGTACTTTCACACCTTGGACAAATAAGAGCTTAAAAATTTATGAAGGTGTTAATCACATGGATGGAAAAATGGCTTTAGCTTTTGCTCGTGAACGTAAAGTTTATGAAACAGGTGATCGTCATCGTGGAGAGAATCAACAAGCAATTATTAGTGCCATGATTACTAAAATGAATAACTTAAAGTACTTATTGAAATATAAAGAAATTTTAAATTCTTTAGATCAAACTTTTGAAACAAATATGCAATATGATGAAATAACAAATCTATTTAAAAAACAAATAGAAGAACGTACTAATTTTGAAGTAGAATCAATTAGTTTAGACGGAACGGGAGCATCTATGCCAACTTATAGTATGGGAAGTCGAAGATTATATGTTATGCAACCAGATTATACAACCGTTACTAATGCTCATAATAAAATCGTCGATTTGACAAAATAAAAAAAAATCGTATAATAAGAGGTCAATTAGGGGGATTTATGAAAAAGAAAGAATTAGAACCAGATCTAATAAGTATAATTGTACTCGTTTATAATACACAAAAATATGTGACAAAATGTTTAAATTCAATTTTGAATCAAACATATCAAAATATTGAAGTAATAGTTATTGATGATGGATCAACTGATTTAAGTAATAGCTTAATTAAAAGAAAAATGAAAAGAGATAGTCGTATTACTTTAATTGAACATGAGAATAAGGGAACTTATTTATCACGATTAGAAGGTTATAAAAAGGCCCGTGGTAAATATTTAATGTATGTTGATAGTGATGATTATATTTTAAAAGATACAATTGAAATTATGTATAATAATTTAAAAGAATATAATGTTGATATTGTTCATTGTCAATATAAAATGATTAAGAATAATAAAATTGTAACACCTAAAAATATTTTAAATCGAAATGTTGTTATGCATATGGAGCACCTAGAACCACAATTTTTTGATTTACTTTATAAAACATCACATTGTGATTCAATATGTCGTCAACTTATTAAAAAACGTGGTGTTATGAAAAATGTAAATAAGATTGAGTCCGCGCTTAATTATCGTGAAGATCTTGCTTGTAATTTAAAAATTTACAAGGAAATGAAATCATTTCTATTTATTCCAGATGAATTATATGTTTATAATGATAATTTGGAAGGATTAACGCATTCAAAAGATGCAGATATATTAAAGAAAAAAGTAGAAGATACTATTTATGTTTATTATGAACTTTATAAATCAGTTAAAGATTTTAATATAAAAGATAAAAAATATTATAAGAAAATGGCTTCAATTAAAATGTTTTATTATTTATCAATGATGTTAAATAATTTAATTAAATATTCTAATTTAAGTAAAAAAGAGCTTTTAAATTACATGAATGAAGTTATGGATTGTAAAAAGGTAAAAGAAATAAAAAAAATCTTATTAAAAAATGATTTTTCTGAATTAAAAAGTCATAATCGTTTAATGTATAAATATTGTCATACATTACTAGAAAATAAGTTAGATAAATTTTATTTTCAAACAAAATATTTATATCGATTTATAATAAAAGAAGAGATATAAAATAAAGGGGGATTATTATGGAAGAGAAGGAATTTGATTTTTCATATATTTTTGGAACTATTTTTAAATGGATTTTATTGATATTGTTTTTTGCTGTTATCGGACTTGGGAGTGCTATGTTTTATAATTATTCCGCACCGATAAAATATGAAAGTACAACAACTTTATATGTTCAACCTAGAGTATCAGCTGGTGGTGTTGATTACGAAGGAATATTAAGTAATCAAAAAATGGTTAAAACATATAAACAAATTATTCAAAGTCGTCGTATTTTAAATAAAGTAAAAAGAAATTTAAACTTAGATATTAAATATAAAGATTTTATTAAAAATTTAGATGTCACAGCAGTAGATGATACAGAAATAATTGAAATATCTGTTTTAGCTGAAACACCTAAACTTGCTCGTGATATTACAAATAATATTGCAATTGTATTTATTGAAGAAGTAAAAGATTCAATGAATGTAGATAATATTCAAATAGTTGATAAAGCCGTTCTTAATAAAGAACCAGTTTTACCACGTGAGACATTAAATTCTGTAATTGGACTTGCATTAGGTACAATTGTTGGTGTCGCACTAGCTTTTATAATTGAAGCAAATAACCATAAAATTAAAAATCATGATGATGTTAAAAAGTATTTGAAAATTAAAACTTTAGGAGTTGTACCACATAATTCAATTGATTATGAAACAGGTAAAAAGAATAAAAATTATACTATGCCACGTAGTAATGTTTACTTAAAGATTATTAATGAACCAAATAGTGTTATTTCTGAATCAATTAGAATGATTAGAACTAATCTTAATTTTATGGATTTAAAAGTTGTTAATGTAACGTCTACGTTACCAAGTGAAGGAAAAACAGAAACTTTAACTAATACAGCTGTATCTTTTGCTATGCTTGGTAAAAGGGTATTAGTTATGGATTGTGATTTAAGAAAACCTAAAGTTCATCGTTCTTTTGGATTAAATCGTAAAGAAGGAATAACAGATGTTATTTTATCTAAAGGAACTAAAAATTATAAAGAAGTTGTTCAAACTTTTGATACAGGGGTTCATGATGTAAAAATTGATTTACTTTCAGCTGGAAGCAAAATATCAAATCCATCAGAACTTGTTAATAGTAAACGTTTCGCACTTTTAGTTGAAGAAGTAAAAAAAGATTATGATTTAGTTTTAATTGATTGTCCTCCCATTTCTGTAATGGCTGATGGTATCATTGTTTCAAAATTATGTGATGGAACTATTTATGTAATTGAAGCTGATCGTACAGATTATCAAGTTGTAAGTAGTTGTATTGAACAACTTCAAAATAATAAAGCTTTTGTTCTTGGTGCTATTCTTACGAAAGTAAATGTTAAACAACAAAAGAAATTATATGGCTACAAATATAACTACTACTACTCAGACTACAAAGAGTAGAGAAAAATATATTGATATTCATTGTCATCTTATTAATGAAGTTGATGATGGAGCAAAAAACTTAGAACAGAGCTTAAGAGAATTAATAATTGCTCATAGAATTGGTCTTAAAAAAATTATTTGTACTTCACATATTTGTCATGGTCAAAATGATAGATTAAATAAAATTAAAACTAATTTTGACATTTTAAAAGAATATGGAAAAAAATTAGATATTGATTTATATTTTGGAAATGAAATACTATATAACCATGATATTCCTAATTTATTAAAGAGTGGTAAAATTAGTTCTTTAAATAATTCTAATTATATTTTAGTTGAATTTAAAAGAAGTGAAAATAGAGATTTTGAAGATATTTTAAGTTGTCTTGAAGATTTAATAGATAATGGATATGTTGTTGTTTTAGCCCATCCTGAATTATATCATTCATACAATAAATTAAAATATATGAAGGCATTAAAAAAAGAAGGAATTTTGTTACAATTAGATGCTAAGAGTATTTTAAGAAGAAGAAATCGAAAAGTTTATAAATTTAGTAAAAAACTATTAAGAAAAAAGTTAATTGATTTTGTGGCTAGTGATAATCATTGTAACAAAGAAAGAAATTATTATACTTTTAAAAAAGCTTATAAAAAAATAAAAAGAAGATATAATAAAGAATATGTTAATGATATTTTTTATAACAATCCCAAAATGATTTTGAATAGTGTAAAGTAGTGTTTAAAAACATTGCTTTTTTTTACTTAAAATTTTATAATAATGATAGGATGTGATGATATGCAAAAGGATACTTTTTTTAGATTAGTTTTAATAATGTTATTAATTATAGGACTATTTTTCTTATATATGGGATATAGTGAGTTTTTTGCTGATATGAAAAATACAAGGGGATATAAACCAACAATGGGCTTTTTTATGAAATATGATATGGATACATCTACAGATCCAGTTAGCTATTCACTTACATATTCATATGTAGTAGATAAACATACTTATTTTGTTGAAGGAAAAAATAAGGTTACAAAATTACCTGCTTTAGGTACACAACGAAAAATCAAGTATGATGAAAAAGCTCCTGAAAAAGCTGTTCTTATTGAACTTGGTGGTGGAGTTAAATATATAACAGCAGGTTTAATATTTACGATTATAGCTGTTTTTGGACTTATTAATCGTCTTTTAAATCATTATAAAGATAATGATAGTAAATTTTATAAGATTACAGGTATCGTAAGTGGAATATTAATTGCTTTAATTGGAATGTATATTTACTATTTATATGGATATGCTAGTGATTCAACAGGAATTGTTGATGTTTGGAATGGTGTAGGATTTATGACTTTAATTCCATTTGCTTTGTTACTATTTGGACTAATAATTATTATAACTGTTATTTTCTTTAAAAAAGAGGATGTTTAAAACTTCAATTTGAAGTTTTTTTTGTTTTTTAAAGGTGTTTTAAAAAGAAAAAGAGAATAGTAAAGAGAGGTGATAAAAATGTTAGAAAAAGTTAAAATTTTAGAACTAACAAGCGATATTGTTTTTAAAAGCTTTATGTTAAGTGAGGATACAAAGGAGTACACGGCTAGATTAATAAGTTTAATAACTAAAATACCAGAAAAAGAAATTTTGAAGAATGCTGTTTTTAATAATGTTGAATTACCGGTTAAGAATAAAAGTGATAAAAGATATAGAACAGATATTATTATAACAATTGTTAAAAATATTATTAATATTGAGATGAATCGTGAATATTATGATGGTTTATTTAGTAAAAATAATGCTTATATTAGTAAATTATATAGTGATCAATTTGATGTTGGTGATAGTTATACAAATATAAGTAAAATAATTGGAATAAACATAGATAATTTTAGTAAGTTTAGAGGTAATAAATTTGTATATAAATTTTTACCTATGGAAATTGAAACAAAAGAAATAGAAGAGGAAAATAGAGAATCATATCATTTAGACCTAGAATATTTAAGAAATAAGTGTTACAATAATGATAAGTTAAGTGAACTAGAAAAAATGTGTCAAATTTTTATTGAAGAGGATTTTGAACACTTAGAAAATCTAAAAAAAGGTGATGATGTTATGACTAAGGCTGTTAATAAATTAGAAGAGATTAGTAAAGATGATAAAATTATAGGATTATATGATGCCGAAGCTGTTGACAGAAAAGTTTGGAATAGTAAGATTTTATATGCTGAAAAAATAGGAACTGAAAGAGGTATGGAAAAAGGTTTGAAAAAGGGCATGAAAGAAGGCATGAAAAAGGGAATAAAAGAAGGAATAGAAAAAGGAATAGAAAAAGGATTTCAGGAGGGTAAAAAAAATAATCAGTTAATGATTGTTCAAAATATGTTAAATAAAGGATTTGATAAAGAAACGATTATAGAAATTACGGGGATAACATTAGATGAATTAAACTTTTTAATTAAATAGTTGTAAAGTTTTTGTCATAATTTAAATTATGACTTTTTTTTAACTTTAAAACATGTTATATTTATTCTAGAAAGAAGGTATGAGAATGATTAAAGTAGTTCAATATGGATGTGGAAAAATGTCCAAATACACAATGCGTTATGTTATGGAAAATGGTTATGAATTAGTAGGTGCAATCGATATTAATCCTGCTGTTATTGGTAAAGATGTAAGTGAAGTAATAGAATGTGATAATGTTGGTGTTAAAATATCATCAGTATCAGAGGCAGAAAACTTATTAAAAGAAGTAAAACCAGATATTTGTATTATTACAACTATGAGTTTAATGAATGATGTAAAAGATGCATTACTTTTATGTGCAAGACTTGGAATAAATGCTATTACAACTTGTGAGGAAGCTTTTTATCCATTTAATTCTTCTCCAGTTTTAACTGAAAAAATTGATAAGCTTGCTAAAGAAAATAATTGTACAATTACAGGAAGTGGTTATCAAGATGCTTTCTGGGGAAATTTGATTTCAACTTTAGCTGGAACAACTCATAAAATAACTAAAATAAAAGGAAGCAGTTCTTATAATGTTGAAGATTATGGTATTGCTCTTGCTAAAGCACATGGAGCAGGTTTAACTTTAGATGAATTTGAAACAGAAGTTGCAAGTGCTGATAATATTAGTGAAGAAGAAAGACAAGAATTAATTAATAAAGGTGAATTTTTACCAAGTTATATGTGGAATACTAATGGATGGTTATGTGATAAATTAGGACTTCATGTTACTAGTCAAGTTCAAAAATGTGTTCCTATAACTCATGATGAAGATATTGAATCAAGTACTTTAGATATGACTGTTAAAGCTGGTCAAGCAACAGGAATGAGTGCTGTTGTAACAACACAAACAGAAGAGGGTATTGTTATTGAAAGTGAATGTATTGGAAAGGTTTATTCTAAAGATGATTTCGATTGCAATAATTGGACTGTTTATGGTGAACCTAATACTAATTTGATTATTGAAAGACCTTCAACCGTAGAACTTACTTGTTCGGCTATTGTAAATAGAATTGAAGATGTAATTAGTGCTGAAGCTGGGTATGTTCCTACTTCTAGAATGGGTGAATTAAAATATAGACTAAAATAAAAATCAAAGAATTAACTTTGATTTTTTTTGTTTAAGATATCTCTAGCTGCTACTAATCCTGTTGCAGCAGCAGTTACAATGTTACCAGCTTTTCCAGCACCATCACCTATAAAATATATTTCTTCATTTTCTAATTTGAAATTATTATTTGTTGTAATTTCGTTACTGAAAAATTTTATTTCTGGACCATACAATAAGGTTTCATCATTATTAACACCAGGAATTATTTTATCTAGTTTTTCTAATCCTTCTAAAATGTTTGTAACAATACGATGAGGTAGAACTAAAGCTAAGTCACCGGCTACACAATCTTTTAAAGTTGGTTCAATAAATCCTTTATTAATTCTTTTCCAAGTAGATCTTCTTCCTAGTTTTAAATCTTTTAAACGTTGAATAATTGGTTTAGAATCACCTAAGACATTGGCTATTTTAGCAATTGATTCTCCATATTCTCTAGTATTGGTAACAGGTTCTGTTAAATTAACACGACTAATAAAGGCAAAGTTACTATTATTTGATTTTATATCTTTTAAAGAATGTCCATTAACACATATATATCCATAATAGTTCTCTTTAGCTACGAATCCACCAGGATTAGTACAGAAGGTTCTAATTTCATCATTATATGTATCTGTTTTTATGAAAATAGTGGGGTCATAAATAATTTTGCACATATCATCTAAAATTTCTTTTCTAACTTCAACTCTAACACCTATTTCTATACTTTGTGATAGGTAATCTATTTTATATTTATCAGCAAGTTCTTGAACCCATTTAGCTCCAGTACGACCTGGAGCAACAATTACTTTTTTACCAAGAAATTTCTTTTTTTTCGATATGACTTCATAAACATTATCTACTTTTTGAATATCATCAATATTAGTGTTATCAATTAGGGTAACACCTTTTTTTTCTAGATAATTTGAAAATTCTTCTATATATTGTGGTAGTTTATCAGAACCTAGATGTTTTTGTTTTATAAGTAACAATCTCGCACCGTTAATAGCAACTTTTTTTTTAATTTTTTCAGCTTCATCCATATTACTTGGAAAAACGTCACTATCCATTTTAAATTTAGTAAAAATTTCTTCGGTATCATCGATTAATTTATATGCTTCACTTTCACTCATGTATTTAAATAAATCAGATTTTCCAAGTTTTGGAATAAAGTTTAATTTCCCATCAGAGAATGTTCCAGCACCACCAAATCCTGATAGAATATTACATGGATTACAATTAGTACAAGCTATTTTATTTTTGTTCATAGGACAACATCTTGTTTTGACTTTATGTCCTTTATCAATTAATAAAATTTTTAAGTTATTATCATTTTCAATTAATTCATAGGCTGCAAATAGACCAGCAGGACCTGCACCTATTATAATTACATCATATGTCATAAATATCACCCTAACTAAATTGTATCATGTATACCTTAAGATGTAAATTATAGACTACAATAAACTGTTTCTGTTCATATCATATAGTATGATGTGTTGGTATGAGGGTATTAAATGAAAATAGTGTTGTTGTTAGGAAGATGAATATAACAGGTTATAATTATTATAGAATTATTTATGTTGTTAAAAATTAAAATATAATGGTTTTATCTTTAACTTCAATGATTGTATATACTGGTCAAAACAATGATGAAAGTACTAAACTTATAAAAGTTATATAGGATGATGATAAGGAATTTTATTAAAAATTTCAGATGCTATAAAAGAAGGGATGGAGTATAGTGCTATTATCACTTGGTCTTTAAAAGAGTAATTTTATATTAAACTTGTTTTAAATAAAACAAGTTTTTATATTTTAATAGTTTAAGTTTGTAAAGCAAATGTTTAAATATATAGTAAAACTAGAAAATTCGATTTGGTTTATAGTATAATATATCTGGAGTGAGTTTAGATGAGAATAGGAATAGATATAGATGATACTTTAACAAATATAAAAGACAAATTGACAAAGGCTGCAAGAAATTATGCGATAAGTTTAAAAAAAGATCTTCCAAAGAATATGAAAAATCATCAAATAGTTGATATATATAATAATGGAAATATTTATCAAAAATTGTTTAATTTTAATGATGATGAATTAAAATATTTTTTAGGAGTAATTCAAGAAGAAATAACTGATAATGCACTACCAAGAGAAGATTGTGTGGATGTTATAAAAAAATTACATGAAGATGGTCATGAAATATATATTGTAACTGCAAGGGATTCTGAATTTCATAAAGATCCATATCATCAAAGTGAAGTTTGGTTAAATAAAAATTCTATATATTTTGATAAATTAATTGTTAATGCTAGGGATAAAAGAAAAGCGTGCTTAGAAAATAATATCGATTTATTAATTGATGATAGTATAAGTAATTGTTCAAATGTATCTAATTGTGGTATTGAAACAATTTTGATTGGTAATAATGAAATTAAAAATATTACTTCACTTAGTAATTGGAAAGAAATATATAAGTATATAAAAAATAATTTTAAACAAGTTGAAAAATCACATATAAAAATGCATTATGCAGATGATGATTTTTTTGTAAAAAAAGTAGATAGAGGAGAATAGAAGTAGTGGTTAAAAAAGTTTTAAATAAAAATGAAAATAAAATATTATTAATGCTAGCCTTTTTTAGTATTTCTATTGGACTTTGGAATAATTTTAGACAACTATGGTTAGAGGATAATTCATTTTCTGTTTCAAATATTAGTAATATTATAAGTTTAGGAACTTTAATAAGTGTAATTGCCATAGCCTTTATTGGAAAGTATGTAAAATTAAATAAATTAAAAAATACATTAGTAGTTGTCCTTGTTTTAAAGTTTATTAATATGTTATTTTTATATATTTTTAATAAGTCAAATTTATTATCCGTTATTAATATCTTAATAATAATTGATATTGTTACAGAATATATAACTATAACAAGTGTGTATCCATTAATAACAATTCTTAATAAAAGTGGTACTTTGTATAGTAAAAGAAGATTAACAGAGTATTTGTTTAGAGATATAGGAATATTATTTGGAGGGGTTTTTATAGGAAAAACCATTTCTGGAATTTTAATTGATTATAACGTTTGCTTAATAATTTCAAATATATTTTTATTAATTTCTATTTTTGTAATAACGACTATAAAATTAGATACAAAAGATGAAAAAAATGAAAATAAAAATTCTTGTTTTAAAATTATATTAAAAAGTAAAATTATATATTTATATTTAATATATGTGTTGATTGGTACTATTGCTATGTCTACGGCTTTGGGGTTAAAAATGTTAGTTTTAACTAATTATTTTGGCTATAGTGATAATGTAGCGACAAATTATTTATTGATTATAGGATTATTGGCAGATATATTTGGTATTGTTGCTTTAAAATATTTAACGCCTAAAAATGATTATCTGACGATAACAATAAAGTTTGGTATAAGATTTATAGGATATATTTTGGCTTTCATTTCTAATAATTTAATTATTACAATAATAGCAATATCTTGGTCAATTTTTATATCTACTTCATATGAAAATATTTGCGATGGCGTTTATATAAATAGACTAGATAATAAATATCAATTAAGTTTTTCAAATATATGTCATATAGTAAGATTCTTAGGAGAGTCGATTGGTGTGTTCTTATGTGGAATGATGTATGAGATTGGTCTTAGATATATGTTTGGTTTATCAGCTATATTTATGATATTTCAACTAGGAATTGCTTATTATTTAATAAATTTAAGAAAGAAAGAGGAACTTATTAATGAGTAGGATAACAAAATCCAAAGAAGAAGAATTAAATAAACAGGAGATTGATGAAGCTTTTGATTTTTATAATATAGATAGTAAATATAAGGATAGATGTTATAAATGTATTTATACAATTAATAATAATGAATGTTATAAGGAAGCTTTTTATAGAGTATATAAGAATTTATATTGCAATGATTTTGAAACAATAAGAAAATTATGGGAGATAAAAGATATTAATAAATTGTTTATTAATAATATTGATCAATTTTGTACTAATATAATGATTTTATTGGGTTTTAAAATTCACGATGATAATATGAAAAAAATGAAATTAGATGATACTCAAGTAGAGATTCATAAAAAAAGGGTCAGGGAGTGTTTTGAAAGTGATTTAGTAAATAGGGAATATAAACAAATAAGAATATCCCAAATGTTATGGGCTATTTATTTTATAAGGGGAAAAATACTTGAGTTAGGAAGATTACAATATGAAATATATGATAAAGATACCATTAAAATTCATATTCCAAAAGGATTTAAACTAGATTTTAAAGAAGTAATGAAATCTCTAGAAACATCAAAAAAAATCATACCATTAGTATATAATATAAATGATTTTAAGTGTGTTTGTAATTCTTGGATACTTAGTAATCAGATTTATGATCTCTTAGAGAAAGAGTCTAATATTGCGAAATTTCATGATTTGTTTAATATTGAAAATGGAGAAGATTGTATTAATGATATTTTAAATTTTGTGTATGGTGTTGATAAGTGTGATAATTATGATGGGTTAAAAGAAGATACTTCATTACAAAGAAAAATAAAATTACAATTATTGAATAGTAGCAAGTTTTATTTGGGTCAAGGAATATTAAAGGAAATTTTATAATAGTAGGTTGTTTTTTGAATGTTTTATAATTAAAAGTTTTGTCATGACAAAAAAATTATGATGTGCTATAATAAACATTAGTTAGGGGAAATTATATGAATTTGAAATGGAATTTAAGAGAATTATATAAAAATAACGAAGAATTTTATAATGAAATAAACTATGTTAAAAAACTTTTATACGAAGTAATGAATAGTAATGTTGATATAAATGATGCAAATGATTTATTATTTCTATTAAATAGTGAATGGCATATAAAAGAATTAGCTAATAATATTTTAGTTTATGGATCTTTAATGTATTATAAAAATATTAAGTCAGAAGAATGTATTAAACTTAAAGATGATGCTGAGAAATTTTCAAATGAAGTAAATTCAAAATTAAAGTTTATTGAAAATAAAATCTTAACTTGTGGTAAAAACAAAATTTTTAGATTACTTGAAGAAAATACTGATTTACAAATATATAAACAACATATTAATAATTTATTTAGATTGCAAGAACACATTCAAAAAGAAGAAATTAACAATGTAATTAGGGATAATAATAATAAAATTAGTGAATATATAAACAAATATAATAAACTACTTAGAGATATAGATTATGGCCAAATTGAAGTTAATGATGAAACAATTGAAATAAATTCTTCTAATTTTGCTAAATATATTTCATCAAGAGATAGAGAAACAAGAAAAAAGACTTACCTAAGTGTAGATAATTGTTTTAATGTTAAAAATGATGAGTTTGCTGATTTACTAAATAATATATATGGATATAGAATAGAAAATTCCGAATTAGAAAATTATGATACTGTTTTAGATAAAGTTTTATCTAATGAAAATATAAATCCTAATATTTTAAAAAGTTTAATACAATCTGTAAATAATAATTTACCACTAATACAAAAGTATTTGAGTTTAAAAGCAGAAATTTTAAAAATAGATGATCCACATTTGTATGATTTTGGTGTTCCACTTGATAATAATTTAAAACTTAAGTATTCTATGGAAGAGGCTGTTGAAATTATTAAAAATGCTTTATCTCCATTGGGAGAAGAATATTTGGAAAATGTTGAATATTTACTTAATGGTCATTTTGATGCAGAACCAGATGATCATAAACATCAATCAATTACTTTTTCTTGGAATACATATTCATTTATGAATTTTAGAGGTTCCTATAATGATTTAAAAAATATGATTCATGAGTTAGGACATATAATAAACTATTCTTTATCTAAAAAGAATCTTCCATTTATATATGAAGACAGCACTATTTTTGTTGGAGAAACTGCATCTATAGTTAATGAAATATTATTAAATAGATATTTGTATAAAAATGCTAAAAATACAAAAGAAAAATTATTTTATTTGAGTAAAGAAATAGAAAATTATTTTACTTCAGTATTTAAACAGACAATGTATACTGAATATGAAAATGAGTTATATAGTTTTAGAAAAGAAAATGATTTAACAAAAAAAATATTATCTGAAAAGTATTTTAAATTAATTAAAAAATATTATGGAGAAAATATTACATATGATGAAGAAGCAAGTTATGAATGGTCAAGATTAGGACATCTATATAGATGGAGCTATTATCCATATAAGTATGCAACTGGATTAATTATGGCAAGTGTTGTAGTTAATTCATTGATTGATGAAAAAACTTTATCAAAAGAACAATATATGGAATTTCTAGCATCAGGATCATGTATGTATTCATTAGATTTATTAAAAATGTTAAATATTGATTTAACAAATTCTGACATAATTAATGAAGGATTTAATATTTTGAAAAAAGATGTTGAAGAATTAGAAAAAAATTTGATTTTGAAAAAATAAAAGACAAACAAGCTATTTATAAACTTGTTTGTCAATAGTTGAAACTAACAGTTTGTTAGTTTTAATTTTTTATTAGAAGAGTAAATAAAGTTGAAAAGTTTTTGAGTTAGTTAATAAAATAACTAATTTTAATTATTTTTTCTCTTTTTTTATAAAATAAAAACTTAAAAACAATTAAGTTTGTAAGTTGATTTCTTAATGGAGCACTAATGGAAGAAGTATAACAACTTTTTTTTATAAATAATTATAAAGTTTTTTTACCCAACGAATAATCTTCTAAAATTTTATATAAATCCATATTGATACATTTTTCAACTAGTTGATTATCATTTTGTATTATGTAATTATTAATTAAACAACTAGAAAGAATATTTGCCAATGGATATTGTAACAAATAATTTACAATATTATAAGGAACATCATACTTTATTATAGACTTTATTTTTTTAATATCAATATCACTTTCTACGATTATTCCTTTTTGTTTATATAAATTTTCATAATACAATTCATTTTCAATGGCTTCTAACATTTTATTTTCAAAAAACATTCTATTATTTCTTCTAGTATAAATTAAATCTTTGTAATCTTTATTTAATAGCCAATGTTCTAATCTTTTTTCAATATAAAACGCAAAAGTTTCAGATAAAAACCAATACTCATCAGGAATAATTTGAGGTATGCTATTCCTATCAATAAAATGAGCTAATTCATGAACTATATTAAAAAGATCGCCATCATTTCCGCATAAGCTAATATTTGTTGTATTATTTTTTGTATCAGTAAAAGATTTACCAATATTTTTGTTAATGATAATTCTTTTATTTTGAATATTATCTATAATAGTGTTGTAGTATTCCATATTATATTCTTTATAAAACTCAAGAGCCATTTCTAAAGGATTTTCTATTTCATTAGAGTAATTCTGTTTTTCAAAGGCAACATTAGTAGTATTAAAAATATTTATTAGTTGATAAATAATATTGCTTTTCAGAAATTTCTTATACGTTAATTCTAATTTTACTTGTTCTATAAATTTTTTTACTTGTTGTTCTTTCATATATATTACCATCCTATTTATTTGAATATGTAATTTTATGCGACAAATTACAAGTGTGTTTATAAGTTGATAATTGAATTCAACTTTATATATTTATTTTATCACAAATTTTTGTATTATAAAACTCGAACTATAAAAGTTCGAGTTTGGTATCAATCTGGAGGGCCTAGTCGGATTTGAACCAACGATCAGGGAGTTGCAGTCCCACGCCTTACCACTTGGCTATAGACCCAAATCAAGTAAATTAATTATATCAAAAAAAGTTTTTTTTTACAATATATTTTATTCTATTTTTTTTAAATGTTGATTATATATTATAAAATAAGTCGATTTTTATATTTTAATTATATGGTTTTTCAAAATTATCAAATTCAACTTGTGTAATTATCTAAAAAGATGTATAATGTTTAAAGTTAAACTAGGAGGTAATTCATGAAAGATTTTTTTCGCTTATTTAAAGTAAATAAATTGAAAGCATTTATAATTTTAATAACTTTTATAATAAATACTGTGGCAACCGGTTATTTATTATATGCAATATCTTTATTAAACGGAATTGAAAATAAAGTAAGATTATTACTTGCAATTGTACTAGGAATTGCTTGGATAATATTTGTTATATGTTATAGAAAATCAATTAAAAAAGGTAAAAGTAAGTATGGACTATTTATTCCTATAACTATAATATATGCTTTAATTTTATCGTTTGGAGCATTCTATATTGTTAAAACAGTTGGTATCATTGGAAATATGACTAGTGATTCAACGACTTATTCTAGTAGTTTAATTACACTTACAAGTAACAAAATTGATAAAATATCAAAAGTTCCAAAAAGTAGTAAAGTTGGAATGCTTGGAGATGATACTAGTATAGATGGTTATCAAATTCCCAAAGAAATTATCAAAGATAAAAAGATGAAAAATAAAGTTTTAGAATATGAAAGCTATATTTCACTTTTAAAAGGATTATATGATGGTGAAGTTGAATATGCCTTCCTACCAACTAACTACACAGTTATGTTTCAAAATATGGAAGAAGCAGAACTTCAAAATTTAAAAGAAGATACAAAAATAATTTATACAAAAGAAAAAAAAGTTAAGAAAAGTTCAAAAAGCAAAAAAAGTAGTACATTGAATAAACCATTTACAATTTTACTTATGGGTGTGGATTCAGAAAATGAGAATCTTGCAAGTAGTAGCTTTAATGGTGATTCCCTTATTTTAATTACCTTTAATCCTACAACTTTAAATACAACAATGTTGAGTATACCAAGAGACTCTTATGTACCGATTATGTGTTTTGCGGGACATAAGAAAAATAAAATTACTCATGCTGCTTGGTATGGTGAAGATTGTATGATGAAAACAATTGAAAACTTTACAGGAATAAATATTGACTATTTTGTAAAAATAAACTTTAAAGGTGTTGTAAAAATGGTTGATACTTTAGGTGGTGTAGATGTTGATGTTCCTTATTCTTTCTGTGAACAAAATAGTAATAGAGAATGGGGAAATAATACTGTCTATGTTGATAAAGGAATGCAAACTTTAGACGGAGAAAAAGCATTAGCATTCTCTCGTAACCGCCATCCGTGGCCTTCATATTGTGGAGCAAAATATAGTAATTATAATAGTAATGACTTTATAAGAGGTCAAAATCAACAAACAGTTATTAGAGCTTTAATGAATAAGCTTAAAACAGTTAGAAATTTAGATACAGTTTATGAGCTATTAGATACTATTAGTAATAGTATGCAAACAAATATGACTACTAATGAAATCTTATCATTATATAATATTGGAAAAGATATTATTATAAAAAGTAATGGTGGAGAAGTAGAAGATTTACTTGGAATTCAAAGATTATATTTAAGCGGTAGTGATGCTCATATCTATGATCCGGGTTCTGGTTTAAATCTATATAATTATGTTTTATCACAAGATAGCTTAGATGCTGTAGTAGAAGCAATGGAAATCAATTTAGGTAAGAAAAAACCTAAAATAGTAAAAGAATTTAGCTTTAGTATTGATAATCCATATGAAGAAGAAGTAATTGGAAAAAATTTGACAGGAAACTTACAAAAATATGATAAAACAGAAAAAAAATCAAGCACTAAATGTGGAACTAATCAAGAATTAGGAGCAGATGGAGTGACATGTGTTTGTAAAGCTGGATATAAAAAAGTAAATGGTGTATGTTCGAAAGAAGAAAGTACAACAACACAAACTAAAAAAACGTGTGGAACAAATGAAGAACTAGGAGCAGATGGAGTGACATGTGTTTGCAAAAATGGTTATACAAAAACAAATGGAACATGTACAAAACAAGAAGAACAAAAAAAATGTACAGGATCATATGAACAAGCAGATCCAGATGCAAATGGAAATTGTATATGTATGAGTGGATATAAAAGAGTAGATGGTGTATGTACAAAAGAGGAAATTACTTGTTCAGGAAATAAAGTTTTAGTTGGTGGAAAATGTAAATGCGATTCAACAAATGGATATGTGGATGATGGAAATGGAAATTGCATCTTAGATGCAATAAATCCTTAAATTTAGAAAGTTCAATTTTTGAACTTTTTTTCTTTGTACATAAATATTAAACAATTCTAATATTATTATATAGGTGATATTATGGGAATTGTCCATAAATTTAGAGATTATATATTAGAAAGTGAATTAAAAATAACTATCTTGGAAAATCGAGTTGATATTGTTAATTATACAGAAATAGGTCACTTTGATTCTAATAAAATAATAGTTAGACATGATAAGGGAAACATTGTAATTAATGGAAACAACTTAGTTGTTTCAAAATTACTAATGGATGAAGTTTTAATAAGTGGAACTATAAAAAATATAGAATTAAGGTGATAAAATGAAGGACCAATTTATAAATAGTTTTAAAAGCTCTATTAAAATAAAAATAACAGGAAAAAATATTGAAAGATTTATAAGAAAAATAATAAAATTAAAAATTGAAATTTTAGATATAAAGATCAAAAAATATAATGAGGCAATTATAAAAATTTATAAAAAAGACTTAGATAAAATTGAAAAAATAAAAACGATTTATAATATTGAAATAATAGAAACATTTGGATTTATAAAAATAAAAAAAATAATAAATATAAATAAATATTTAATAATATCAATAATGATAGGATATATATTACTCTTAATTTTAACAAGCACAATTTTTAAAGTAGAAATAATTCATGATAAAAAAGAAATAAGAACTTTATTAAAAGATGAATTAGAAAAATATGGAATAAAAGAAAAAAGATTCAAAAAAAGTTATAAAGAAATTCAAAAAATAAAGAAGAAAATTTTAAATGATTATAAAGATAAAATAGAATGGATAGAAATAGAAGAAGTTGGAACAAAATGCATAGTAAGAGTAGAAGAGAGAATTTTAACTAAAAATAAAAAAGAGATTTCGACGCAAAATATTGTAGCTAAAAAATCGGCTATATTAACTAAAATAGAGGCTAAAAATGGTGAAATAGTAAAGAATATAAATGACTATGTCAAAAAAGGTGATGTCGTTATAACAGGTGATATCAAACTAAATGAAGAAACTAAAAGTATAACTGGGGCTGATGGTAAAATATATGGAGAAGTTTGGTATAAAACAACAATTGAATATCCCTTACATTATAAAGAAGTTATGATGAAAAAAAAGAAAAAAACTGTTTATGCAATAAAATTTTTAAATAAAGACTATAGTATAGAAATACACCCCTTTAAAACAAAAAAAATAAAAGAAAAAACGCTTTTTAAAAATAATTTATTACCACTTAGAATAGTTAAACAATATCAAACAGAGACAAAAGAAATAAATGAAAAGTATACAAAATCACAAGCTATAAAAAAAGCAACAGAAATGGCTAAAAAGAAAATAGAAAGTAAACTAAATGACAATGAATACATAATTGATTATAAACGATTGAATGTTGATGAAAATAATAGTAAAATAGTATTAGAGTTATTTTTTTCGGTATGTGAAGATATAACAGATACACAAAAGATCGATATGGAGCAAATTGAAGAACAAAAAGAAGAATAAGGTGAAACAATGTTTGATATAACAATTAAAAATATATTAGCTAATATTTGGCCGATGCTTGTAATTATTACGGTAATTTTATCATCACTTAGAGTTGTATATATTATTCGTAATAAAGAAACATTTGTCTTATATAGAGAAATATTAAAATTAGGATTTGTCATTTATATAATGAGCTTATTCTATGTTGTAACTTTTCAAGATGTTAGTTGGTCATCATCAAACTTTATTCCTTTTAAAGAAATGCTTCGCTATAGAATTTTTAGTAATTTGTTCTTTAAAAATGTAGTTGGTAATATGATAATGTTTTTACCTTATGGTTTCTTTACATCATATTTCTTAAAACTTGATAGAAAAAAAGCAATAATTTATTTAAGTCTTCTTGTATCTTGTACAATTGAATTCACACAACTTTTGATAGGTCGCGTTTTTGATGTGGATGATATTATTTTAAATGTTTTAGGTGGATTATTTGGATATTTTATTTATCGTTTTGTCTATTTTGTACGAGATCATTTACCAAAAGTATTGAAAAACAATATCTTTTATAATATAATAGTTGTCATTATTTTAAGTTGTATATTTTATTATATATACACAATATTAGGAGCGAATTAGTATGTTTGAAATATTTAATGAATTAGATTATGAAATAAGTGAAACCTCTGATATGAAGAAGGTATTAGAAATTGCTATCAAAGAAGAAGAATTAAATGATGTTGAATTTAATGTCATTTTAGTTGATAATAATTATATTCATGAGTTAAATAAAAACTATCGTAAAATCGATAGGGAAACGGATGTTATTACATTTGCTTTAGAAGATAATGAAGAAGTAAATGAGGAAGAACATCGTCTTTTAGGGGATATTTATATTTCTGTTGATAAAGCTAAAAGTCAAGCATTAGAATATGGTCATAGTTTTAAAAGAGAAATATGTTTTTTAGCTGTTCATGGCTTTTTACACCTTTTAGGTTATGATCATATGAATAAGCATGATGAAGAAATAATGTTTTCTAAGCAGGAGTTGATTTTAAATGAAGCAAATATTACGAAATAAGGATGGAGGAACGTGTTTAGTTCGTTATAAAAAAAGTTTTTTTCATGCAATAGATGGTTTTGTTTATACTGTTAAGTATGAACATAATATGATTATAATATTAATTGCGGCTTTTATGACAATCATAACAGGAATGTTATTAAAAATAAAAACTAGTGAATGGTTATTTTGCATTTTAATTATTGGACTTATTATGGCTGTAGAATTTATAAATTCTTCATTAGAAGCGGTTGTTGATTTAGTTTCACCAAAATTACATCCTTTAGCTAAAATAGCAAAAGATACAGCGAGTAGTGCGACATTAATTCTTTGTTTTGCAGCACTTATAGGAGCTATTATTATTTTTGTACCTAAGATTTTGTCAATTTTATAAAATATATTTTTTGAAGTGGTTAATACCACTTTTTTAATTGACTTTAAAAAGTTATTTTTGTACAATTAAAATGATAGAGATGGTGATAAAATGAAAGAACAATTAATTAATTTATTAAAAAACAGTTATAGCCCCTATTCTAATTTTAGAGTGGCTAGTATTGCTGTTATGAAAGATGGTAAACAATTTAAAGGGGTAAATGTTGAAAATGCCTCTTATGGAGCTTGTATTTGCGCAGAACGTAGTGCAATTGTTAGTGCTATTAGTAATGGATATAAAAAACATGACTTTGATAAACTATATATTATGGTTGATAGTCCTAAAATAAGTAGTAGTTGTTTTTTATGTCGTCAAGTAATATCAGAATTATTTGAAGAAGATCGTCAAATAATTTTAATGAATAATTTAGGCGATGAAAAAATTTATACTGTAAGAGAATTATGTCCTGTTCCTTTTAATGATGAGGATTTAAAATGAAAAGTGGATTTGTTAGTTTAGTAGGAAGACCAAACGTTGGTAAATCGACTCTCTTAAATAGTATAATTGGAACAAAAGTTGCTATTACCTCAAATAAACCTCAAACAACAAGAAATGTTATTCAAGGTATTTATAACGAAGAAGATACACAAATAATTTTTGTAGATACACCAGGTGTACATAAACCTAATCATAAATTGGGTAAATATTTAAATAAACAAGTTTACTCTAATATTGATGATGTAGATGTTATTTTAATGCTAGTAGATGGATCACAAGAATTAGGAAGTGGAGATAAATATATTATCGAAAAATTAAAAGAAAAAAATATCCCGGTTATTTTAGTTATAAATAAAATTGATAAACTAACACATGATGAAATTTTACTTAAAATAGCTGAATATAAAGATTTATATGAATTTAGTGAAATAGTTCCACTTTCTGCACTAAAAAATAATAATGTAGATGAATTAATAAAAACAATTAAAAATTACTTGAAAGATGAAATAAAATATTACGAGGATAACCAAATTACAAATAAACCATTAACATTCACAATAGCCGAAATTGTTAGAGAAAAAGTTTTTGAACTTACACATGAGGAAGTACCACATTCCCTTACATGTATCGTTGAAAACATTGAAAAAGATAAAAATAGCTATCATATAAATGTTGCTATTATCGTTGATCGAGATTCCTTGAAAAAAATTATCATAGGTAATCGTGGTAGTAAAATTAAAGAAGTTGGAATTAGAGCAAGAAAAGAATTAGAAATATTATTAAATAAAAAAATATATCTAGAATTATATGTAAAAACAATAAAAAAATGGCGAGATAAAGAAAAATATTTACAAGAATTTGGTTTTAACGATTTTGAATAAATTTTTTGAATAAATTAAAAAAAAAGAATCACTATTAAATAGGATGGTGATAAAATGAGTAAAAATTTATTATGGGATTTATTTAAAAATACAGGAAAAATTGAATATTATGTAAAATATAAAGAAGAAGAAAGAAGTAAAAAAAATGCAAAGAGTAATAACAATAGGAAAAACATATAAACACTTTAAAGGAAAAGAATATAAAGTTTTGATGATTGCAAGGGATAGTGAAACCTTAAAAGATATAGTAATATATGAAGGACTATACGGTAATCATATTATTTGGGCAAGAGAATATGATATGTTTAATTCTTTAGTTGATCATGAAAAATATCCAGAAATTAAACAAACGTATCGTTTTGAACAAATAGATTAGAGTGATATTATGGATAAAAAAATAAAAGGAATCGTTGTAAGTGAAAGATCTTATAGTGAAACAAGTAAAATTATAAACATTTTAACCGAAGAAGATGGAATTATTGGATTGATTGCTAAAGGAGCAAAAGGTTTAAAAAGTCCTCTTCGAAATGTTACAACTAAATTAACTTATGGACTTTTTAATATACGATATAAAGAAAAAGGTTTATCAACTTTGATAAGTGTTGATATCATAGATCCTTTAAAACAAATAAAAAAAGACATTACGATGATAAGTTATGCTAGTTTTATTGCTGATTTATCAGAACAAGTAGTAAAGCATAGTAATAATCAAAATGTTTTTAGTCTATTAAGCAACTCTTTACTTAAAATAAATGAAGGTTTTGATCCAATGGTTATATCCAATATATTAGAACTTAAATATTTGGATTTTTTAGGAGTAATGCCAATCATAGATGAATGTAGTATTTGTGGCAATAAAAAAGCAATTGTAACCTTATCAGTAGATAAAGGTGGTTATGTTTGTAAAAATTGTCATACAAACGAAAAAATAGTTAGTGAAAAAACAATAAAACTAATTCGTATGTTTTACTATGTTGATATTGCTAAAATCTCAAAATTAGAAATTAGTAATAGCGTAAAAAAAGAAATAAATGAATTTTTAGATAATTATTATGATAAATATACGGGACTTTATTTAAAAAGTAAATCATTTGTTCATAACTTAAATAAAATAAATATAGGGTAGGTGGTTGTTTATGGATAAATACATTTATATTATTTGTCCCTTTGTAACACTTGTTATATGTCAAATTATAAAATTTATAATAGAAGCAATCGAAAATAAAAAAATGAATTTCGCAAGACTTATAAATGGTTGTGGAGGTATGCCTAGTAGTCATACATCATTTTCTTCTTCTGTAACTATGCTTATAGGATTTGAAATGGGTTTTGATACCCCTCTTTTTGCTGCTTGTCTAATTTTTACTTTTATTACAGCTTATGATGCAATGGGACTTAGATGGGAAAGTGGAAAACAAGCAGAAGCTATAAATCTTATCTTTGACTCTTTTGTAAGAGGAAAACCTAAAAAAGGATTTAAACGTCTAAAGGAACAACTTGGTCATAAACCATTAGAAGTTATAGCTGGAATGTTACTTGGTACAATTGTGGCGTTAATCTTTTCAACAAATATTTAATTTTAAGTTTTCAAATTAAAAAAAATATGATAAAATGGTGGTAGGTGATAATATGGTAACGATTGATGATGTTAAAAATTCACTTAATGAAAATAAAAATATTACAAAAGAAATTAAAGCTAATATTTTTGAACTTGTTTTAGTTTTTAATAATAAATATCCAGATGTATCTTTGGATAGGTTAAATGAAAAGCTAAAAACAATCAAAATTATTAGAGGTAGTAAGTTCGTTAATCCAAGAATTTCTGAATATAATATGCGTGAAAATGCAATCTATTTTAATATATCAGAAATAGAAAAAGGATATGATATGAAGCATATATTAATGTTTGAACTTTTGAATGTTATTACATGCTGTGATAAATATACAGGATTTAATATTGAAAATCGTTTTAGGGCTTTAAATGCAGGATATACAGAAATAATAGCCAATTATTTAGTTGGTAATTCAAGTGAATTATTGGTTTATCCAGAACAGGCAGTAGAGGCTAATTTGATTTCAATATTAATTGGTGAAGAAAATATTTCTAGAGCATACTTTAATAACGACGTTAATAGTTTAATTAATGGATTTATGAAAGCAGGGGTGGAAGTATAATGGATATATTAGGTAGTGCAGAGGCTGTAAAAGAAGCAGCAAAATCAAACCATATGACTTTAGGTAAAATAATGGATTTGATGAATAGAGATTATGATACAAATGATCCTAAATTTATGCAAGAAGTTCAATTAAGAATTTATCAACATGCAAATGAAAATGATATGATTGTTGTTCCAAAATTAGAAGGTAATATGGTTACCAAACCAGAAACAATAGGATTATCAAAAGATAATCATTGCTTAGATAATATGGAAAGATCAATTAATGCAATGAAACAAGTGTATTCAAATAACAAAGAAGAAAGAACAAGAACAAGATAGTTCTTGTTTTATTATGTAAAGTAATATAGTATTTTTCTTGATTAATTATAGTATTTATAGTAAAATTAAAGGTACTTAGAGAGTGTGATAAAATGATTAATATTAAAAGTGATTCGAGAAAAATTAAAAAAGGTGATACCTTTATTGCTGTTAAATGTGAAATTAATGATGGACACCAATATATAGAAAAAGCAATTGAAAACGGTGCTAGTAAAATAATAGCTGAACGTGGTAATTATTCCGTAGAAACAGAAATTGTACCTAATACAAGGATTTATTTAAACGAATATTTGAAAGAAAATTATAATCCTATTTTAAACAAAATGAATATTATTGGTATAACTGGAACTAATGGAAAAACAACAACGGCTAAATTGATTCATGATGCTTTAAATCAATTAGGATCAAAAACGGCTTATATTGGAACGATAGGTTTTTATATGCAAGATAAAGTATGTGATTTACCAAATACTAGTGTTGATATATGTGATATGTATGATTTATTAATTACTGCTTATGATAATGGATGTAAGAATGTTGTTTTAGAAGTTAGTAGTCATGCTCTAGCTAATGGTAGAATGGAAACATTAAATTTTGATTATGCAATATATACTAATTTGACACAAGATCATTTAGATTTTCATAAAACAATGGAAAACTATGCTTTGGCAAAACAAAAACTATTTAAAAAATTAAAACCAACAGGTAAAGCTATAATAAATGTTGACGATTCATATAAAGATTATTTTTTACTTGATGAAAACCAAAATATAACTTACGGTAAAAATGGTAGTGATTATCAACTTATAGATTGTAAATTAAGTAGTGAAAATACTAAATTCACTTATAAACATAATGGTGAGAAAATTGAAATACAATCTAAATTATTAGGAGATTATAATGTATATAATATGCTTGGATGTATATGTTTATTAAGTTGTCTAAATTATAAAAGTGAGGATATTATTCGTGTTACATCATTACTTGAAGCACCAGTTGGAAGATCTGAAATAATAAAATACAATAAAAATAATATTGTCATTGATTATGCTCATACACCAGATGCAATTTCAAAAATTATAAAAACAATGCAACAATTCACAAAAGGTAATACTTATGTCGTATTTGGTTGTACAGGAGATCGTGACCGTTCTAAAAGAAAAATTATGAGTAAATTGGTAAGTGAATTATCTAATTATTTTATCTTTACAAATGATGATCCTCATGATGAAGACCCAAATCAAATTGTATCAGATGCATTTGAAAATGCTGACTTTAGTAATTATGAAGTATGTCTAGATCGAAAAGAAGCGATAATTAAAGGAATAAAATTACTTAAAGAAGATGATTTATTATTAATTTTAGGAAAAGGTCATGAAGAAAAAATGATCGTTAAAAACAAAAAAGCAATACCTTTTAATGATAAAAAGGTAGTATTAGAATATTTAAGAGAAATATAGGAGATGATTTCGTGTTAGTACTTGCAAAAGCTATTTTAGCGCTTATGATAGGTTTTTTTACGTCTATTATATTTGGACTTGTAATAATTCCTATTTTAAGAAAAAGTAAAGTAAAACAAAGTGTTAGTGTTTTTCTAAAAGATAAGCATAAAGAAAAAGAAGGAACCCCAACAATGGGAGGATTAATCTTTATTATTCCAACTTTACTCACGGTATTTATTTTACTTATGCTAAATAAAATTGAATTTAGTGAAAACTTATTTATTATTTTATTTGTTTTTATTTCATATGCTATATTAGGATTTATAGATGATTATTTGATAATTAAGAGAAGAAATAATATTGGTCTTACTGAGATACAAAAACTCTTTGGACAACTCTTTATAGCCGTAATTTTCTTTTATATTTTCATGAAAAGTGGGAATCAACCAAGTTTAGATATACATACCTTAGATATACATATTAATATGGGGTGGTTTTACGGAATCTTCTTGTTATTTATCTTAGTTGCTAGTAGTAATGCCGTAAATATTACAGATGGTTTAGATGGTCTTGCAGGAGGTTTATCTTTAATCGCTTTTCTTGCTTTTGGTCTTATAAGTTGGAATTCAACTTGGGTTTCAGGGTCTTATGATATTGCTGTTTTCTGTTTTATTTTAGTTGGATCGTTACTTGGATTTTTATTCTTTAATACCAACCCAGCTAAGGTATTTATGGGAGATACTGGATCATTATCTTTAGGAGCAACACTAGCGTCTATTGCTATTATTACTAATCATGAAATTACATTCATTATTATATCCTTAGTCTTTATAATTGAAACTTTAGTATGTATTATTCAAACTGTTTCAATTATGTGGAAAGGTAAAAAAGTTTTCTTAATGACACCACTTCATCATCATTTTGAAAAACTAGGATGGAATGAAAGAGACATTGTTAAATTATTTTGGTTTTTTGGCTTAATGTTTGCAATGCTTGGTGTATTATTTGCCGTTTGGTTATAGAAAAAACACTTTTATAAAGTGCTTTTTTTATATATTATTTACTAATGTTTGAAGAATATTATTTTTAACATCTTCACTACAATTTTGCCAGACTATTTCAAATAAAACACCAAGTCCTGGAAGAATGACTTCATCATTAGAAGAAATTGATGATTCAATAGATTCTTCTATTTCACTTGCATCCGCTTTTTTAAAGTTATTTCTTATATATTCTCTGATATTAACGTTCATGTGGATCTTCCTTTCATTTTTAGTTTTCTTTTTTTTTTAGAAATTATACAAACTAATTTAAAATTATTTCTTTTTTTTTCTTTTTTATGTATAATGTTAATATAAGGAGGTAGAAAAATGGCATTGTGGATTATTTTAATAGTAGTAGCTGTAATTGTGTTGTATGTTATTTCAACATATAATGGATTGGTAGTTTTAAGAAATAAGGTAAAAGATCAATGGTCACAAATTGAAGTTCAATTAAAAAGAAGAGCTGATTTAATACCTAATTTAGTTGAAACTGTTAAAGGATATGCAGCTCATGAAAAAGATACTCTAGAGGCTGTTGTTAGTGCTAGAAATAAAGCTGTAAGTGCGACAACACCAGAAGCTGAAATGCAAGCTAATGGAGAACTTAGTCAAGCTTTAGGAAGATTATTTGCTTTAACTGAGGCTTATCCTGATTTAAAGGCAAATACTAATTTTGTTGATTTGCAAAATCAATTAAAAGAAACAGAAGATAAAATTAGTTATTCAAGACAATTTTATAATGACACTGTTTTAAAATACCAAAATAAGAAAGAAAGTTTTCCTTCTAATATTATTGCTGGTATGTTTGGATTTAAAACATTTAAATTCTTTGAAGCTGAAGAACAAGATAGAAAAGTTCCAGAAGTTAAATTTTAGACTTACTATGTAAGTCTTTTTTAAAATTGTAGGGAGGTAAAAATGAAAAAAATTTTTAAATATTTTACTTTTTGTTTATTTTCATTTTTAATTATTGGTGTTGTTAAAGCTGAATCAATTTATTCAATTAAAATGGATATTTACATTGATTCTAATGGCGATGCCAATGTAACAGAGGTATGGAATGCAGATGCAACCGAAAAGACAGAATATTATCATGCTTTTTATAATATAGGAAATTCGAAAATTACTGATTTAAAAGTAAAAGATGAAGAAAAAGAATATGAATTAGTCGATTGGGATGTTGATGCATCTTTTAGTACTAAAGCATATAAATATGGTTATAATTATACAAATAATGGTGTAGAATTGTGTTTTGGAAAAAGTAGTTATAAAAAACACACTTATACACTTACATATAAAATAAAATCATTTGTCTCACGTGTTGATGATGCTGATATTATCTATTGGAATTTATTAGATTCAATAAAGCCTATACCTGGTAATGTAGAAATTGTTATGCATGCTGATGAAGCTTTTAGTGATGATTTAGATGTTTGGGGATATGGTAACTATGGCGGACTTGCTTATGTTGCTGATGGAAAAATTTATTTATCAAATGATTCCTTATCTAGTAGTGATTATATGGTGGCTTTAGTAAAATTTCCTTTAAACACTTTTAATACAACAAATACATTAGATGGAAACTTTGATGATTATCTTAAAAGAGCAGAAGAAGGTGCTGATCACTATAAAGAGTCTAGTGATGATGGATTTGCTGTTATGATGGTTATATTTCAAGTTTTATTTTGGTTTTTCTTTATTTTTGGTATAAGTAAATCTAGTCAAAATCAAGGATTAAAGTCAGGAAGTAAAGTCCTATATTATGGTTCAACTGGAAGAAAAATTCCAAAGGATGTTCCTTTATTTAGAGATATTCCTTGTGATAAAGATATTTATAAAGCATATTGGATAGCTTATAATTATAAATTAATGAAAAAACAAACGGATTTTTTAGGCGTAATTTTATTAAAATGGTTAAAAGAAGATAAGATTAAAATAGAAAATAAAACAGTAAATGGAATCTTTAAAAAAGAGGATACATCAATTATTTTTTCAAGTCAAAATCTTGAATCAGAAATTGATTTAGAAAATAAACTTTATAATTATATGTATGAAGCAAGTAAAGATGGAATTTTAGAAAGCAAAGAATTTGAAAAATGGTGTAGTAAACATTATACTAAAATTTTAAATTGGTTTAATGATGTATTAGATTATGAAAACGAAAAATTAATTGAAGCAGGAAAATTAACTAAAACAGTAAAAACTAGTTTAAAAATATTTAAATCAGTTGTTTATGAAGTTGATCCTAGTATGATGGATGAAGCTAAACAAATGGCTGGATTAAAACAATTTTTCAAAGAATTTGGAAGTATAGAATCAAAAGAAGCTATTGAAGTTAAACTTTGGGAATATTATTTAATGTATGCTCAAATATTTGGTGTAGCTAAAAAAGTAGCTAAACAATTTAAAGAACTTTATCCAGATGTTATAACTGATTATTCATATGAAAGCGTTAATTTTATTTATGCTATTTCATATTCAGGAATGAGTAGTGCTAGTAGTGCAAGATCTCGTGCAGAATCATATTCATCTGGTGGAGGAGGATTCTCATCCGGTGGCGGAGGAGGAGGTTCCTTCGGAGGAGGCGGGGGAGGTTCCCGTTAGAAGAAATTTAAGAATTTTAAATTTCTTTTTTTTATGTTAGAATGATAATAGGTGGTAAAATGTTATATGAAGTTAATGGACAAAAATTAGAGGTTGTTATAACTAAAAAAAATAATAAGAATACATATATAAGAATAAAAGAAGATATGAAGATTTATGTAACAACAAATTATTTTACAACAAAATCACAAATAAAAAAGCTTCTAAATGATAATTATTCAGCACTCGTTAAGATGTTAAATCGAGTTAATTCTATCAAAGAAAAGGAAGAATCATTCTATTATTTAGGCAGTAAATATGACGTTATATTTATGAAAGTTGATAAGGTAAAATTTATTAATCATAAAATATATGTTACTAATTTAGATATGCTAAATAAATGGTTAAAAAAACAAACAAAAGAAATATTTGAGGAACACTTAAATAGTTTATATAATCTTTTTGAAGAAGATATACCATATCCTAAGTTAAAAATTAGAAAGATGAAAACAAGATGGGGCGTATGTAATATTAGAGATAATTCAGTTACATTAAATTCAGAACTTATGAAATATAGTTTAGATAAACTAGATTATGTTATTGTCCATGAACTTTCACATTTCATTCATTTTAATCATTCTAAGGACTTTTGGAGTTTAGTTAGCAAGTATTGTCAAAATTATAAACAAATAAGAAAAGAAATGCGAAATTAAGTAATAGTAATTTTATATTTTGAGTTACATATAATATTGTAAAAAATGTAAAAAAATATCTAAAAGGTATTGCAAATTTAATAAATATAAGATATAATTAAAAAGTCTTAGCAATTATTTATTAATTGCCCAATTAGCTCAGTTGGTAGAGCACTCGGCTGTTAACCGATAGGTCGTAGGTTCGAGTCCTACATTAGGCGCCATCTTGGCCAGTTGGTGAAGTGGCTTAACACACTGCCCTTTCACGGCAGCATTCACGGGTTCGAATCCCGTACTGGTCACCAGTTAGATTTGAAAGCCTTTAAGGCTTTTTTTAATTAATGAGGTGAGGTAATGAAAGATTTATTAAATCAAATGATATGGATAATACCACAAGAGGAAGAAAATTACTTTTTTGAAAAAAGATTAGGAAGAAGACATAAAGAGGGTATTGATGAATATATTAAAAAAAGAAGATTAAATGTGCAAGCAACTTCTGAATATGATGGACTTATTAAACTAGCGAAGCTTGGATGTGTTACAATTCTTAATAACGGAAAAACAAAAGATGGTTATGTAGGTGTATGTGTTATACCAGAAACTATGTCAGAAAAACAAAAAGAATTTTTTAATTTAACCAAAGAAGTATTTGATAATTTTTCCTTCTTTGAAATTTCAACCTTATCAGATAAAGGTGCAGTACCAATTAATAATACAGATATGAATGATGTTGATTATTTATATGATGTCTATTTAAATGAAAATAGTAAGAATAAAAGTAAATAAAACTTGAAAAACTAAGAAAATATGTTATACTAATATTGTATTATTTAAAAACAGTGATGAAGAAGTAGTAATAGAAGTAATTATTTAAAGAGAGTTAGTGGTTGGTGAAAACTAATAATAATCTTTTATGAATTCGTCTTTGGAGTTTTATAAACAAAATTTATAACGGTGACGCGTTTTAGTCTTAGAGGTAGCTTTTAGCTATAAAATAAGGTGGTACCACGTAAATCACGTCCTTAAACAAGGATGTTTTTTTTTGGAAAGGAATGATAGTATGGAAGAAAAAATGAATAATTTGATTTTAGAAATAAAAGAAAAATTACAGAGTGTTGAAGATTTAAAAACTTTAAATGAGATTAGAACAGAATATTTAAGTAAAAAAGGACCAATAAATGAATTATCTGGTCATATGAAAGACTTAAGTATTGAAGAAAAAAAAGAATTTGGAAAACTTCTTAATAATATGAAAATGGAAGTTAATGAAATGTTTGATTCTTTAAAAGTTAAATTAGAAACAGATGCTTTAAATAAAAAATTAGAAAGTGAGAAAATAGATATAAGTCTACCTTCAGTAAAAATACCAGTTGGAGCTCCTAATATATTAGAGAAAATAGTTGAAGAAATAGAGGAACTTCTTATGTCAATGGGATATGATGTTGTTGATGGACCTGAAATAGAAGAAGATAAATTTAACTTTGAAATGCTAAATATCCCAAAAGGACATCCAGCTCGTGATGCGCAAGATACATTTTATATCAAAGATGAGGAAATTCTTCTACGTAGTCAAACTTCACCAGTACAAATTAGAACTATGTTAAAAGGAAATGGACAAAAACCTATAAGAATGATTTGTCCTGGTAAAACATATCGAAGAGATGATGATGATGCAACACATTCACATCAATTTATGCAAATAGAAGGATTACTTGTTGATAAAAACATAAGTCTGTCAGATTTAAAAGGAACATTTGATGTAATAGCTAAAAAACTGTTTGGAGAAGATTGTCAAACAAGATTTAGACCAAGTTACTACCAATTTACTGAGCCATCAGTAGAAACAGATATTAGTTGTTTTAAATGTCATGGAGAAGGTTGTAATATTTGTAAAAATACTGGTTGGATAACTGTTTCAGGAGCCGGAATGGTTCATCCTAACGTTCTTCGTAATTGTGGATATGATCCAAAAGAATGGAGCGGTTTTGCTTTTGGATTTGGTGCTGAGCGACTTGCAATGTTGAAATATGGTATCAATGATATTAGAACCTTTTATGCAACAGATTTAAGAGAACTAAAAACATTTGATAGAAAGGATAATGATTAATATGATTAGTTTAGATTGGGTAAAAGATTATATTGATCTTGAAGATGAAGATTTAAAAGAATTAGCTGTTAAAATAACTAAAGCAGGAGTTAATATTGAAAAAGTTATTACTAATCATATTGACCATTTAGTTATTGGAAAAGTAATTGAATGTAAAAATCATGAAGATAGTGACCATTTACACGTTTGTAAAGTAGATATTGGAAATGAAGTAGTTCAAATTGTTTGTGGTGCCTCTAATGTTAAAGAAAATATCAAGGTAATAGTTGCTTTACCAGGAGCTATTTTACCAGGTGATTTTGAAATCAAAAAAGGAAAAATTAGAGGTGTTGAATCTAACGGAATGATATGTGCCTTATTTGAATTAGGTGTTGAAGAAAAAACAGAGGAAAATTATAATAGAGGAATAGAAGTTTTAGATGATAGTGCTAAAGTAGGGGAAGATCCACTTAAATTTTTAGGGTTAGATGATACTTTATATGAATTAGATATTCATAAGCATCGTAATAATGATTGTTATTATCATATTGGTTTTGCTTATGAAATTGCTAGTATTTTAAATAAAAAAGTAACTCTTCCAGATGAAAATTATAATCAAATAAAAGATAGTATTGAAGATAAATTAGATTTAAAAGTTGAAACTAGTAAATGTCCTTACTATTTAGCTAAAATGGTTACTGATGTTAAAATAGGTGAATCTCCAGATTTTATAAAGAAAAGATTAATATCAGCAGGAATGCGTCCTATTAATAACGTAGTTGATATTTCTAATTATGTTATGCTTGAATACGGACAACCACTTCATTTTTTTGATAAGGATAAAGTAGGAAATAAGATTGTTGTTAGAGACGCTAAAGAGGATGAAAAAATAATTACTTTAGATGGAAAAGAAAGAGTATTAAAAAGTTCTGATATTGTTATTACTGATTCTGAAAAACCTATTTGTATTGCAGGTGTTATGGGTGGAGAAAATACTGATGTTGATTCTAATACCAAAAATATATTAATCGAAAGTGCTATTTTTGATGCCACAAGCATTAGATATACAGCTGGACATTTAAATTTAAGAAGTGAGGCTTCTGTCCGTTATGGAAAAGGATTAAATTATGAATATACAAATAATGCTATTAATAGAGCTTGCTATTTACTTGAAAAATATGCCTCAGCTAAAGTTTTAAGTGGTATAGTTAAATATGATAAGGTTGATAAAATACCAAAAAAAGTAGAATTTAAAAAAGATGAAATAAATTCTTTACTTGGAATAACTATTAGTGAAGAAGATATGGAATTTGAGTTAAATAGATTAGGTTTTGCTTTTGAAAAAGATGGTGATAAATTTATTGCAACTATTCCAAATAGAAGATTAGATATTGATCCAAATGTAAATGATATTGCAGAGGAAATTGGTCGTCTTTATGGTTATCACAATTTAGTTTCAACACTACCTAAGGTAAGTATTAAAAAGGGTGAGTATATTGGAGATGTTAAATATCGTAAATTAGTTTCAAAGCGTTTGCGTACTTTAGGTATTAATGAATGTAAAACTTATACTTTAGTATCTCCTGAAATGGCTAGTTTATTTAAATACGAAGATAAAGAAAATGTTGTTTTACCAAATCCTATGAGTGTTGATAAATCGGTTGTTAGAACTACACTTATTCCATCACTTTTAAATGTTTATGATTATAATAAAGCTCGTAAAGTTAATGATGTAATGATTTATGAAATAAGTAAAACTTATGATGTAGATTATAATGAAGATAGTAAGATTTCAATTCTTATGAAAGGCAATTATATAGCAAGTAATTGGCAAAATAATTTTATTAAAGTAGATTTTTATGTTATTAAAGGAATTGTTGAAAATATACTTGATTATTTAGGATTTAAAAATCGTTATACTTTCGTTGTTAATGAAATTAATGATATGCATCCTGGAATGAGTGCTCAAATTTTGTTAGATAGAGAAGTTATTGGTATTGTAGGTCGCGTTCATCCATCTTTAAAGAAAGATGATATTTATGTGGCTGAATTATCACTTACAAAATTAATGAAGCCTGTTAAATCTATTAAGTTTAAAGAAGCTTCTAAATATCCAGAAATAAAAAAAGATTTAGCTTTTGTTGTTAATAAAAATGTTTCTTCAGAAACATTAGAAAAGGTTATAAAAAAAGCAGGAAGTAGATTACTTACTGATATTCAAGTTTTTGATGTTTATATGGGTGATAAGATAGAAGAGGATGAAAAGTCAATTGCTTATTCTTTAACTTTCTCTGATTTGAATAGGACTTTAAGTGAAGAAGAGGTAATGGTTTTATTTAATAGAATTATTACAGAAGTTGAAAATAAATGTGCTGCTAAATTAAGGGATAAATAATATTAAAAAGGATGATTTCATCCTTTTTAAATTTCATCAAAAAATTTTGTTTGGTTACGACCGTTTTCTTTTACATTATATAATGCTTTATCTGCTTTTTCGATTAAATTGTTTAGGTCAGTGTTATTATCTTGGTTAAAAACAGCTCCAATGCTTATATTTAAGTTATCTATAATAAAGTTTTTATATTTTACTATTAAGTCATCTATATCTTTTCTAATTTTTTCTAGCAGTGCTTTTGAATTATCTAAGTTTGTATTTTTTAACAGAATAATGAATTCTTCTCCACCAAATCTTCCAACGATATCATCGCCTTTGATATTTTTAATTAGACATTCGCTTATTTGTTTTAGTATTTCGTCGCCAGCTAAATGTCCATATGTATCATTGATCTTTTTGAAGAAATCTATATCTGCCATTGCTAATGTAAAGGATTCTGGTTTTTCGTTAATTGATTTTAAGTATTCTTCTAGTTGTTTAAAAGTTGTTTGTTTATTTAAAAGTTTTGTTGTAAAATCTATTTCAGTTATATCATTTTGTTTATATTTTGTTATATCTTTATATATTTCTACTTTATAATTTTTATTGTTTTCTTTATAATCGAAGGTTTTATATTCATACCAAGTGTTATTTTTAATATTATGTACCAAATTATTTTCGGATTTAAGATTTTTTATTTCTTTGTATTTTTCTATATTATTAGTTCTTACTATATTATTGTTATCAATTATAGCATAAATAGTATCTATTAAGTCAAAAATTTTATTTGCAAGCATTATTAAGTCCTCCCTGCATTATTGTATGATTAGCATTTATTATATTATATGCTAATTATACTATTATTCTAAAAAAAAGTAAATTTGTTTTAAAATCTTAATTTTAGGTATTGTAAAGAAATTAGGTGTTGGTGTAATATATAGTTATGCCGGTTTAGTTTAATGGTAAAACAAGTCACTCGTAATGATTAGCTATAAGTTCGATTCTTATAACCGGCACCATTAAATAATTATTCGAACCATTTTGGTTCGTTTTTTTGAGAAGAATCAAAGTGATTAAATTATTGTGCTTTTTCTATTCTTTGTTAAAATCTTATTATAAAACTGTTTATAAGTAAAAGTTTGAAATAATTTAATCCCTCACGTTAGAATGATATCAAACTCGAACTATAGAAAGTTTGAGTTTTAATATGTTTGATTTTATGATAAAATTAGAATTAAGTTGATATAATAAACTTAAAAACACATTTGTATAATGATAAAAAAGAAAGTAGAGATAAATATGTTAATATATAAAAATACATTTGATAACATTAAGACAAGCAATTTTGAATTTCCTATTGAAGATCAATTCTATGCAACTGAAACAGAAGCAATTGTTGCTGATGGAATAACTAGAGATCCTATTGGAGTTAGTGATTTATCAGTATGTTCTAATGAGGAATTTTTAGAAAAATATCCAAAACCTAGTGGTGCTGAATTAGCAGCAAAAACAATATGTGATACTTTTTCAAAAACTAACGGATCACTGATGGAAAAATTGATTAAATGTAATGAAAGTGTTAGAAAGTTAAATAATAAATATATTTTAAAATGTGATTATCTTGAAAATGATTATTATGGAGCTGTTGCTTCATGTATTAATATTAAAAATAACATTTTAGATTATGCTTATATTTGTGATTGTGGTGTAATTGTATACGATAGGTTAGGAAGTATTAGATTTCAAACGAAAGATGATAAAAATTTATATAGCGATCCATATATTAATAAAATTGGCATTCCTTGGAATTTACCAGAATCACGAGTAATAGTTAGAAGAGATTATAGAAATAATTTAAGTAATATACAAGATAATAAATGTGTATCCTATGGGGCTATTACGGGTGAAGAGTCGGCTATAAAATTTATAAAAACTGGACAAGTTGAACTAGCAGATGGTGATATAATAGTAGTATATAGTGATGGTTTTACAAATTTTCTACATGATAAAGAATTTATATCACAAATATTGGATTTTGATAAAGAAAAATTTGAAAAATTTATTGAAAACAAATCTAAAATTGATTGTGAAAAATATGGTAAAGAAAAAACTTTAATATTATTTAAAAATTAAAAAGTGTTTTATTTCTTTTAAAACATTAAAAAGTATTCTGTTTAAACTATTTGAACTTTATATAAATATTCAGTCTGAAATACGACTGATTTTATTTGATATAAATTTTGCGATTTTTTCAAAATATCTAGAGATTTAGAAATCTTGATAGATTCAAAAATAACTTTACTATAGTAAAACTATATTCTAATAAAGTGTTATTATAAAATCTAGATGATAAGTGGTCTTTATCTATTGTAAAAAAACTTAATTTAAAATTGTTTGAAGATACATGAATTAAGTGTAATAAAAAATAAGTAAAAAAACAATGTTTTAATAATAAAATTATGATAAAATAGTAAGTAATTACAAGGAGGTTTTGAACATGGAATTTAAAGAAAATTATAGAAAACTTGGTATTTATTTGCAAGTAGAAGAAAAATTGAAAAGTAAAAATTTTGAATTGGAAGAAATTGATAAAAAAATATCGGCAAAAAAATCTGAATTAGAATCATTAAAAAATGAAGTTATCGAATTAAAGGATTTTATCAATCAAAAATTTAAAGAAGAATTTAAGGAATATGATTACAAAGTGGATATTACAAATTGTTATATTATAGGGGTTCATGGTAAAAAATATATTGCAATACGAATACATAATGTTGTACGCAGTAATTGGTATACTTTGGCTACCGGAAACTATAATATCAAAAATTACAAATACTATGATGTTTTAAATGTAAATGATAGTAAATGTAGGTATTTATGTGGATATGTATATGGTTATGATGATAATAATTTTTTATCACCAAAAATTAAGGGTCAAAAGCCTGATTATGAAGAACATATTTTAGAGGTTTATCCAGAATTAAGTGCTTTTTATGATAATCGAGTTCCAAACACTTATTTGAAAAAAATTTATTATGAGATAAATGATTTAGGTAATAAGAAATTATTAAAATTATAAATGGTGATGTTCAAAAAAAGATAAAGTGGTGATGATATGGAATACAAAACTTTAAAAGAAGAAAAAATTTTAGATTATTTAGTTAACAACATAAATGATATGACAAAAAAGAAAGCTAAAAACTTATTAAAATATAAAGAGATAAGTGTTAATCAAAAAACGATAACAAATGCTAATTACATGTTAAAAAAAGGTGACATGATTGCTATTGTTAAAAATCGTTTAAAAAATGATTTTGAAATAATATATGAAGATCATAATATAATAGTTGTAAATAAAAAGGCAGGATTACTTACAATTAGTACAGAAAATGAAAAAATAAATACACTTTATCATAAAGTTAGTCAATATGTAAAATCAAAAAATAAAAACAATAATATTTTCATTATTCATAGATTAGATAGGGATACATCTGGAGTAGTTATGTTTGCTAAATCTGAAAAAATCAAAAAATTGTATCAAAATAATTGGAATGATCTTGTTATTGGTAGATATTATGTAGCAATCGTAGAAGGCGTTTTAGAAAAAAAGAGAGGTATTATTAATTCTAAACTAAAAGAAAATAAAGAAGGATATGTTTATTGTTCTAAAGATGGTAAAGAAGCGATAACAGAATATGAAGTAATAAAAGAAAACAAATTGTATAGTTTGTTAAAAATAAATATAAAAACGGGGCGTAAAAATCAAATACGTGTTCATATGAAAAGTATAAATCATCCTATAGTTGGTGATAAAAAATATGGTAGTAAAAAGAAAGAAAAAAGATTGTATTTACATGCTAATATTTTAGAATTAAAAAATCCTATAACAGGAAAGATAGAAAAATATAGTTCTAAAATACCAGAACAATTTAATATTAAAATTAATGATAAATCACTTATAAAATAGGTGATTTTTTAATATCATATAGTATGAATGATAAACTTGATAGATTAAAAGATATAAAAATAGAAAATTTTATATGGATAATATATATTGGAATAATAATACTAAGTTGGTATGCCAATAGTAAAGAAAAAAATTTCATATTGTTTAATGATGAAAAGAGTAGACAAGAATATCAAAATTTAATAATTTTAATTTTTTCAATTTTAGTTATTATCTATTATTATTTTGCGAAAGATGGTTATGATGATGTAAAAAGTTTAAATGCTTTTGATAGTCAAAAAAAGAAAAATTTAACGTATGCTTCATTTATAGGATCAGCACTCGTTTTGGTAAGTGGTATTATCTTTTTGACAATAGCAATTTTAGATGAAGAAATAGATGTTGAATTAGCTTTTAATTAATATACATAAAAAGGAAAATAAGTGGAATAATATTTATGGTGATTATATGTACTATATCAATTGTTTTTTTCTATATTCCTTTTTAGGTTTTTTTATTGAAAATATTGTTCATCTTATAAATAAAGAGGACAGTGGTAGTGGAATATTACATGGGCCTTGGACACCAATTTATGGTGTTGGTAGTGTTTTAATATTAGTAATAGCAAAATTAGTTTTTAGAATTTTAACTTTAAAAAAATGGTTAGAAGTATTAATTGTAGCTATAATTATGATGATAATTTTGACATTAATAGAATGGATAGGTGGAGTATTAATAGAAAAGTTTTTTCACATAACTTTTTGGGATTATCGAAAATTAAAATTTCATATTGGTAAATATATTTCTTTAGAAATATCCTTTATATGGGCGATTGGATCAGTACTTGTAATTTATGTTATCCAACCATTATTTGATAAATTTATTTATCTGATTCCAAATTATATAACTTATTTGTTAATAATTGTAATGATAATTGATTATATAGTTATTATCTTCAAAAGAAAAACTCATAAATGATGTTTTTTTTTATTAAAAAATATATTATAATAATGATAAATATTTGAGGTGTTATTATGAAATTTGAACGTTTGGAATTATTAGTAGGAAATGAAAATTTAAATCTTATCCAAGATAAAATCGTTATGATAGTTGGTTTAGGTGGTGTAGGGGGATATGCAACTGAAAGTATAGTAAGATGTGGCATAAAAAAAATAGTAATAGTTGATTTTGATACAATTGATGAAAGTAATATAAATAGACAAATAATTGCAACCATTGACAGTGTTGATAAATATAAAGTTGATGCTTGGGAAGAACGTATTAAAAAAATAAATCCTGACTGTGAGGTAATTAAAGTAAAAGAATATATTGATGAGAATAATATTGATCATTTATTTGATTATAATTTAGATTATATTGTTGATGCTTGTGATAGTTTGAAAACAAAAATGGATTTAATAAGAAAAAGTATTAAATATAATGTTAAATTAATATCATCGATGGGAACGGGAAATAAATTAGATCCATCAAAACTAAAGATCATGGATATAAGAAAAACAAGTTATGATCCACTTGCTAAACACATAAGAAAAATGGTTAAAGATGAAAAAATAAATTCTAAAGTGGTGGTTGTTTGTAGTGATGAAAAAGGAATTAAAAAAGTACAAGGAACAATTCCTTCTAATTCTTTTGTACCTGCAACAGCTGGTTTGTTATGTACAAGCTATATCATAAATGATATAATAAAAACAGGTGGTAACAATGAAAAAAATAAATAGTTATCTAAAGTCATATGTAAAAAATATAGATGGTAATTTACTTGGAATAGGAATAACTGAAGAAAATATTTTAAATCTAATAGAAAAGAATAACAAAATTGTAAATTGTGATTTATTAAATAGTAATGCTCTTAATAAAAAAGGAAAAGCTGGAAAAAAATTAAAATCAATCCCTATAAAAAAAATACGAAAGGTATTTGGTAGACGAAGATTTGACTATATTATTGCTAATGCTGACGAACTAAAAAAATATTTTAAAACCTTTGTTAGAGATAGTATGTACATAAATAAAAAAACAATATATATATACGTTGATGAAAATTATGACTTTAGTCATTTAGAAACAATGTATAAAAGATATAATGCAAAAATTGAAATAGAAAAATGTAGTGATGGATTTATTTTAATTATTGATACTAGTAATGCTAAAGACCATAAAATTAAAAATAAATTTTATTATATATTAGATTTCTTTTATGAAATTTTTGATAACATTGGCGATTTTTTAAGTAAGTATTAAAAGATAAGAAAAACTTATCTTTTTTTTGTTAAACTATTTACAAAATACCTATAAAATAGTAAAATAGTGGTATGAAGTGGTAGAATGTGGATAAAAGTGGGTGATTTTTATGTTTATGGGGGAATATCATCAAAAAATAGATGATAAAGGAAGACTTACAATTCCATCAAAATTGAGATATGAACTTGGAGAGAGTTTTATTGTGACCCGTGGATTGGATAATTGCTTATTTATTTATCCAAAAGAAGAATGGAATCAAGTTATAAGTAAATATAAAGAATTACCTAATACCAAAGATGCCCGTAATTTCATGCGTTTCTTTTTATCAGGAGCAACAGAAGTTAACTTTGATAAACAAGGACGTATTAATATACCAATGCCACTTATTAAATATTCTGATTTATTAAAAGATTGTATCGTTATAGGTGTTAACGAGAGATTAGAAATTTGGAGTAAAGAAAATTGGAACAGTTTCATTGAAAATAATGAAGAAAATTTGTCTGATATAGCTGATAAACTATTTTCGACAAATTTAAATATTTAGGGGGACTTATAATGCATAAGAGCGTATTACTAAACGAATGTATAAAATATTTAAATCTGAAAGATGATAGTATTATTGTTGATGCAACTTTGGGATATGCAGGACATAGTAGTAATATTTTAAAAAACATTCCAAATGGTTATCTTTATGCATTTGATCAAGATGAAGAAGCAATAAAAAACAGCTCTGAAAAATTAAAAAAAATAAGGAACAATTATGAAATTATAAGTAGTAATTTTGTTGAAATGAAAAAAGAATTAGAAAAAAGAAAAATAACAAAAGTAGATGGAATATTATTTGATTTAGGAGTATCTAGTCCACAATTAGACGAAAAAGAACGAGGATTTAGTTTTCATGAAGATGCAAGATTAGATATGCGTATGAATCAAAAACAAAAATTATCTGCTTATGAAGTTGTTAATGAATATCAGTTAGAAGATTTGATTAGAATTTTCAGAGAATATGGTGAAGAAAAATATGCTACTAGTATTGCTAAAAGAATAGTAGATGTTCGAAAAAGTAAAAAAATTGAAACAACTTTAGAACTAGTTGATATTATTAAATCTTCCGTTCCTGAAAAATATAAACGTGAAAAACATCCAGCTCGAAAAGTATTTCAAGCAATTAGAATAGAAGTTAATAAAGAATTAGATGTTTTTTCGTCCGCTTTAAATCAAGCTTTAGAACTGTTAAAAGTAAATGGAAGAATTTGTGTTATAACATTTCATTCATTAGAAGATAAAATTTGTAAAGAAAGATTTAAAAAAGTTAGTGATATCAAAAGTGAATTAAAAAAATTGCCTGTCATACCAGATTCTTATTTACCACAATTTAAAATCATTAAAACAGTGTTACCAACAAAAGAAGAAATAGAAAATAACCCAAGAGCTAGAAGCGCTAAACTAAGGGTAATTGAAAGAGTAAAAGAGGGATAATATGAAAAAAAAGAAAAAAGTTAAAGCTCGTATAACAAAAGGCGAGAAAAAATTATATAGTTTAGCAATTTGTGCTTTTGTTTTTACAATGGTTTTGAAAATATTTTGTGGAGCAGGAATTGGACATCTGAATATGAGTATTGAACAACTTGAATATAAAATAAATAATCAAGAAAAAAAGAATGAAAGTTTAACTATGAAAGTTAATGAACTTACTTCTTTTGATAAAGTAAAAGAAGTTGTTTCGAATATGGGACTTGCTTATAATAATGATAATGTGGTTGTAATAAACGATTAACGAGGTGTAATAATGAATACAAAGAAAAAGAAAAATAAAACATGGAATTTACCTATTGTTATGTTTGCTTTCTTTTTAATTTGTATTTTTTTATTGTATTTACAATTTGCTTATTTAGCTTTATCTAATAAAGTTTATGGAAAGGATATGGATGAGTTTTCGGCTAAAAGAAATACAGTAAAGAAAGTTTTGCCAGCAACTCGCGGAACTATATATGATTCTGAAGATAATGTTTTAGCTTTAAATGTTAGTTCATATACAGTTATAGCTTATACTAATGAAAAAAGAAGTGAAAATTCTATTAAACCTTTACATGTTGTGGATGTTGACTCAACAGCCAACGCTTTAGCGCCTATTTTAGAAGTGGATGCATCATATCTTAAAGATATCTTAAACAAAGGAAAAGAAAAAAAAGTTTATCAAGTAGAACTTGGAAGTACTTCTAAAGGAATAACAGAATTAAAAAAAGAAGAGATAGAAAAACTTAATTTACCAGGAATTGATTTTATTGAAGATCAAAAAAGGTATTATCCTAATGGTGATTTTGCTTCTTATGTTGTTGGATATGCTAAGAAAAAAGAAGTTCAAAGTTATGATGATTATGATAAAAAAGTTACAAAAACAGAAATAGTTGGAGAACTTGGAATTGAATCAAAATATGATGATTTATTAAAAGGAACAGATGGATATTTAGAATATCAACAAGATAGATATGGATATAAAATAACAGGTGCGAAAGAAGTTTCAATTGATGCTTTAAATGGTTATGATATTCATTTAACGATCGATGCTAATATTCAAAGATTTTTAGAATCAACCGTAAAAAAAATAGATAGTGAATATTCTCCAGAATGGGTAACAATATCAGTTATGGATGCGAAAACGGGAGATATCTTAGGAACATCATCTACACCTTCTTTTGATCCAAATAAAAGAAATATAACAAATTATGAAAATCCATTATTATCAATTGCCTATGAACCAGGATCAACGATGAAAACATACACCTATATGTGTGCTTTAGAAAAAGGAAATTATAATGGAAATGATACTTATACATCTGGAACATTTAAAATAGGTGATGATACGGTTACCGATTGGAATGATTATGGATGGGGAACAATTACTTTTGATAAAGGTTATGAGTATTCAAGTAATGTTGGTGTTGTTAACATTATGGATAGATATTTAGATAAAAAAGATTTAAGAGAATGTTTAAATAAATATGGCTTTGGTAAAAAAACAAATATTGAATTATCTCGTGAAGTATCTGGTTCCATTAAATTTAATTATCCAATTGAAGTTGCAACGGCTTCTTTTGGACAAGGTATAACGGCAACTCCAATTCAACAATTACAAGCTTTAACTTTGATTTCTAATAATGGAAAAATGTTAACGCCTCATATTGTAAAGAAAATTGAAGATCCAAATACTAAAAAAACATATTATAAACGTAAAGTAGAAGAGAGTGAACAACTTGTTAAAACATCTACCGTTAATAAAATGAAAGATTTAATGTATAATGTTATTCAAGGAACAGATCCGGGATCGACAGGATATCCATATCGAATTGATGGTTTTGATGTTATAGGAAAAACAGGAACATCTCAAATATCAGAAAACGGAAAATATATAGAGGGAGATAATGCTTATATTTTCTCTTTTGCAGGTATGTATCCAAAGAATGATCCAGAAATAATTATTTATGCGGCTATGAAAAAACCAACTTGGGGAAAATCAAGTGGTTTATCAACTAATGTTAAAGATTTAATGAAAAGTATAGCTAAATATAAGAAAATGTTTACAGAAGTTACAAATAACAGTACTTTAAATAAAATTAAAGTAAAATCATATACAAGTAAAAAAGTTGAAAACGTTAAACAAGAATTAGAAGCAAATGGAATTAATGTCTTAGTTCTTGGAAATGGTGATAGAGTTGTTAGACAATCAGTAAAAAAAGGTACTTCAATTGTTTCAGGAGATAGAATAATTCTTATGACTAATGATGAAAAATATACAATGCCAGATATTACTGGATGGAGTAGAATGGATGCTATTTCCTTATGTGATATGTTAAAAATTAAGTATAATGTTGAAGGTTATGGTTATGTTGAAAGTCAAAGCTTAGGTGCTGGAAGTGAAATTACAGATAATTCAAGCATTAATATAACGTTAAAAGAAAAATATGATATTCAAGTGAATAAAGAAAATTAGGTTTACGTATTGTTTATAAAGTGTTAAAATAAAGGAAGGTGAGAGTATGAAAAAAGAGGGATTCACACTAGTAGAGTTACTTGCTGTTGTTGTTATTATAGGAATTACATATTTGATAATTTTTCCATCAGTAACATCGTTTATTGATAAATCAAAAGAAAAATCATATAATATTCAAGTTGATTTAATTGAAAAAGCTTCTAAAAAATGGGTAGTTGATAATACGGATGAGTTATTAAAAAAAGATCCATATCATTTGAATAATATAAATTTAACCCTTACTACTTTGAAAAAAGAGGGTTATTTACAAGATATGTTTATTGAAAATCCTAAAAATAAAAAAATAATGACAGGCTGTGTTGTGGTTAGTTATCAAAGTAATAAAAATCAGTATGAATATACTTACGAAGATGGAAAAGATACTTATTCTAAAAAGGATACTAAGGAAAATAAAAGGGCAGAAGAAATGGCTGGTTGTAATAATAAAAAAGGGTATATTTATACATATTTATCAAATAATAATACATTGGAAAAAACTGGCGGTAATAAAAATTCTAAAGGTGAAGATATTACATTAGATAAAATATTTACTGACACATTAATTTCAAAAACGGATAGTGGATTAGTTAATTTAGGTAATGAATATTTCTTTCAAGGATTAACTCCAACAAACTATGTTAAAATAGATGGTTATGATACGATATGGAATGTACTTTCAATTAACACAAGTGATAAAACAATAAAACTTGTTGCATCAGCTAAAACAATGAATTCTACTTTTCTAGCTAGTAGTTCCTTTAATGCGAATTCATATGAATCGTCTTCTGATTTAAAAACTACTTTAGAATCAAAAATAAATGAATTATCTTCTAATATTATTAAGAACGATGTAAACTTTAATGTTGGTGGTATAACTGATATTTCTAAAGGATATGATATTATTTCATCAGAAGAAAGTAATAATATTTTCACAGGAAAAATTGGAATTATTACTGCTAGTGAATATTTAAAAACAAAAAATGAAAACGGTAATACTTATCTTTCACCTACTAATTCTGGTACAGTGTGGACAATGAATTTTTCAAATAATAATCACGTTATTATTAATACGGATGGTAATTTATCAACAGCACCAATTGATGCAAATTCAAGATTTGTTTATCCAACAATTGTTATAAATGCAAATGTTATTAAAAAAAGTGGAACAGGAACTTCAACTGATCCATATGTTATTTCTGATATGGGAGCATAAAAAAATACACAAATAAGTGTATTTTTCAGATTGTTGACAAACTACCTATTTTGAAAAAATTAATTTTTTAATAAAATCAAAGTGGACTAAAATGTCTAAAAAAGAGCAAATATTAGGTATTTAATCCCTAAAAAGCACTTTTTTTATACTTTAGTGGGAGAAATATAAAAGGCTTTGTCACAGCCTGGAACATAAATAAATATTTATGTTTTTTTAAATGCAAAAATATGATAAAATAATAATAGGTGATAAGATGAATATAGATGATTTAGAAGTAAAAAAAGATTTAAAGATAGTTTTTATGGGAACACCAGATTTTGCCGTTCCTATCTTAGAAGGATTGTTTGAAAATTATGAAGTAAAAGGAGTTGTAACGCAACCAGATAAAAAGGTTGGGCGTGAAGGTAAAATAACAGAACCACAGGTAAAGAAATGTGCTCTTGAACATATGACCTTAGTTCTACAACCAGAAAATATTAAGGAGCAATGGCAAGATGTTGTATCATTACATCCTAATTTGATCATAACGTGTGCTTATGGGCAAATTTTACCAAGAGAATTATTAGTTTATCCAGAATATGGTTGTATTAATGTTCATGCTTCATTACTTCCAAAATTAAGAGGTGGAGCACCAATTCATCATGCTATAATGGACGGATACAAAGAAACAGGTATGACCATTATGTATATGAGTCCTGAAATGGATGAAGGTGATATTATTTCACAGAAAAAAATTGCGATTGATGATGACGATACAGCAGAAAGCCTTCATGATAAACTTAGTATAATAGGACGTGATTTACTATTAGAAACAATACCATCAATTGTTGATAAAACAGCTACAAGAATTAAACAAAATGATGATGAAGCAACATATGCCTATAATATAACAAAAGAAGATGAAAGAATCGATTTTAGTGCAACTAGAAGACAAGTGTATAATAAAGTTAGAGGATTAAATTCTTGGCCTGGTGCTTATGCAATGTTAGATTCTAAACGAATTAAAATTTGGAAATGCTATATGTCAGATAATAATTTTACAGGTTTACTTGATGGTCAAATAACTAATATTTATAATGATGGAATAGGTGTTAAAGTATCAAATGGTGAAATTGTTATAACAGAACTTCAACCAGAAGGAAAAAAGAAAATGTCAGCTCAAAGTTATATTAATGGTCTTCAAAATAAAGAAGAATTAATTGGTAAAATAATGGAGTAAATTATGGAAAAAGGAAAATTTAAAGAAAATTATCAATTATTTAAAAAAGCATGGAAAGATCCAAAATATAAAGCTATTATGAAACTTAGTTTATATTTAATATTTATTTTTATATTGATTTTGATGGTTAAGTTTTGTAGTAATCCTAGAGTTACTACAACAAATACAAAACCACAAGAATTAAATAGTGTTCAAAAAATTGAAAACACAAATAATTATGAATATACTATAAACATTAACGAAAATCAAAATATTACAGATATTAAAGGTATTAAATATCAAACTGTAAATGATTTTGAAATAATAAATACTCATGAAAAATATACAATTAAAGATAATATTATTTATAAAAAAATAAATAATGAAGTGGTATCTAATTTATTAAATATTAATCTTAATAGTTTATTTCTAGATAATATTAAAAATTACTTAGTTGATGATAATTTAAAAAATACGATTGAATATGAAGGAAACGAAATAAAAAAAGAGTATTATATTTCTAATTTTAATATTTTTGAATCAGAAGTTTCAAGTAATATTATTTTAACAACTTATGAGAATAAAGATTACGTTTATAAAGTTGAAATTGATATAACAGAGGCTATTAAAACAATAAATCCAAGTATTAATAATTATAATATTACAATTGAATATAATAATATTAATCAAATAAAAAATTATCAAACTAATTAATATTGCAATTATGTTAATAATATGGTAAATTATTAGAAGTTAGGAGGAATAATTATGCAAACAGCATTAATTATAATATCAATTTTATTAATTGCTATTGTTTTACTTCAAGCTGGAAAAGCAGAGAGTGCTTCAAGTGCATTGACAGGTGGAAATGATAGTTTATTTCAAAACAGAAAAGAAAGAGGCGGAGAATTATTTATAACAAGACTTACTTGTTTATTAGGATTTGCTTTCTTTATGATTTGTTTTATAATCGGGTTCTAAGGCACTTAATAAAGTGTCTTTTTTGAAACATTTGTTCGATTTTTGTTTATTAAATATTTTTAATATGGTATAATTTAATCATGGAGATTTAAGAGTAGGTGATATCATATGTATAGTTATATTATTGGTGAGATAAAACAAATAGAAACGAGTTATATTGTTTTAGAAAATGAAAACATAGGTTATTTAGTTTATACTGCTAATCCCTATAAATTTAAAATAGATACACGTTATAAAATATATATATACCAATATGTAAGAGAAGATGAAATTTCATTATATGGTTTTGAGACCAAAGAAGAAAAAGAATTATTTTTAAAACTTATAAATGTTAAAGGACTAGGGTGTAAAATGGCTCTACCAATACTTGCAAGTGGACAATTAGAAGAAATAATTAGTGCAATCGAAAATGAAAATATTAGTTTCTTGAAAAAATTTCCTAAAATAGGTGATAAGGTAGCACGACAAATCATTTTAGATTTAAAAGGAAAATTAGTAAGCAGTAATATTGAAAAACAATCTAATGAAGAATTAATGGAAACATTAAAAGCTTTAGGTTACAAGAATAATGATATTAATAAAGTAATTAAAAATATAGATACCTCTTTATCAATTGAAAAACAGGTAAAAGAGGCTTTAAAATTACTTCTAAAATAGGAGAAAACAATGTGTTTAGATAATTTAGAAACAAAAAAAGAAAAAATAATAAATGATATTTTAAAGCAACAAGTAAACTTAATTAATGTCATTAGGTTTAATTATTCAAATGTAAAGATTCGTCTATCACTTGATGAATTAAAAATAATTGATGAAGTAATTTTTAATTATATGGATAAAAAAGGTAAACTAAAAAAATACTCTGATTTTATGTTAGAATATTTTTCGAATTTAATGTACGATGTAGTGCTTGAAGATGAAAAATTAGATTTTGAACTGGTAAAAAGAAGTTTTGTTTATTTAAATATGAATATTTTTGAAACAAGATTGATATTAAACAAAATGAGAAAAAGATTGAAAAATGAAGTGAAATGTAAAATTTTAGAGTTTCCTAAAAATAGGAGGTAATTAAAATGGATGAGAGAGTAATAACTAATCATGAATTACAAGAAGATTCATTTGAAAAAACGATTAGGCCTGATAGTATTGATGAATATATTGGACAAACTGAAGTAAAGAATAATTTGGACGTTTTTATAAAAGCATCTAAAATAAGAGAAGAATCTTTAGATCACGTTTTATTATATGGACCACCAGGTCTTGGTAAAACAACGCTAGCTTATATTATTGCAAATGAACTTGGAGTTAATATTAAAACAGCAAGTGGTCCTTCTATAGAAAAAAGTGGAGACCTTGCTGCTATTTTATCAAGTTTAGAAGAGGGCGACGTTCTTTTTATTGATGAAATCCATCGTATGCCAAGATATATTGAAGAAATATTGTATCCTGCAATGGAAGATTATGTTTTAGATATTATTGTAGGAACTGATTCATCAAGTCGTAATATTAGAATAGAACTTCCACACTTTACTTTAGTTGGGGCAACTACCAGAGCTGGAGATTTATCAAGTCCTTTACGTGATCGTTTTGGAATTATTTCAAAACTACAATATTATACTGAAGAAGAATTAGTTGAAATTGTTAAAAGAACGGGTAGAGTTTTAGAAACAAAAATAAGTGAAGAAGCAGCTATTGAACTCGCACGTCGTAGTAGAGGTACACCAAGAATTGCTAATAGATTATTTAAAAGAGTACGTGATTTTGCCATTGTTTTAGGTGATGGAGAGATAACACTAGATATAACAAAAGAAGCTTTAGATCGCTTGAAGGTAGATAGCTTAGGATTAGATGATACAGATTATAATTTGTTAAAATCAATAATTGAAAAATTTAATGGTGGTCCAGTCGGAATTGAAGCAATAGCGTCATCAATAGGGGAAGAACAAACAACAATTGAAGATGTGTATGAACCATATTTATTACAAACAGGTCTTTTAAAACGTACTAGTAGAGGAAGAATTGTTACTCAAAAAGCTTATGATCATTTAGGAATAAACAAAAAGGAAAATTCATGAAAGATTTTAAGGTTAAAATTATAAGTCCTGATAATGAAAAGACAGAACTAAATTATTTTGATATTTTGTTTTTTTGTCAGAAAAAAACAGAAGAGTATATTTCATTATCCGATGAAAATTTGATAAGGTTTAGAAATTTTAGAAAAAACTATACTATTTTTGATCCATATTTTGATTTTGTAATATTGGAACTTAAATATATTTTATTGAATCCTTTTTTTGAGAAAGATGAATATCTTCTACCATATAATGGTAAGTATTATATAAATTCCCTATATAATACATCTATTAATTATGATGATTTAATTAATAAGAAACCCAATTTTTCTTTTGATTTTATGCCTGCTACGGATTATAATATTTGTAGAAATAAGAAAACATTAAATAAAGATACTAGAATAGGCTTTTGTGTCGATTCAGAAGGAAATATTTATAATAATGATATTTTACAACGTCATTTGAAAATGATACATTTACTTTTGAATCAGCACTTAATAAAAGAATTTGGTATTTGCAATAAGTATAAACATTACATTGAAGTACATGGATATCATAGAAAAGTTGATTTTTTTAGTGAAAAATTAGGTTACATGATTGGTTTTCCTTCTAATCAAAATACGCTTATTTTTAATTCTAAACTACTAACTAAAGAACAAAAAAAATATCTTGATTTATTTCAAGTAAAATATAAAACAAAAATAGAAGATTGTTATCGAAATAAATTTATTAAATAATAAGGAAGTGAATGTATGAGAACAGATGATTTTGATTTTGAACTACCAGAGGAATTAATTGCTCAAACACCAATTAAAAATAGAGATCAATCTAGAATGCTGGTATTAGATAAAAAAACTGGTGAAATTGAACATAAACATTTTAACAATATATTAGATTATTTAAATGAAAATGATGTTTTAGTTTTAAATGATACAAAAGTTATGCCAGCAAGATTATATGGTCAAAAAGAAGAAACAAATGCTTTAATTGAAGTTTTACTTTTGAAAGAAAAAACTAATAATACTTGGGAGTGCTTAGTAAAACCTGCCAAAAGAGTAAAAATAGGAACAGTGGTTAACTTTGGAGATGGAATATTAAAAGCAAAATGTATTGAAATAAAGGATGAAGGAATTCGTGTTTTTAAATTAATATATGATGGCATTTTATATGAAATATTAGATAAATTAGGAGAAATGCCATTACCACCATATATTCATGAAAAATTAGAGGATAAAGATAGATATCAAACTGTATATGCCAAAAATATTGGAAGTGCAGCTGCTCCTACAGCGGGCTTACATTTTACAAAAGAATTATTAGAAAAAGTAAAAGAAAAAGGAATAACCGTTTTATATATAACACTACATGTTGGATTAGGTACTTTTAGACCAGTTAATGTAGAGGATGTTACAAAACATAAAATGCATAGTGAATTTTATATGATGAGTAAAGAAACGGCTGAAATTTTAAATAAAGCTAAAAAAAATAACCAAAGAATTATTAGTGTTGGAACAACAACTACTAGAACATTAGAAACAATAATGAATCTATATGACGAATTTAGAGAATGTAGTGGATGGACAAGTATTTTTATTTATCCAGGATATGAATTTAAAGCTATAGATAGCCTTATTACTAATTTTCATTTACCAAAGTCTACTTTACTTATGTTAGTTAGTGCTTTAGCAGGAAAAGATAAAATTATGAAAGCATATCATGAGGCTGTAAAAGAAAAATATCGTTTCTTTTCATTTGGTGATTCGATGTTTATAAAATAAAGACTTTTAAGTCTTTTTTTGATATAATTTAAGCAGGTGGTATTATGACTGAGGAACAATATGAAATAATAGATAGTGTTATTGAAGATTATATTTGTCATTACGATGTTTTTTTTGGTTATAACTCTTCCTTTTTTTACAATCTATATATTAATAAAAAAGAACTTAACATAATCAAAGAAGAATTACCATATCAAAAGAGTAGTGCAACTGAAACATTAAAAAAAATAAAGGAATATTACAGTGAATTTTATCCCGAAGTATTAGAAAAATTAGATAAAGCATTTAATAATGGTATTTTTAATATTCATTATCGCGACGAAGATTTAGATTTAGATGATCTTTATTTATCATCAAAGGAAGATATAGTCTTCTATCAAAATGAAAATATAATAAATATACCATTATTTGGAGATGTTCGTGATATTATGATTACAGCTCATGAAATAAGACATTTTTTAAATCAACCAAATACAGCAGCAAGAAATAATATAAATGATTTATTAACAGAAGGATTATCTCAGTTTGAGGAATATCAAATATTGGAATTTTTATATAATAAAGGCGAAATAAACTATAAGGATAGATTGAAATATTATAATGATGAAATGATTAAATTCAAAAATTTACGAAGGGATGTTATTTTTATTTTAGAATTAATAATTACCAAACAACAATTAGGAAAAATAAACTTAGAAAATTATTGCTTTTTATTTAAAAATAATGATACCAAAATTTTTGAAGCAAATTGTAAAAACTTTTTGAATGATCATGGTAATTTTGAAGCAAATAATTGGCATCTTTTAGGACATTTTTTAAATGCTTATATGATTGAACAATATGAAAATAGTGATAATTTTATTGAAAAATTTAAGAAACTTAATGATAAATTACTTAATAATAGTGGCATAGAATGTTTAAATGATATAGGCCTAGATTTCAATAGTGACCAAGTTATTTCTCGATTAAATGAATCAATGAAATATCTTGAAAGAAAATTTTGTAAGGAGAAGACAAAATGATTATAGTAATAACAGGACCAACAGCAGTTGGTAAAACAAAACTAAGTGTTGAATTAGCTAAAAAAGTAAATGGCGAAATAATAAATGCAGATTCAACCCAAATTTTTAAGGGACTTGATATTGCGACAGCTAAAGTAACAGAAGAAGAAAAAGAAAACATTCCCCATCATTTACTTGATATAAAAGACATTAATGAAGAATATACTGTTTTTGATTATCAAAAAGATTGTCGAAATAAAATAAAAAAAATACTATCAAAAAATAAAACACCAATATTAGTTGGTGGTACAGGCCTTTATATAAAGGCTGCTTTATATGATTATAAATTTAATAAAGAAACAATTAAAAATGACTATTCAGATTATAGTAATGAAAAGTTATACGAAAAATTATTAAAAATAAATCCAGAAACAAGTATTCATAAAAATAATCGTAAAAGAATTGAAAGAGAATTAGATAAATATTCAAATAATAGTTTTAATCAAGAAAAAACTGATAAATTACTGTATGATACAACCTTTATTGGTCTAACAACTGATAGAGAAAAATTGTATGATAGAATTAATAAGAGAGTAGATATAATGCTTCAAAATGGATTATTAGAAGAAGCAAAAAAAATATATGATACTAAAATAAGAACAAAAGCAGTACTAACACCAATAGGATATAAGGAATTGTTTGATTATTTTGATAACAAGTGTAGTTTCGAAGAAGCAATTGAATTAATAAAACAAAGAAGTAGAAGATATGCGAAAAGACAATACACTTGGAATAGACATCAATTTGATCTAAAATGGTTTAATGTTGATTTTGAAAATTTTGATAATACTATTGATGAGGTATATAAGTATATAAAAAATAACGAATAAATCGTTATCTTTTTAGTTTATTAAAGAATATAATGAAGATACTTCCAATTATAAAACAAATTATAGAACTAATTAGAATTGTTAGATTATAACCACTTCTTGGAATAATAACAATTCCACTCATCATGACAAGTCCAAGGATCAAACTCATTGTCTTTTGACGATAATTATCTAAAAGATAAGTTGTTAATTTAGCGCTACCAATAATTCCAATACCAACACCAATGGCGATAAAAATAAGTGGAATTAAAACCATTGGTTCAAAAGAAGTTACATTTGAAACATAAGATTTATATAAATAATAATATCCAAGTACTAGTAAAACCATTGAACCAGAAATTCCAGGAAATAACATAGCAGCTCCACTGATAGCACCCATTACCATTAAAATTAAAATATATGCGACATCTAAATTTTTAGCAAGTAAATCTGATAATGGAACAACAACTTCTTTTTTAGCTGGAGCAAAATAAGCAAGAATACCAATTACAAGAACACCAATTATGAAAAATGGAATGGAAATTTTTTTATTATCCATTTCTTGTTTTTTTAACATTGGTAAACTAAAAATAATAAGCCCAGCAAATAAAAATAAAGTTTGATGTTCAAAAGTACTAAATAAGAAATCAAGTACTTTAGCAAAACCTACTAACCCTATTGCAACCCCAATCATAACTTGTAATAAAAAAGTAAAACTTTTCATACGTTCTTTAAAACTAATTTTAATTTTAAAAACATTAGAAATAGCTTCCATTGTTTTATCAAAAAGACCTAATAAAACAATAATTGTACCTCCACTAACACCTGGTATGATATTTGCAATTCCAATTGCCATACCACCTAAAAGATTCTTAATCATATTTCACCTCTAGGAAATTATATCAAAATAGGAAAATATTTACAATAAGAATAGAAATATTTGAAAATATTTGATATAATCGAAGTATATTATAAATAGAGGTGAGAAGATGTTTTCGAAAAAAGATAAAAATAAGAGTAAAACAGTTGATACAACTAAAGTAAATGAAGTATTAAATCTTTCTAAAAAAATACTTGAAATTGTTTATTTTTTAGTTATTATATTAGCCATTTATATTGGTATAAGACTATTTAAAGAATTAAACTTAAAATCAACTTTTATAATCTTATTAAAAACAATATCACCACTTTTTATAGGAATTTTTATTGCTTGGCTTTTTGATCCGTTTGTAAAATTGCTGAATAAAAAAGGAATTAGAAGAGGTCTTGGAACAACTATAACATATTTAATATTAATCGGTGTAATGGCCTTGATTATATGTTCTATAATTCCACTTCTTTATGATCAAATTAATGATTTTGTTAAAGTAATTCCAACCGTATTTGATTTTATAAAAAATAAAGCAGAAGGAATATTTGATAACTTAAATAGTATTGATTATATAAATGGAGATGCTATTAAAACACAAATGTTTACAATGATTGAAAATTTTGGTTCAAATCTTACAGCATCTTTACCAACACTTTTAATAAATGTTTTAAAAACATTCTTCTCTTTTGCTGGAAGCTTTGTAATAGGTTTGATAATAGGGTTTTATTTATTACTTAACTTTGATAGTGCGAATGACCTTATCATAACATTACTTCCTAAAAGAATGCGTAACGATGCAAGAGACTTAATCAATGAGGTAAATACTTCACTTCGTAAATTTATTCAAGGTTTATTACTTGATGCTTTATTAATATTTGTTGTTATGGCAATAGGATTTAGTATTACAGGACTTAAAGCACCATTATTATTTGCTTTATTTTGTGGAATCACTAACATTATTCCTTATGCAGGACCATATATTGGAGGAGTACCAGCTGTTATTGTAGGTTTCTCTCAAAGTCCAATAATTGGTATTATAGTACTTGTTATTATTGTTGTTGTTCAATTTTTGGAAGGAAATTTATTACAACCACTTATAATGAGTAAAACAACTAAATTACATCCTGTTACAATTATGTTAGGATTACTTGTATTTGGTTATTTCTTTGGTATAATTGGTATGGTTATATCAACACCAATTATTGCTGCTTTAAAATCAATTTTTATGTTCTTTAATGATAAATATGAATTTTTTAATAATTAAAACAAAAATAAGGAAAAAGTAAAATAAGATAAAATGTCTAGAAAGTTCGTGGTTGATGAAAACGAAACATTTACTTATTTGAAAGCTATCCTTTAGTGCAATTAAAAATTGCCGGGTAATACCCGTTATAAAAATTAAGACTAATTAGGATGGTACCACGGCTTTTCGTTCCTAGAAATAGCCCGTGGTTTTTCTTTTGAGAGGAGAAAAATGATGGAAAATAAAAATCCAAATATTTATATTATATGTGGTAAAGCAAGATCTGGAAAAGATAGTGTAGCTAAAATAATTAAAGAAAATAAAAAAAACAGTACTATCTTATCAATAACAAAACCTTTAAAAGATTATGCTCAAATAATTACTGATTGGGATGGTAGTGATAATAATAAACCAAGAGATTTATTACAACAGTTAGGAATAGAATTGATTAAAAATAGGATAGATAATAAATTTTTAATCAAAAGAATAATTGAAGATATTAAAATTTTATCTTATTATAAAAATAATATAATAATTACAGGTATTAGATTAAAAGAAGAAATAGAGGATATAAAAAATAATTTTTCAAATGTTATCGTAATTAAAGTAGTAAGACCAAATCATGATAATGGATTATCGATAGAACAAAAAAAACATATTACGGAGATAGATTTAGATGATTATACTCCAAAATATGTTATAATAAATGAAGAAAAAGAAAACTTGAATGATGCTTTAATAAAAATGCTAGAAGAGGTGGAATATGAATAAAATAATCGCAATCGTTGGAATGTGTGGAAGTGGTAAGTCAATTGCTTCAGATTATTATGAGGAAAAAGGCTTTGAAAAAATATACTTTGGTGGTGTTACTTTAGATAAATTAAAAGAGCAAAATTTAGAGATAACACCAGAAAATGAGAAAATGATGCGAGAAAAGTTACGTAGTGAATATGGAATGGGAGCATTCGCACTTCTTTTGCTAGATAAAATAGAAGAAGCTCAAAAGAATAATAATGTTGTTTTAGATGGATTATATTCGTGGGATGAATTTAAAATATTAAAGAAGAAATTTAAAGATGATTTAACGGTTATTTCCATTGTAGTTGATAAAAATAAACGTTATGAAAGATTAGAAAAAAGAAATATTAGAGCTCTAAGTTCTAAAAAAGCAGAAGAAAGAGATATTGCTGAAATCGAAAATTCAGCTAAAGGTGGACCAATAGCGTTTGCTGATTACTATATACTAAATAATGGTGATATGGATAATTATTTAAATAAATTAGATGAAATAACAAAAAATATTTTTAGGAGTGTGAAATAATGAATTTAAAAGATTTATATATTAATTTTTTTGTAAGTAAGGGACATAAACAAATTCCAAGTGCACCAATAGTGCCAGAAAACGATCCATCAGTTTTGTTTAATACAGCTGGTATGCAACCATTAATACCATATTTAATGGGGGAAGAGCATCCATATGGAAAACGTCTTTGTGATTATCAAAAATGTTTAAGAACAACAGATTTAGAAGAAGTTGGAGATAAAACACATCATACTTTTTTTGAAATGCTTGGTAATTGGAGTTTAGGAGATTATTTTAAAAAAGAAACAATCAATTATAGTTTTGAATTTTTAACCAAAGTTTTAAATATTCCAATTGAAAGATTAGCTATTACTGTTTTTGAAGGAGATAAAGATATTCCAAGAGATGAAATTTCAGCTGGTACTTGGAGAGAGCTTGGAATAAGTGATAAAAAAATAGCTTATTTAGGTAAAGATGATAATTTTTGGATAGCAGGAGAAACAGGACCTTGTGGTGGTGATACAGAAATATTCTATTTTAGAAGTGATGATCCTATTCCTGATGTCTTTGATCCTGAAGATGATAGATGGGTTGAAATTTGGAATAATGTTTTCATGGAATTTTATAAAGATGAAAATGGAAAAGTAACAAAATTACCTAGAAAAAATGTTGATACAGGAATGGGTTATGAGAGAGTTGTTGCAGTTTTAGAAAATAAAGATGACAATTATACTACTAGTGTATGGAAAGATATTATAAGTAAGATAGAAGAAATATCAAATTTAACTTATGAAGGTAATGAAAAAAGTATGCGTATCATTGCAGATCATATTAGAACAGCAGTTTTTATAAGTGCTGATCCAGCTGGAATTAAGCCTTCTAATACAGATCAAGGATATATACTTAGACGATTAATTAGAAGAGCAATCAGACATGCTAAAAAAATAAATATTGATATTAATAGTGATTGGGAACAAGAAATAGCTATGTTAGTTATTAAAGAATATTCTAAATATTATAGTGAGATAAAACAAAATAAAGATATTGTTTTAGATGTTTTGAAAAATGAAAAAAATAAATTTAATCGAACTTTAGAAAAAGGATTACGTGAATTTGAAAAAATAGCAAAGAAAATAGAAGATGGAAAATTAAACAAAGATTTAGCTTTTAAATTATATGATACTTACGGATTTCCAATTGAACTTACTGTTGAACTTGCAAGTGAATTAAATATTAAAGTTGATGTTGAAGGATTTAAAGAAAAATTTAAGGCACATCAAGAATTATCTCGTCAAGGAGCACGTGGAAAATTTAAGGGCGGACTTGCTTCAACTGGTGAAATGGAAGTAAAATATCATACAGCAACCCATCTTTTAAATGCAGCTTTAAAAATTGTAGTCGATAAAGATGTACATCAAAAGGGAAGCAATATTACAAGTGAGAGAATGCGTTTTGATTTTTCTTGCGATCATAAGCTTACTCCAGAAGAAAAAGAGAAAACTGAAAATTTAGTTAATAAATGGATTAAAGAAGGGCTTCCTGTTACAAAAACAGAAATGACTAAAGAAGAAGCAATTAAATCAGGAGCTGAATGTATGTTTATTGAAAAATATCCTGATATTGTAACAGTATATAATATCGGAGATGTATCTTCTGAATTATGTGGAGGACCACATGTTAAAAATACAAATGAACTTGGTACTTTTAAAATTAAAAAAGAAGAGGCAAGTAGCGCTGGTGTCAGAAGAATAAAAGCGGTTTTAGAATAAAGATGTTAATTACATCTTTTTTTTCGACATTTTACGATTAAATAAATAATTATAATTTATTTGGTGATATTATGCGTAAATATTATTTATTTATAATCAAAACAGATTATTATAAAAATTACAAAAATAATTCTTTCGTTTTATATAATACTTTGCGCAATTTATATGTCTTAGATAGAAAAAATTTTTCATACGGCGTATCTCTTTATAACAGTATATGTCAACTTATAAGTAAAAACTTACTTACAAATTATATTAAAAGAAAATATCATCATAAACGAATTAATTCTAAAATTATTAAACTAATTTCATCTAAAGAAACAACCGCTATTCAAATTAATAAATCTTGTATTGTTGTTTTAACTAATTCAAATCTTCCTGAAGTGTTTAAAACTTTTTATATTTATAATAAAAAAATATTTGTTTGTGATTTTTATAATGAAGATTATTTTTGGATAAGTGATCAAATCAAAAAAATTGAATAAATACTTTGTTAACATTCTAAACTAGTTACATATAATGAAGTAGGTGGTTATATGAGTAAATTGACTAGTTTTAAAGAATTTGTAAAAAATAATCCAAGTTTAATCAAATTTGTAAAAGAAGATAAAATGACATGGCAAAAATTTTATGAAATGTATGATTTATATGGAAGTGAACATGAAGTTTGGAATGATTATTTAACTACTAAAAAAGAAGTTACTAAAGCTGCAACAGTAGCAAGTGCAACTGATTTTTTAAGCTGGTTTAAAAGTGTTGATCTAGATAGTCTTCAAGAAGGAATAAATAGTGTTAGTAGGGTAATTGGTGTTCTTCAAGATTTTGGAACTAAAGACACAACATCTAGTAATAAAGTAGAATATAAACCTCGACCTTTATATAAACATTTTGAAGATTAATGACACTTGATATTCAATTTAAAATAAAAAATGATCCTAATTATATTAGATATTTACATGAAAATTCTTATTGGTATAAATTTTTAAATCGTAATCCTTCTTCATTTAAACAATTTGAAGAAGAAGTAAAGACGGCATATAAACTTCGTGCAAGTGATAAATTTGAAAAAACAATTGAAACAATTGAATTATTACAAAATCTTTTTTCAACCTTCAAATAATGTGTTAAAATATAATTAGGTGATATAATGCGAGTTATAAGTGGAAAATATAAAGGTAAAAATTTGGAAGGTTTTGATATAAATGGAACAAGACCAACGATGGATAGAGTTAAAGAATCATTATTTGGTAGTATTCAAAATAAGGTAATTAACAGTGTTTGTTTGGATTTATTTGCAGGTAGTGGCTCTTTAGGTATAGAGGCTTTAAGTAATGGAGGAAGTAAGTGTTATTTTGTAGATAATAATTACGAAATAATAAAGAAGCTAGAAAAAAATCTAAAAGGTATAGATAATAGTACTCTTTTAAAGAAAAGCTATGAAGAGGCTTTAAAATATTTCAAAGATAGTGAAATTAAATTTGATTTAATTTTTCTAGATCCTCCTTATAAATTAAATCTAATAAATAAGGCAATAGATAAGATAGAAGAGTATCATTTATTAAATGATGATGCTATGATTATATGTGAATATGAAACAGAGAAAATAGATAGAACTGAACTAGAACTTTTAAAAGAAAAAAAATATGGTAGTAAATATATTAAAATATATGAAAAATAGCATATATTTTTTTGTTGAAAAATTGTTTTTATTTCTTTAAAAATAAGATAAAAACGTAAATTGAACTTTAATTTATGAAGTAAAAAATCACACTTTTATAAAAGAATGTGATAACATTCTAAATAT
>URQZ01000001.1 GCA_900550255.1 uncultured Mycoplasmatota bacterium | reverse complement strand
TGAATTAGCGGTAAATTCAAGTGTATTAGAATATAGAACAATAGAAGAGCAAATAAAATTGATGGGAACTTTAAAAGAATATGATTATAATGAAAAAGCATATGAATTAGCAGTAAATAAAACTGTGTTAATACGTAGAACAATAGAAGAACAAATAAAGTTAATGGAAACCTTAAAAGAATGTGATTATAATAAATATGCATATGAATTAGCAGTAGATGAACATATATTAGGAGTATATGGACGTATATCATCAAGAGTAGCAGAAGAACAAATAAAACTAATGAGAACATTAAAAGAATGTGGTTATAATGAAAATGCATATGAATTAGCAGTAAATTCAAGTGTGTTAATACATAGAACAACAGAAGAACAAATAAAATTAATGAAAGAAAATAAAATACGTCACGATGAAAATATTAAAAATATATCAAGTCTTACAGAGTTTAAAATGTATTTAGAAAAATTACAAAAAGAATTAGGAAGAGATGCAGATGTAAATAATTTTACTAAGGTTCTTAGATTTAAACCAGAAACAAAAGAAGAAAAATGATAATATTTTTTCTTTTTTTATGAAATTTAAAAGTATTTATATAATTTAGTAAATTCAATTTCAGAATCAGTATCTTTAGAAATTTCTAATAAATTATATTGCATTTTTAAAACTAGATTGAATAATTTATCTAAAGTTATAATTTTATGAGGTTCTTTTATAGATAGGTTAGTCTTATCAAAATGAATATTTTTACCAGATTAAATATAATTTTGATATTTTAGTAATTTTATCCCTAACACTTAAAGGAAATTCTAAATGTTTTATGGTTATTTTCATTTGTTAATCCTCCTTTCATATATGAAAAAATCCCATATCAACAAGTGATATAGGATATTCTATAAAAATAAAACTCACACAAGGTGTGAGTAATTCTCTCAATGGAGCGGATGAGGAGAATCGAACTCCCGTAGTCAGCTTGGAAGGCTGAGGTTCTACCATTAAACTACATCCGCACTTAGTAGGCACTTCTAATTATACTATAATTTTAAACATTGTCAATATATTTTATGCAAAAAAACAAAAAAAATTCAAAAGAATAAAAATCCATATAATGCAAAATAAATGTAAATAAATTGTTAAAAGAATGAATAACTAAGTTAAGAAATTGAAAAAACAATAAATATATAGTATAATTTACTTACTATGTTAGAGCAATATGATATATTCTTAAACAACAACACATATAATTAAATAAGTCTTAAAACTCTAACTAATAATTTTATTCATATAGAATAAAGAGAATAGGTGGTAAAAATGACTAAAAAACAAGTAATTATAACTAGTATAACTTTAATTGTAATATTAATACTAGGATGGGTATTTTATTATTTCTTTTTAAACCAAGATGAAAAAAGTACACTAACAATAGTAGAAAAAAAATGGATTGAAAAAAATAAAAATAATATTGTAGATATTGGAATAATAAATAATATTCCAATTTTTAACTATGACGGTGAAGGAGTATTTTTCGAATTCATAAAAAAAATAGAAAAAGATACTGGATTAGAATTCAACGAAATATCTTATGATCTAGGTAGTACAGAAACTCCTGATTATGCATTTAAAATTAAAGAAAAAGCTGATGATAATGATATATCAATATATGAAGATAACTATGCAATCGTCAGCAAGAATAAAGTTGTATATAATGACTTAGAAGACATTCCAGCAATGACTATCGGAGTAACTAAAAATAATTTAGAAAACATAAACTTTTATTTATATGATAATAAAAATATACAATATAAAGTATTTGATAATGAAACCTCATTATTTAATGAAATAAATTCTAATAATAGTTCAGTACAAGCAATAGTTGTACCAAAAACAATTTACCTAAATTATATAAATAAAAATAAACTTAATATAAATTATAACATTACAGATGCAAAACTAAACTTTGTATTATCATTAGGAAACGAAAAAAAATTAAATACAATAATAAAAAAATATTATAAAAAATGGTATAAAGATGAATACAAAGAACAATATAACAAATATTTCTTAAGTAACTACTTTAACTTTAATAACATCTATGAAGATAAAGTAGCAAAATTCAGAAGTAAACAATATAATTATGGATTCATAAGCTATGCACCATTTTCAACATCTGTAGATGGAAAATTAGTTGGAATTAGTAATGAATATATGAGTCAATTTGCTTCGCTTGCAAACATCGAAATAAAATATAAAGAATATAAATCATTACATGATCTAATTAAAGATTTTAATGAAAACAAAGTAGACTTATTCTTTAATACATCAAGTCAAAATAAATTTGATATGGATGTTTATAATACTATATCAGCTGTAGATGAAAATATTTCAATTGTAACACATGAAAACAATGATATTATTATAAAATCATTATCATCATTAAAAGATAAAGAAGTATACGTTATAGCAGGAAGTCAAGCAGTATCACACCTTAAAGGATATGGAATAGTAACAAGAGAAGTAAATAACTTTGATAATATATTAGATAAATTAAATGAAGATAGCATTATAGCAATAGATACAAAAGCATTTGATATATACAGACATAATAAATTAGATAAATTCAAAATTGATTACTCATTTTCTTTAAAAAACAATTATTCCTATGCAATAAGAGATATAAAAGACAACGAAGTATTTAGTAAATTTTTCAATTTTTATATATCGTTTGTAGATGGTAAAAAAATTGAAAATAACGTTACATATGATATGTATGTTCCAAATGTGAAAAATCATTTATTACAATATTTATTAGGATTTGTAATAGGATGTGGAGTTGTCGTAGCTGGAATAACAGTTATAGTAAAAAAACCATTTAAGAGAAATAGAAAATCAATCATAAGTAAAGAAAATAAAATTAAATATATTGATATGTTAACTTCACTTAAAAACCGTAATTATTTAAATAGTGCGATTGAAAAATGGGATGAAAGTGAAATATATCCACAAACTATTATGATAATAGACCTTAATAACATTGCATATATAAATGATAATTATGGTCATGAAGAAGGAGACAATGTAATCAAACAAGCAGCCAATATATTAATAACAACGCAAGTAGAAAACTCTGAAATAATGCGTACTAATGGAAACGAATTCTTAATATATATGGTTAACTATGATGAAAAACAAGTTATTACATATATAAGAAAATTAACAAAAGAATTTAAAGAATTAAGTCATGGGTTTGGAGCTGCTATTGGTTATAGTATGATAATAGATGGACTAAAAACAATAGATGATGCTATTAATGAAGCAACACTTGATATGAAAAGTAACAAAGAAGAAATAAGCGATTAGTATAAAGCGTTTTGTTTAACAAAACGTTTTTCTTTGTTAAAATTTGTGATATACTATACTTATGAAAATAAGGGATTGAATTTATATGAAAAAATATTTAAAAAAAATTTATAAAACAATAATGATTGATGAAATGCGTATATTACCAGGTAATATTGCTTTCTTTTTGATCTTATCTATAATGCCTATAATTACTTTAATTGGTATCATAGGTAGCTTTTTTTCACTTTCAATGGGTGATGTAATAACTTTTATAGAAGAATTAATTCCAAATGATGTATCAACTTTATTATATCCATTTTTAAGTAGTAAAACAGAAAGTAATCATATCATGTTTATGCTTGTAGGAATTATTGTTGCTTCAAATGGACCGCATGCTATTATTTTAGCATCAAATACACTATATGGAGTTGAAAATTCAGATTTTGTTAAACGACGTATAAAATCTTTTTTTCTAACAATACTATTAATGAACTTATTTTTCTTTATTTTAGTCTTTTTAGCTTTTGGAAATATAATTTTAAAATTTATTTTAGAACTAGAAATGTTTAAAAATATTAGTAAAAATATTTACTATCTGTTTGCTATATTAAAATGGCCAGTAGCTTTCATGTTGATATTTATTTTTGTAAAAATTTTATATACACTTGCCCCAGATAAAAAAATTAAAAGCAAATTAGTTAATAGAGGAGCATCGTTTACAACAGTTGGATGGGTTTTAGTAACAGCTATATATTCTTATTATGCAAATAATTTAGCAAACTATAACGCTTTATATGGAAGTTTATCAGGAATTGTTGTATTAATGATGTGGATTTATATAATTTCATATATTTTTGTAATTGGAATCATTATAAATACAAATGAATATAAAAGATTGGAAGAAAATACTAGTAATAAACTAAAATAAAAATCAAATACTAAAAATGTAATACATGTCTATTACCTGCATGTGTTATTTGCAGACTACTGTAGTACTGATGGTAGTTTTACTGTGAACTAATAAGTATTAATTATTATGGTAATGCTCTCCTAGAAGAAAAGACTTTTAAGTCTTTTTCTTTTTATATGATATTTATTTTTTGCTAAAATTTTGTTATACTTATTTGTGTAATGGGTGATAGTATGAAAAATAAAAAAATAATAATGCTAATAATGGTATTTTTAATAAGTATAGACTCTGTTAGTGCGATGGAAGTAGTAGATTGTGGAGGACTTGGATCAGTACCATATGTAATGATTAGATTCATAGGTAGAATAGTAAATATTATAAAAGTAATAGTTCCTGTAATTTTAATAATAATGGGAATGATAGATATGGCAAAAGCGACAACAGCAAGTGATGAAAAACAAATGCAAACATCAAGAAAAATGTTTATAAAAAGAATAATATACGCTGTAATGGTTTTGTTTGTAGTATCAATAGTACAGTTATTATTTACGATATTACAGACAAGTGTCTTTCAAAAAGAAAACAATTTGCTTAGTTGTGTATCATGCGTAATAGGAAATGATTGTGATAGTGAGGAAATTGATTTAAAAGAAACGACTGCAACAAGTACAGGCTCAAAGACAAAAAAAATCAAAGTGACAAGAGTTGTAATAATGGGTAAAAAGGAAACTATGAAAGAAAAAGAAACTTTTATTATGTCTGTTAAGGTTTTACCGGTTAATGCAACAAATATTGGAGTAACTTATAAGTCATCAAAACCATCGGTTGCAACAGTTAGTTCTTTTGGTAAAATAACAGCTAAAAAAGCTGGAACAACAACAATAACAGTTCAATCATCAAGTAATAAAAGTGCTAAGGCTAGTTTTAAATTGAAGGTAACATCTAAGAACAATACAGATTCTTCATCAAAAGGATCTGCGTCTAGCTCTAGTAGTATAGGCGGATTTACCTATTACAATCAAGGTGAATATAGTAATGTTGCCTTTTGTGGCTCAGGGAAAAATTTACAATCTTCTGGATGTGGAGCTGTTTCATTTTCAATGGTTGCATCTAATTTAGTTGATAATTCTTATAATCCTAAAGTAGTAGCAAATTGGTTATGTTCCAATGGACACGGTGGAGGAGCTTTATCTGAGTCATGGTATACAAATAAAAAACTTTTAAATAAATTTGGACTTAAATCAACTAAAATAGCTGGTAATATTGGCACAAATAGTGACAAAGTGAAAAAAGCAAAAAAACAAATAAGCGAAGAATTAAAAAAAGGAAATATGATAATTTTATATATTCCAGGACATTATATTGCTCTAGCTCCAGGAAAAGATGGTAAAGTCATTTTAATGGATCCAGGTAAAAGAGCAAACAATGGTACATATACAATAGATGGAGTTTATAATTTAACAAAAAACTATAAAAATAGATGTACTAGTTCAAATAATTGTGGTTGGCATGGGGTTTATAGCTTTTCGAAAAAATAGTAGGTGATAGTATGAAAAACAAAAAAAAGTTAATAGCAGTAATAATATCTTTAATAAGTATAGACTCTGTTAGTGCAATGGAAGTAGTAAATTGTGGAGGACTCGGATCAGTACCATATGTAATGATTAGATTTATAAATAGAATAGTAAATATCATAAAAGTAATAGTTCCTGTAATTTTAATAATAATGGGAATGATAGATATGGCAAAAGCGACAACAGCAAGTGATGAAAAACAAATGCAAACATCAAGAAAAATGTTTATAAAAAGAATAATATACGCTGTAATGGTTTTGTTTGTAGTATCAATAGTACAGTTATTATTTACGATATTACAGACAAGTGTCTTTCAAAAAGAAAACAATTTGCTTAGTTGTGTATCATGCGTAATAGGAAATGCTTGCGATAGTGAGGAAATTGATTTAAAAGAAACGACTTCAACAAGAACAGGTTCAAAGGCCAAAAAAATCAAAGTAACAAGAGTTGTAATAACTTCAAAAAAAAGTAGTATGAAAGTTGGGGATAAATATACAGTAACTTCAAAAGCAATGCCCATTAATGCTAGCAATACAAAATTAACTTATAAGTCATCGAAACCATCAGTAGCAACAATAAGTTCAACTGGTAAAATAAAAGCTAAAAAAACAGGAACAACGACAATAACAGTTCAATCATCAAGTAATAAAAGTGCTAAAGATAGTTTTAAATTAACTATTAAAGATTCACTAGATTCTAAAAGACAAAAAGTTATAGATTATGCTAAGAAATTTTTAGGAAACCCTTATGTTTATGGTGGAACAAGTTTAACACATGGAACTGATTGTAGTGGCTTTACTATGGGTGTTTATAAACATTTTGGTTATAATTTACCAAGAACTAGTGGGTCACAAAGTGGTTATGGAAAGAAAGTTTCAAACTTATCAAATGCTAAACCTGGAGATTTATTATTTTATTCTAATGGAACAAGAATTAATCATGTAGCTTTGTATATGGGAAATAACAAAGTTATACATGCTTCTAATCCAAAAGATGGAATTAAAACAACTAGTCCTGCAAATTATAGAACTATAGCTAAAATAAGAAGAGTTATTTATTGACAATTTTAAGCATTAAGTTTATAATCAAATAAAAGCAAAGAACAAGAGGAGTACAATGATTTTATTTGGAAGAGAGTTAGTGGTTGGTGAAAACTAATAAATAAATCATTAGAAGGTAGCTTGGGAGCTATATATCAGAAATTATAGTAAGATATATTGTTAGTCGCATTAAGACTTTGAGATAGAGTAATCTATGAATTAAGGTGGTACCACGTAATCACGTCCTTATATGAGGCGTGATTTTTTTTGGAGGAAAATATGAAAGACTATTTAAAGCTATTTAATAATTATATTAAAACATTTGATTACAAAGATAAGATGATTTTGCATAAATTTCATCATACTTATCGAGTGATGGATTTTTGTGAACAAATTGCTCTTAGTATTAATGAAGATATAAAAATCGCACAACTATGTGGTTTATTTCATGACATCGGAAGGTTTGAACAATATAAAAAGTATCAAACTTATTCTGATATTCATTCAATTGATCATGGTGATTTAGGTGCTTTAATTTTAAAAGAGAATTTTAACTCAATAGAAAATTATGATTTAATTTTATTTACTACTAAAAATCATAATAAACTAACAATAGAAAAAACAGGAGATCATGAAAAACTTTTATTCACTAAGATTGTAAGAGATGCTGATAAGTTAGATATTATGAAGGAACAAGGATTTACTATAACGGATAATAATCCTAAAATTAAAAGTGAGATAATAGAAAACTTATTTTCTAATCAACCTGTTCAAGATAAGTCTATCAAAACCGATGTAGACTATATTTTTAGACTTTTAGGATTTATTTATGATATTAATTTTAAATATACATATCAATATATTTTAGACAATCATATTATTGAAGATAAAATCAATTTATTAGAGTGTTATATACAAGATAATCGTTTAGAAGAGTTAAAACAACATTTGATAGAATATTGTAAGAAGAAGGTGACAGAATGAAAAGAGGTAACTTAATTATTATTCCAGATGAAAATCAAATACTGAATCCTATTTTTAAAGAAGATATTACAGGAAAAGATGCTCATAACACTGGAATTGAAAAGTTTATAAAAAAGTATTATCCAAATACCCCAATTAAAATTGATTTGGACGATTATAATGGAGCACCTTGTGAAATTGTTAAAATGAACCATTTAGTAATCAAAACAGAGGACACAATTTCTTTACTAATCTTTTATTTGCCTGAGATTATTACAGATCGTCAAATTACTTGGTTAATGGAACAACAACTCATTCTTGAACGATATCAAACTTGTGTTGGTTTATCTGAAACAAAAGAAGAAAATAAAATTATTTTTAAAGAAATGAATGGATTATCTGATATAATGAAAGAAGCAAAAAGAAAAAATAGTAGAAAGGATGAAGTTAATGTTAGATAAAAAATATAATCATTTAGAAGTAGAAAAAGGTAAATATGAAAATTGGAAAAATAAAGGATATTTTACAAGTGGTGATTTATCTAAGAAACCATATAGTATAGTTATTCCACCACCAAATGTAACAGGTAAACTACATTTAGGACATGCATGGGATACAACTTTACAAGATATAATGATTCGTTATAAAAGAATGGATGGTTATGATGCTTTATGGTTACCTGGTATGGATCATGCTGGAATTGCAACTCAAGCTAAAGTAGACAAAAAATTACGTGATATGAATATTGATCCTCGTAGTATGAATAGAGAAGAATGGTTAAAACATGCATGGGATTGGAAAGAAGAATATGCAGATAACATCAGAAGACAATGGGCTAAATTAGGACTAAGTCTAGATTATAACAAGGAACGATTTACTTTAGATGATGGATTATCTAAAGCTGTAAAAAAAGTATTTGTTGATTTATATAACGAGGGATTAATATATCGTGGTGAAAGAATCATAAATTGGGATCCTGTTCAAATGACAGCTCTTTCCAATGAAGAAGTAATTTATAAAGATGATAAAGGAGCATTTTACCACTTAAAATATAAAATTGAAGATAGTGATGAATTTTTAGATGTCGCAACAACACGACCAGAAACACTATTTGGAGATACAGCTGTAGCTGTTAATCCTGAAGATGAAAGATATAAACACTTAATAGGTAAAAAAGTAATTCTTCCAATTGTAAATAAATTAATTCCAATTGTAGGCGATGAACATGCTGATCCTGAGTTTGGAACAGGTGTAGTTAAAATTACACCAGCTCATGATCCTAATGACTTTGAAGTTGGAAAAAGACATAATTTAGAACAAATAATTGTTATGAATCCAAATGCAACAATGAATAAAAATGCCGGTAAATATGAAGGAATGGATCGCTTTGAGTGTCGTGACGAATTATTAAAAGATTTAAAAGAACAAGATCTTTTAATAAGTATTGAAGAAATGACTCATTCAGTAGGTCATAGTGAAAGAAGTGATGCTATTGTTGAACCATATCTTTCAAAACAATGGTTTGTAAAAATGCGACCTCTTGCTGATAAAGTTTTAGAAAATCAAAAAAATAAAGATACTAAAGTAAATTTTGTTCCAGAAAGATATGAAAAAATAATGAATCATTGGATGGAAATTACTTATGATTGGTGTATTTCACGTCAACTTTGGTGGGGACATCAAATACCTGCTTGGTATAAAGATGACCAAGTATATGTAGGCGTTGAAGCACCAAAAGAAGATGGATGGACACAAGATACTGATGTATTAGATACTTGGTTTTCAAGTGCTTTATGGCCTTTTTCAACAATGGGATGGCCAGATACTTGCGATGATTATAAAAGATATTATCCGAATAATTTATTAGTAACTGGTTATGACATTATTCCATTTTGGGTTAATAGAATGACTTTTCAAGGATTAAAATTTACTGGTACTAGACCTTTTAAAGATTGTCTTATTCATGGTTTAATTAGAGATAAACAAGGAAGAAAAATGTCTAAGTCATTAGGTAATGGTGTAGATCCAATGGATGTTATTGATGAATATGGATGTGATTCTCTACGCTTTTATTTAGCCACAACAACATCTGCTGGAACTGATCTTAGATATGATCCTGAAAAAGTTGCTTCTACTTGGAATTTTATTAATAAACTTTGGAATGCTTCAAGATTTGTTTTAATGAATTTAGAAGATTATGAAGAAAAAGATTTTAATTTTGATAACTTAAGTATTAGTGATAAATGGATTTTAACTAAATTAAATAAAGTTATAAAAAAAGTAAGAACACATATGGAAAAATATGAATTTAATGTAGTTGGAACGGAACTTTATAGTTTCATTTGGAATGATTTTTGTGATTGGTATATTGAACTTGCTAAAAACGATATGAATAATACTACTAAATCTGTTTTACTTTATGTTTTAACAAATATATTAAAATTATTACATCCATTTATGCCTTATGTAACAGAAGAAATTTATTTAAAATTACCACAACATGAAGAAACAATTATGTTAAGTAGTTATCCTATTTATAATGAAAATCAAATTTTTGAAAATAGACTAGATGAAATTATAGGACTTATTACTAAAATAAGAAAAATAAAATTAGAAAAAAATATAAATAAAGATTATAAAATAGAATATAGCAGTAATTTGTTTAAAGAAAATATAAATTTAATAAGTAAAATTTTAAAAGTTAATTTGGAAAATATTCAAGAAAAAGTAGATAATACTAATTTAAGTAAAGAAGAAATAAACTTTGATAATAGTATTATAAGTATTTATTATGATGGAAGTCTTAATAAAGAAAAAGAAATAAAAGAACTTGAAAAAGAAAAAGATAAACTTCAAAACAGTATAAATAGAAGAACTAATTTATTAAATAATGAAAATTATGTAAATAAAGCACCAAAAAACTTAGTTGAAAATGAGAAAAAAACTTTAGAAAAAGAAATAAAAGATTTAGAAATAATTATAAAAAAATTAAAAGAATTAAATTAAAAAAATTAATTCTTTTTTTCTTTTGTATAAAAAAAAGAAAATAGTTAATAATATTGATAGTAGTTATAGATAGTTAGTTTACACAGTAATAATAAAAAAGCTATTTTTTATTAAAAAAATAGTTGACTATTGTCGAATTGCTGTGGTATATTTATATCGTAATAAAATAGAGGAGGAATAAAAATGAAAAATAATAAAAAAGGTTTTACACTAGTAGAATTACTTGCTGTAATCGTAATCTTAGCAATTATCGCATTAATTGCAACACCAATTATTTTAAATGTTATTGACAATGCAAAAGAAGGAGCAGCTAAAAATAGTGCTTACGGATACATTGATGCTTTAGAAAAAGCTAATGCACAAGCAATCTTAAAAAATAGTGAAGTAACTGTATTAAATGATACATATACAATTTCAGACTCTGGAAAAGTAGTTACTTATGGTAGTGATAAATCTAAATCTATGACTGTAAACTTCAAAGGTGATGCCCCAACCGATGGTGGAACATTAACTTATACAAATGGTAAATTAACTGGTGGATCTATTACTGTTAGCGGTAAAGCATTTAGTGTAACTTCTGCTGGTGAATTAACAAAATCAACATCTAAATAATTGGTTAATGAAAAATAGCTATGGCTATTTTTTTTGTTGCAAAAGTTAGACAATTTATGTAAAATTATAATAGGTGAAGAAATATGATTCAAAAATTCAAAAAATATAAATTTCATTTGTTAGCATTTATAATCCCTATAGTTGTCTTAGGATTTATTTATATTATAAGATGTCAATTAAGAGGATCAACTTTTTTTATTTCTGATTCTTATGGACAATATTTACCTTTATTTTCTTATTTTAAAGATGTGATAGATTCTAAGCAATCATTGATGTATTCTTTTAGTAAAGGAATAGGAGGATCAATGTTTGGAACGTATGCTTATTATTTAGCTAGTCCTCTAAATTTTCTAATTATTTTTTTTAGTAAAAGCAATCTTTATATATTTTTTGCCTTTATAATAATACTAAAAATAGGACTTAGTTCATTATTTATGTACATATATGTAGATAAAAGAAAAATAAATCAACCTTTAAAACTAATAGTATCCATATGTTATGCACTAATGGCTTATAACATTAATTACTATTTTCATGTAATGTGGTTAGATGGAATTTTCTTAGCACCATTACTCCTTCTTGGTATTGAAAAATTGATTGATCAAAATAAATCATTATTATATGGAATAGTCTTATTTTTAGCTATTCTTAGTAATTATTATATAGGCTTTATGTTATGTATTTTTTCTTGTTTATACTTTAGTTATTATTTATTTATAAATTATAATAAACAGGGTAAAAAATATATTTTTGATAGAATCAAAAAATTTATAATAACATCTTTCTTAGCTGGAATGGCAACTATGATTCTCATTTTACCAGCTCTATTAGAATTGTTGAGTATTTCGCGTACTAATATATCTATTGATAATAAATTTAAAATATTAGAATTTTTGTCAAAAGGATATATCGCTAGCAATAATTATGAAAACATATTAAATAATAGTTACGTTAATTGGTATACAGGAATAATAATTTTATTAGGTTCGTTATTGTATATCTTTAATAAAAAGATACCTCTAAAAGAAAAAATAGCTAGTTTAATAATAATTCTAATTTTCTTTTTAAGTTTTAAAATTAATTTTTTAAACATTATGTGGCATGGATTCTCTGTTCCAAACTGCTTTAATTATAGATATTCGTTTCTATTTAGTTTGTTTTTAATTTTACTTTTTATAAGAAATTTTGAAAAATATAATGAAATAAAAAAAGAGAATTACCTAATTCTACTTTTAATAATTACAATTATATCCTTAATAGTCATTCTTCAAAACTACAATTGGATAAACTATATTTTTGTTTGGATATTTGTCTTTTTATTTATTCTATATTACTTATTATTAAAACAATTGTATAGTTCTAAAAATAAAAAAGATATTAAAATTATTGAACTTTTATTACTGCTATTAGTTATAAGTGAACTTTCTTTTAATATTTTCTTAATATTTAGAACAAATAAATTCACGTATTTTAGTAATTACAATAATTTTATTGATTGGGGAAAAATCATTTATAGTGATAAAGATACATTTTATAGAATGGAATATACTAAATCTAATACATCTAATGACTCTTTAGGATTAAATTATAAAGGATTAACATCATTTCTCTCTACTAATAACACTGAAACAATCAAATTTTTAGGAAGCATGGGATATACTAATAAAAGTAATTCAATTAGTAATAATAACAATGATACAATTATAATGGATTCTTTATTAGGAATAAAAAGAATATATACTTCAATTGACTATTCACCTATATATAAAAAAGTAGGTAAATATAATTGTTCAACTATAGATGGTATGTTTTATGATTTAGGTAAGACAAAATGCAGTATATATAATAACAAAAATGCTCTCAATTTTGGATACATGATAAATTATGATGAAAAAAAATATTTGAAAAAAATTAATTCTAAAAAAACAAATGTGTTTGAAAATCAAAATAATTTGTTAAACAATATGCTTGATAATAATAAAAGATATTTTAAAGTTTATGAAATAGAACCGGTAAAAGGTAATACATATAAATATAAATTGAATAATGAAGATATGCTATATTTATATATGAGCATTTATAGTGAAGAAACTAAGATGAATATTGATATATATATTAATGAAAAAAATGTATCAAATTTAAACTTTAATGATTTTGGTATCCAAAAAATAAAAAATGAATGGAAAAATCAAGAAATAACACTTAATTTTGATGTTAAAGGAAATGTTCAAATATTTACAGCTCCATTGTTATATTATTTAGATCAAGAAACTTTAGAAAATGATTTAAAGACTTTAAAAGAAAATGAATTTAAACTAAAAAAAGTATCTAATACTTATATTAATGGAACTATTGATGTAAAAGATGATAACAAAGTTTTATTTACATCTATTCCTTATGACAAAGGATGGACAGTAAAAGTTGATGGTAAAAAAGTTAAAGTTCAAAAATTGTATAATACCTTTTTAGGTGTGAAATTAAAGGAAGGAAAACATAAAGTAGAATTTGAATATTCTACACCAGGTTTAAAACTTGGAACTAGTATATCTATAATATCAATAGTACTTATGATTTTATATTTAAAACATGAAAAAGAATTCTAATTAATAATTAGAGTTTTTTTATAAAAATTAATCTTTTTTATTCTAAATTATGCTATAATAACTTAGATGATAGGGAAGTGAATACATGAACAGTTTAATTGCACCAATTATATGCTTTATAATTTTAATTTATTGTTATTTCAGATTTTCAAAAGGAAATGATATAAAACTAGAATTTTCAACTAACCCACCAAATAATCTAGATAGCTTAGAAATAGCTTTCTTGTTAAGAGGATTTATAACTGATAATGATATAGTGTCTTTGCTTCTTTCTTTAGCAAACACAGGATATATTAGCTTTAATGGTAATAAAGACTATTTTACCATCAAAAAAGAAAAAGAATATAAAGAAAATAACCTAGTTAAAAAAATACTAATGAAACAACTTTTTATTGAAAAAGAAGAAATAGAATTAAAAGATATAAAATATAAATTTAATACAACAATGTATGAAATAAAAAAACTCATAAATGATAAAAATAATCAAAGAATGATTTTCGAAACAAAATTAAAAAAATATAAAATCCTTGTTATTATTTTAACTATAATATCAATTTATAGTGTGAACCTAACAGGATTAAATCTAAAATTTAATTCATCCTTTTGGACTATTTTCACAACTGTATTAATGAATATAATTGCTTTATTTATTATTAGAAAAGATACGGAAGTAAACGATAGACGTTTTTTAGGAATAGTTCTTTTAGGAATTGATATATACTTAAATAACGGCCTTTTTAAATCATTTGATATTGATACTATAAAATATATAATAGGAATCGTTTTAATAACTATAAATATCATAATGTATATTAAATTACCAGATAGAACTAAATATGGTAATGAATATTTAGGAAAAATAATAGGTTTTAAATTAAAACTTGAACAAATGGATTTAAATGATATTAAAAATAAAGAAGAATATTTTTATCAAATGCTCCCATATGCATATGTTTTAGGAATATTTGATAAATGGACTAATAAAGCAAAAAATAAAATAAATAATTATCCAAACTGGCATCAAGAAAAAGAAGAATTTGATATACTTCAATTTAAAAGATTTATCCAAAACTTGTTATTTAAAACAATGCAAACAATGTTAAAAGAAAAATCATTTACTTTAGTAACATATCAAAAACCAAATCGAATAAAAGAAATGTATGAAGATTAATAAAATTACATTAATTTTAATAAATTAATGTTTTTTCTTTTATTTTATGATAAAATATGATTAGTTTTAAAAAGTGAAGGAGGTATGAATATGGATAAAAATGTTTTACCGGCTGACACTTTTTTTGTTGTAAATAAAACAACTCTAAATGACAATGATCGAAAACTAATTGTCATGTTATATCAACCAATTATTGGAACAATAGCAGTAAATCTATATTTTACTTTCTGGTCATACTTAGATAAAAGTGAAATAATATCAAATGATTGGACACATCATCATTTAATGACTAGTATGCGTCTTAAACTTAGCGATATCAAACAAGCACGTGAAAAACTTGAAGCAATAGGACTAATAAAAACATATTTAAAATGTGGTAACGTAAATAGTTATGTATATCAAATGTTCTCACCACTATCGGCATCAGAATTTTTAAATAATCCTATTCTAGGAACAACTCTTTACAATAATGTAGGTGCGAGTGAATATGATAAAATCATAGACTACTTTAGAATACCCCATATTAACTTAAAAGATTATGAGGATATAACTTGTACCTTTTCTGATATTTTTGAATCAACAGATATTTCAAGCTTTGATAATATGATAGCTGATATTAGAAAAAATACTACTAATAAACTGCAGATAGCATCTAAAATAGATATAGAAAATATAGCATCACTTATTCCAGAAGAAATGTTTAATCGTAAATGCTTAACTCGTGAAACTAAGGACTTTATTTATAAACTATCATTTATCTATAATTTTGATGATGAAAAAATGAGTGAACTTATTCGTAATTCCTTAAATGAACGAAAAGGTATAAATAAAGCTCTTCTAAAAGAAAATGCTCGTCGTTTTTACCAATTTGAACATAGTGGGAAATTGCCAAGCTTAGTTTATCGTAATCAACCAGAGTATTTAAGAAAACCAGTTGGTGATAATAGTAAAAAAGCTAAAATTATATATCAATTTGAAACAACAAGCCCTTATGACTTTTTATGTAGTAAATCAAATGGATCAAAACCAACCAAAGCAGAATTATCTATTTTAGAATATTTACTTATGGATATGAACTTAAAACCAGGTGTTGTCAATGTTCTAATCGATTATGTACTTAAAATAAATAATAATAAACTAACACGTAACTTTATTGAAATAATAGCTAGTCAATGGGCTAAAAGTAAAGTTGAAACAGTTGAAAGTGCTATGAAAATAGCTGAAAAAGAATATAAAAACAGAAAAAAATATACACCTAAAAATAAACGTGAAGAAATAAAACCAGATTGGTTTGATAAACAAATTGAAACAACAAAACCAAGTGATGAAAAACTAAAAAAAATGCAAGCTTTATTAAGTGAATTTAAGTAGGTGAAGTATGGAAAAAATGAGTGAAAAATTAAATATGTATAAAAAAAATGATTTAAATACAATCTTAATAAAAGAATTTGAAGAAGCTTTAAAAAATGAAGAATTCAAAGAATTTGTAGGACATTTTAAATCATCTAAGGAGATACTTTCAAAATATACATCTTCTTTGGAAGAGTGTATGGTTGAATATAATCATTGTAAAAATTGTAAAGGACTTGCAATGTGTAAAAATAAAGTAACGGGTTATGCTTTTCTACCTAAAGAAACAGATAAAATATTAGAATTTAATTATTTAGCTTGTAAATATACAAATAAAAAGAAAAAAGATAATAAATATTTAAAAAATATTGAAAGTTTTGATATTCCTAAAGAAATAAAAGAAGCTAAAATGAAAGATATTTATTTAGATAGTGAAGAGCGATTTGAAACGATTGAATGGCTAAATAATTTTGTTAAAGAATATCAAAAAAAGAAAACGTCAAAAGGTTTATACTTATATGGTAATTTTGGATGTGGAAAAACATATTTAATTGCAGCCATGTTTAATGAACTTGCTAAAAAAGGTTATAAAAGTGCAATTATTTTTTGGCCAGAATTTTTAAGAAATTTAAAAACATCTTTTACAACAGATTTTAAAGAAAAATTTGAACACATAAAAAAAGTACCACTACTACTTATCGATGATATTGGAGCTGAAAATACAACAGCTTGGGGTAGGGATGAAATCTTTTGTCCATTAATTCAATATCGCATGCAAGAAAATTTACCAACTTTTTTTACTTCTAATTTTGATTTAAAAGCTTTAGAAGAACATTTTAGTTTTACTAAGGACAGTGTTGAAAAAGTAAAAGCAAGACGTATAATTGAAAGAATAAACCAATTATCCGAAACAAAAGAAATGATTAGTAAAAATTTGCGAAAATAGTGTTGAATTTAATTTGAATTTATAATATACTAGTAATAGTTTAAAAAACAAAAGAAAAGAGTAGTAATAGAAAATTTATTTTAAGAAAGAAAGTGGTTGATGAGAACTTTCAATAAATGAACTATGAACTTGCTTTTCCAGTTGCTACTAGCCGTCATACTTGCGTTAAAAGTAAAAGAGCATAAGTATTATGAAATAAGGTGGTACCGCGGGAATTACTCGTCCTTATACATAATACTTTTTTGTATACAAAAGGAGGATATAAATGCAAAACTTAGTTTTGAGTATACTTGTTTTTATAATAATATATTTATTATATCTATTAACGGTTATTTCAAGAAAGAAAAAACTAGAAAAATTTAAAAGTAATACTTATGTAAAATATTTAGAAACAATTTATCATATTGATATTAGTAAAGTAGATATAAAAAAATTAGCCAATACAATTTGCTTAACTAATTCATTTATAATTGCATTAACACTATATTTAGTATCAATAACAGATACATTGTATTTAAAACTTTCACTAGCTTTGGTAATTTTTATACCATTACAATTACTTTTTTACCACATTATAGGTAAAAGATATCAAAAAAAAGAAAAGAGGAAATAAATATGTATGATTTTAAAAAAATAGAAAAAAAATGGCAAGAATACTGGTCTAAAAACAAAATCTTTGAAGCTGAAAATGGAAGTGATAAGAAACCTTACTATATATTAGTAGAATTTCCATATCCATCAGGAGCTGGATTACATGTTGGGCACGTTAGAAGTTATACTGCTCAAGATGCCATAGCTAGAAAAATGCGTATGCAAGGATATAATGTTTTATATCCAATGGGATGGGATGCTTTTGGAGCACCTGCTGAACAATATGCAATAAAAAATCATATTCACCCTAAAGATGCTGTCAAAGAAAATATCAGTAACTTTAAAAAACAAATGAAATCATTAGGATTTTCTTTTGACTGGTCAAGAGAATTTTCTACAACTGATCCAGAATATTATAAATGGACGCAATGGCAGTTTCTACAATTTTATAAGCATAATATGGCCTATAAAGATAGTGTGCCTGTAAACTGGTGTCCTACTTGTAAAACAGTTTTATCAAATGAAGATGCAGCCGGTGGTGTTTGCGAAAGATGTGGAAGTGGAGTCTTACAAAAAGAGAAGTCACAATGGATGCTTAGAATGAGTGATTACTCAGAAGATTTATTAAAAGGTTTAGATGATACTAATTTCGCACCAAAAGTAAAACTAGGTCAAATTAATTGGATAGGAAAAAGTAGTGGTGTAGAGTTAGATGTAAATATCGTTGGTGGTGGAAAGTTTTCTATCTTTACAACTTGTATTGAAACAGTATATGGAATTACTTTCTTTGTTATCGCACCAGATGGAAAATTAATTAAAGAATTAATGCCAAGAGTTGAAAATAAAGAAGAAGTAAATAAATATATAGAAGAAACAAAGAAAAAATCAGCTATGGATAGAACAGAATTGAATAAAGAAAAAACAGGATGTATATTAAAGGGAATTAAGGCTATAAATCCTATTAACGGAAAAGAAGTTCCAATTTTCTTGGGCGATTTTGTTTTAGGAGATTATGGAACAGGTGCGGTTATGGCAGTTCCAAGTCACGATCAAAGAGATTTTGAGTATGCTAAAGAACATAATATTGAAATGATTCAAGTAATTGATGGAGAAGATACTAAAGAACATGCTTTTGAAAAACAAGATTATTTGAATAAAGGATGTAAATTAATTAATTCAGAAGAATTTAGTGGACTTACAGTCGAAGAAGCAAAAGAAAAAATAACAGAAAAATTAGTAAATCAAAAAATAGCTCGAAAAGTAAATAATTATAAAATGCGTGATTGGATTTTCTCTAGACAAAGATTCTGGGGAGAACCAATACCAATGATAAATTGTCCAGAATGTGGTTGGGTTCCAATGAATGAAGATGAACTACCACTATTACTTCCAGATGTCGCAGAATATGAACCAACTGATGATGGAGAGTCACCACTTGCTAAAATAACTGATTGGGTTAATTGTAAATGTCCAAAATGTGGCCATGATGCTAAAAGAGAAACTGATACAATGCCAAACTGGGCTGGTTCAAGTTGGTATTTCTTAAGATTTATGGATGCTCATAATACAGAAGAGTTTGCTTCTATGGATGCTATGAAATATTGGAATCGTGTTGATTGGTATAATGGTGGAATGGAGCACACAGCTAGACACTTACTTTATGCAAGATTCTGGGTACAATTTTTATACAATATTGGATTAGTTCCAAACAAAGAAATGATTTGGACGAGAGTAAGTCATGGTATGATTTTAGGATCTAATGGTGAGAAAATGTCTAAATCAAAAGGTAATGTAATCAATCCAGATGATATTGTAAATGAATTTGGAGCTGATACTCTTAGAGTTTATGAGATGTTTATTGGTGATTATCAACAAGATGCATCTTGGAGTACTGATTCTTTAAAGGGATGTAGTAAATTTATTGATAGAATAATTAAATTAGGTGAAAAGTTAAATGGTTCAAATGAATTTTCTAAAGATACAGAAATTTTAATGAATCAAACAATTAAAAAAGTGACTGATGATTTAGAAAATATTAAATATAATACAGCTGTATCTGCTCTTATGATATTGTTAAATGAATTAGAAAAGAAAGCAGAAATTTCAAATAAAGATTATAGAACTTTACTTCTTATATTAAATCCAATTGCCCCTCATATTACAGAAGAATTAAATGAAAAATATGAATTAGGTGATTTATTATGTAAGTCAGCTTGGCCTTCTTATGATACATCTAAACTTGTTGATGATACATATGAAATGGTTGTTCAAGTAAATGGAAAAGTAAGAGGTAAAATAGAAGTGGATATAGATATAACAAAAGAAGAAATGGAAAAACAAGCCTTAAATATCGAAAATGTTAAAAATCATATTGAAGGAAAAGAAATCGTAAAAGTTATTATAATTCCTAAAAAACTAGTTAATATTGTTGTTAAGTAATGTCAAAAAAGAGAAAAATTAATTTTCTCTTTTTTTTGAAAATCAATAAAAATATGGTATAATCTTATTAGTAGTGAGAGTGATAATGTGAGATTAAGAAATGTTAAAGGAGCAAAAGAAATAATAGATAATTCTTCCTATATAATAAAAAATCCAATTGATTATAAAGGAGATTATCAAAAAATATTTGAAAATAATAATCCAATTCATATTGAAATAGGAATGGGAAAAGGTGATTTCATAATTGAAAATGCTAAAAAATATCCTAATATTAATTTCATTGGAATTGAAAAGTTTGATAGTGTTATTGTAAGAGCCGTTCAAAAATTGGAAAATGAAGAAATACCAAACTTAAAATTAATTAAAATAGACGCTAATGAAATAGATGATGTTTTTGATAAAGAAATATCTGTAATTTATTTAAACTTTTCAGATCCATGGCCAAAGGCAAGACATGCTAAAAGAAGATTAAGTAGTGAAATATTTTTAAATAAATACGATTCTGTTTTTATAGATAAAAAAAGAATTATAATGAAAACAGATAATAGAAAATTATTTGAATACTCAATCAAATCTTTTACCGATTATGGATATAAAATTGAAGACATTTCCCTTAATCTTTATGAAGATGATATAAAAAATAATGTCCCAACAGAATATGAAACTCGTTTTCATAATCGTGGATGCCTCATTTATAAAGTAGATGTATCAAAATAATATACATTTACTATACACAAATGAAAGTGATATTTTATAAAAAACTTTTGTTTAGAAAATATATTTGATATAATCATAGTAAGAGTGGTGAAATATGAAAAAAATGACTATTCTTTTACTACTAGTTTTAACAGCTGGATGTAGTGCTGTTAGAATAGATACTAGTAGTATTGATAATACATTAAACGTTGTTTTATCTAAAAATAATAACCTTTATAATAGAATTGGAAAAGGATATAAATATTACATTCCAAGAGGCGTAACTTATATGGATACAGATGATTTAAATGATAAGTTGTACTCAAATGGAATAAATTATTACCTTTATATTGATGTTATTAGTTATTATAATAGAGTAAAAACAAACTATAAAGAAAATAAAAATGCTTATTATTCTAAAAAAATAGAAGGTAAAAAAGATGGATACTTAGAAATAAATAAAGTAAAAGGTAAATACAAAATAGAATTTGTATACAATTATGCCAAAATAGAAGCATTAGTTGAAAAAGAAGAAATAGAAGATGTAGTACTTAATGCCTCATATATCTTATCAACTGTAAAATTTAATGACAATATTATTAAAATAATGCTTAATGAAGAATACTTTACAAACAAAGAAGAAACATATGATGTTTTTTCATCCAAAACAAGTGATACCAATTTTTTAGGATATCAAGAAGAAAAATAGAGGTGAAAAATATGGGATTAATGGATAAATTTAAAAACCTTTTTACTGAAGAAGTAGAAGAAGTAAAACCAATTAAAAAAGAAGTAAGACATGTAGAAATAAAAGCACCAAAAAAAGAACCAGAAGAAATGCCTAAAAAAGAAGAAAATACTATTTCTGATAGTGCAACAATAAAAAAAGAAGAAAAATTCGTTTTTCCAGTTTATTTTGATGATAAAGATTTTGATGATTTAGAAAAGCCAAAAGAAAAAAAGATAGAAAAGAAAAAAGAAAAACCAACAAAAGGTGCATATAATGGAACTCTGAAAAGAGAAATGACTGTTGAAGAAAAAAAATCATTTAAACCTTCATTAATTATTTCACCAGTTTATGGTGTTCTGGATAAAAACTATCATAAAGAGGATATAACTTCTAAAAAAGTTGTAACACATTCAAATTATTATAAAAAATCAGAAGATTTAACAATCGATGATATAAGAGATAAAGCATATGGAACTTTAGAAGATGAATTAAAAAATAACATTTTAGGTAATGAAGAAATAATTAATGAAAAAAGGGAAAATACAGAAACAGCAATTGATTTATTTAATGAATTAGATTTTGATGAAATAGATAAAAAAGAACAAGAGAATAATTCAGAAAATAATGGTAATAATAACAATAGCTTATTATTTGATGATTCTTCATATGATGATGATACAGCCTTTTTAGCGCAACAATTAGAAGAACAAAAGAAAAAATTGGATGAAATTAATGACTATATTCAAGAAAATACAGTAGAAAAGAAAAAAGAAGTAGAAGAACCAGTTGATATAGAAGATGAACTAGTTGTTGAAAAAAACGATGAAAAAGAAGAAATTGTAGAAGAAAATAATAAAGAGGAAAATACAGAAACAAAAAAAGAGGATAATCCAGATTTAACTGAAAGTGAATTATTTAATCTTATCGATTCAATGTACGATGATAAGGAGGAATCATAATGGAATGTTTAAATGTTGTTTTTCCAGTCATATTATATACATTAGGAGCTATATTATTAATAGTACTAATTATATTATGTCTAAAAGTCATAGGTACCTTAAAAAAGGTTGATAAAGTAGTTGACGATGTTGAAAATAAAGTTGGAAAACTAGATGGCGTATTTTCAATAATTGATAAATCAACTGATGCGGTATCATTAGTAAGTGACAAAATTATAGACTTTGTAAGTAGTGCAGTTATGAAAATTTTTTCAAGAAAGAAAAATAAAAAGGAGGAAGTAATATGAAAAAGAAAAAAGGATTAGGAAAATTATTAGCAGGAGTAGCACTTGGAACAGGATTAGGAGTATTATTCGCACCTAAAAAAGGATCTGAAACAAGAGCACAATTAAAAGAAAAACTAGATGAAATGATTGCAAGATTAAAAGATGTTGATGCTGAAGACGTAAAAGAAACAATTGAAACAAAAATATATGAAATAAAAGAAGAATTAGCTGATTTAGATAAAGAAAAAGTATTAAAAGTAGCTAAGAAAAAAGCAAAACAAATTCAAGATATGGCAGAAGAATTAGTTGATTATGCAATCGATAAAGGAACACCAGTCTTAGAAAAAACAGCAAACTCTATTCGTGAAAAAGCAATAGATGTAACAAAAGAAGTATTAGATAAATTAGAAAAAAAGGATTCAAAATAGAATCTTTTTTTTGTAGAATTTAAATTTATAAATTTTTCATATATATAAAATTACCTCATATAATTAACTATAGAAAGAGAGGAATAATATATATGGAAACACTTAAAGTAGGGGCTAAATCAAACCCAAATTCAGTAGCTGGAGCTCTAGCTAATGTATTTAGAGAAAAAGGAAGCGTAGAAATACAAGCAATAGGAGCTGGAGCCTTAAATCAAGCAATTAAAGCAATTGCTATTGCAAGAGGTTTTGTCGCACCAAGTGGTAAAAATTTAGTATGCATTCCGGCATTTACTGATATCACAATCGATGGTGATGAGAGAACTGCTATAAAATTAATTGTAGAAGCCATGTAAGGCTTTTTTTTATTAAAGTCTTGAAATTTAATAAACTAAGGTTTATAATAGGCAAAGAAACAAGAGGTGATACTATGGATCCAAATTTAAGAAGAAGTATTATTTTAGAACATTATCAAAATCCTAAAAACAGAGGTCTAACTGATGAAGAAGGATATATGAGAGTAAATACAAATAATGACAGTTGTATCGATGAAATTGACTTAATGATTAAAATAGAAGATGGAATTATTAAAGATATAAAATTTGATGGAGAAGCATGTGCTATATGTACATCATCAACATCGATAATGATTGATACATTAATTGGTAAAACAATCGATGAAGTGATTGATATATATCAAAATTTTAGTAACATGATAGATGAAAAAGAATATAATGAAGAAATATTAGAACAAGCAGTTGTTTATGATGATATATATAAACAACCAAATCGAAAAAAATGTGCTTTACTTCCATGGTGGGGAATCGAAAAAATCATAAATAAAATCAAGGGGGAATAATTATGAAATACGGATTCGCACAAATGCGTATTGTTACTTTTTGTAACAAAGAAGATAATGAAAAATACCATAATAAACAAAAGGTTATGTCATATGAAATAAGTCCACAAATATATACACGTACATGCCTAATCGATAATAAAAAGAAAATAGCTTATAATATATATACCCCAGAAGAATCATTTCCTGTATTAGATACTAATGAAGAGGGATTTATATTACCAAATAACAAAATCGAAATGGGAAAACGTTATGCAATCAAAGAAGAAGAAAAAAGTAAAAAAGTGGAATATCTTTTTCGCAAACACTTATTAAAAAAAGTTTTAAAAAGGAACAAATAAAGTCCTTTTTTTTTACACTGTTTTTTAGTATAATATTAATTGGTGATACTATGAAAAAATTAGATTTAGAAAAAGTAAAGGAAATATCAAATTTAAAAAAAGAACCAAAATGGATGTGTGATTTTAGAATAAATGCTTATAAAAAATTTATACAATTAAAAAATCCTACTTTTGGACCTAAAATAAAATTAGATTTTGATATTATAAATTATTATAAAAAAGTATCAGATGATATTTATGATGATTGGCAAAAAGTAGATAAAAAAATAAAGAATACTTTTGATGATTTAGGACTAATAGAAGCAGAAAAAAAATACTTAGGTGGTGTAGGGGCACAATTTGAAAGTGAAGTAGTATACCATAATATGATTAAAGAATTAGAGGATAAAAATGTAATCTTTTGTGATACCGATACTGCCTTAAAAAAGTATCCAGACTTATTTAAAGAATACTTTAATAACCTTGTAAAATATGATGAAAATAAATATACAGCTTTAAATGGAGCTGTATGGAGTGGAGGAACTTTTATTTATGTCCCACCAAATACAACTCTAGATAGACCACTTCAAAGTTATTTTCGTATTAATAGTAAAAATATGGGACAATTTGAAAGAACCATTATCATTGTAGATGAGGGTAGTGATCTTCACTATATGGAAGGATGTACAGCTCCTACTTATACAAGTGATTCCTTACATGCAGCTGTTGTTGAAATATATGTAAAAAAGAACGCAAAATGTAGATATACTACCATTCAAAATTGGTCAAGTGATGTTTATAATTTAGTTACTAAAAGAGCCATTGTTGAAGAAGGCGGATTAATGGAATGGATCGATGGTAACGTCGGTTCCAAGATAAATATGAAATACCCTTGTTGTATTTTAAACGGAAAATATGCGAAAGGAAATTGCATAAGTATTGCTGTTGCAAAAGAGAATCAAATACAAGATACAGGAGCTAAAATGATTCATCTCGCACCAAATACAACTAGTAATATTATTAGTAAATCAATTGCTGTAAAAGGTGGAGAAGCTGATTATCGTGGAACCGTCAACATAAATAAAAAAGCCCTTAATTCTAAAGCAACAGTTAAGTGTGATACCATTATTGTTGATGATGAGTCAACAAGTGATACCATTCCTATTAATATTGTTTCTAACAATAATTCATTTATTGAACATGAAGCGACAGTATCTAAAATAAGTCAAGATAAACTATTCTATTTAATGAGTAGAGGAATTAATGAAGAAAAAGCTAAAGAACTTATAATAATGGGATTTATTGATCGCTTTAGAGAAGAACTTCCAATGGAATATGCAGTAGAACTTAATAACTTGTTAAAAAATTATTTCTAATAAATTTAATAAATATTATGAAGAGTAAAAAAAATAAGAAAAAAGACGTTAACTAAAAAAATAAAATGTATTTAAAAATAATATGAAAAAGAAAAAACATTGATTTGTTTTTCTTTTTTTATTTAAGTATATTTATATCCGAAAGGAGGAGTAATATGCTTAATCAAACTGTAATTGTCGGAAGATTAGTGAGAGATCCAGAATTATATGAAACAGAAAATGGAAATAAAGTTACAAATATTACTTTAGCTGTTCCTCGTTCATATAAAAATGTAAATGGTGAATATGATACAGATTTTGTACCATGTGTTTTATGGAAAGGTGTGGCAGAAAATACAGTAGAATATTGTCGTAAAGGTGATCTTTTAGGAGTAAAAGGACATGTACAAACACGTGATATTGAAGTAGATGAGGATGTGAAAAGAAAATTAGTTGAAATAGTAGCTGAAAAAGTAACTTTTTTATCAAGTAAAAAACAAGCAGATTAATTTGCTTGTTTTTTCTTTTCTAAACGTTCTTTTGTATCATCATAAAATAAGTGATCTGGAGTAGTTTTAAAGAAGTCCGCAATTTTTATAGCCATATCGTAAGTTATTCTTCTTGTACCATTTTCTAATTGCCAATAATACGTTTTACTGATTCCTAAAATACGAGACATATAATCACAACTATATTTGCACTTTAAACGTCTTTTCTTTAACTCACTCATATTATCACCAATTTAATTATACGTTAACTACAAATTAATTTCAATTAAAAAGTTAACTTTTAATTAACTTTTTTTGATTTGTTGATTTATAGCAAACATTTTGTTATAATGTTAACGGATAGATAACAAAAAGGTGATAATTATGATACTTGTAGGCGATAGAATAAGAGAAGCAAGAGAAAAATTAAATTTAAGTCAAGAAGAACTAGGTGAAAAGATAGGGGTTACTAAAGTTTCTGTATCAGGATATGAAAAAGGAACTAAAAATCCTAAACTAAACGTTTTTGTAAAACTTGTAAATACTTTAGATTTAACTCCTGATCAACTTTTAAATCTTGATATAAACGTTATGTGTGAAGAAGAAATCCCTTATACCTTTAAAATTTCTAAAAAAGAAATGAGATTAATTAAAGAACTTCGAAAGAATGAAGATGAATATAAGAAATTGTTAAAAAAATTTGAAATAGAATAATGTGTAAAGTTTAATAAATTTATGTAAACAAAGAAATAGTTAGTTGCTATTTTTTTTATTTTATTGCTATAATTAAAATAGGTGATAGTATGAATATAATAGATATAATAGATAAAAAAAGAAAGAAAGAAAAACTAAATTATGATGAAATTTTATTTGCTGTTGACGGATATATAAATGGAGAAGTTAAAGATTATCAAATGAGTTCATTACTTATGGCAATTACATTAAATGGTATGGATATAGATGAGATTATAGATCTAACAAAAGTCATGATTGAAAGTGGAAGTACTAATGACTTAAGTGAAATAGGTGATGTAGTTGATAAACATTCAACCGGTGGTGTAGGAGATAAAACAACTCTAATTTTAGGACCTATTGTAGCTTCACTTGGTATAAATGTCGCAAAAATGAGTGGAAGAGGACTTGGACATACCGGTGGAACAATTGATAAATTAGAATCAATCAAAGGTTTTAAGACAGAACTTAGTATTGATGAGTTTATTAAACAAATAAAAGACATAGGAATAGCTATAACAAGTCAAACCGGAGATATTGCGCCAGCTGATAAAAAAATATATGCTTTAAGAGATGTAACAGCAACGGTATCATCAATTCCTTTAATTGCTTCAAGTATAATGAGTAAAAAAATAGCCTCAGGTGCATCTAAAATTGTGATTGATGTAAAAGTTGGAAATGGAGCACTTATTACTAATATAGATGATGCTAAAAAACTAGCTGAAGTAATGATTGAAATAGGAAAACGTTATGGTCGTAAAGTTGTTTGTGTTTTAACTAATATGGATGAACCTCTTGGTAATGCAGTTGGAAATGCCTTAGAAGTAGAAGAGAGTATTGATGTATTAAAAGGAAAAGGTCCAAAAGATTTAAATGAATTAGTTGTAAAACTTGCTGCTATTATGATTGGAATGGATAAAAATATAACAGCTATGGAAGCTATTAATATGGTAAAAGAAAGTATTTCATCTGGTAGAGCCTACAAAAAATTTGAAGAACTAGTAAAAAAACAAGGCGGGGATTTAAAAAGTTTAGAAGTAGCTTCAAAAGTTGTATCAATTAAAACAGCTAAAACAGGTTTTATTACAAGAATTGATACTTTAAAATTAGGAGAATTAGCTCGTGATTTAGGAGCTGGACGTCTTAATAAAGAAGATAAAATAAATCATAAAGTTGGTTTTGTTATAACAAAAAAAGTAGGAGAATATGTAACTGATAATGAAGAATTAGTAAAAGTTTATATGGATAAAAAAGATATTAATATAAATGAATTACTTAGTTGTTTTGAAATAGGACCATCAGTTGAAAATAAACAAAGTTTAATTATTGATATAATCGATTAATTGTAAACTTATGTCAAAAAAATTCGAATCTGTTGCAAACTATTAGAAAATAGGTATATGATTATAAGTAGAGAGGAGTGTTTAAAATGATATATCCTTCAATCGATAAATTATTAAATGAAGTAGGGTCAAAATATTTGTTAGTTAATTTAATTTCTAAAAGAGTAAAAGAAATGGAAGAAACAAACAATTATCAAATGAAAGAAAAAGAATACAAATCTAAGAAAAATATTGGTAGAGCTTTAGAAGAAGTTTATAATCATAAGATACATTTAAGATAATGTATTTTTTTGTTGACAAACATTTGTTTGATAAGTTATACTTTAATTAGAATTAAGGTGAATCTATGAGAATTAAAAAAATTACGAAATTAAAAAGTGGTAAATATAAAATGGAATTTGATAATAATACTAAAATAATAACCTATGATAATATTCTTATTGAAAATAACATTTTATTTAAAAAAGAAATAGATGATGAATTATATAATAAGTTATATAATGAAACTTTGGATTATAACTTATATAGTAGAGTTTTAAAATATACTTTAATTAAAATGCGAAGTTTAAAAGAAATAAAAAAATATATGAATAAACTTGAAATAAATGAGGAGGAACAAAATAAAATAGTTTCTAAATTACAAGAAAATAATTTTATCAATGACAATAAATTCGCAGAAGCCTTTATTGCTGATAAAATTAATCTTTCTAGTAGTGGTCCAAATAAAATAAAAAAAGAACTTTTAGAACATGATGTTAATATAGACGTAATTGATGAATATCTATTTAAATATGGTGATGAAATTTTTAAAGAAAAAATAGATAAAATTATTCAAAAGAAAATAGTAAATAATAATAAATCAGAATATATTTTAAAAAGTAAATTAACTAATTATTTGCTAGATTTAGGTTATGATTTAGATATGATTAAAGAATGTTTATCTAAGTTAAAAATAGATTGTAGTAATGCTCTTGAAAAAGAATATAATAAATTATTTAGGAAATTACAATCTAAATTTGATAAAGAAGAATTAGAAAAACAAATAAAAAATAAATTATACCAAAAAGGATATAATTTATCAGAAATAAATGAATTTTTATCTTTAAAATAGATTTACTTTTAGTTGCATGTGATGTATAATAGTCTATATTGGAGGTTTTGCATGAAAAATTTTGATAACATATTAGAAGAGGATTTGTTTAATTTATTTATTATCTATAATCTAAATCATAAATGTAATTACTTTATAAAAATGAATACTTTAATGAAGTCATTTGGAAAATATAAAGAAAGATTTCCTGAACTTTATTCTAATGTAGAATTAAAAACAAATGAATTTGAGATTCCTTTTATTAATTTAAATCCTGTTTATAAAAAATTGCTTGAAAACAAAATTATATTTTCAGCAGATGATAGTGATAAAATAACAATTGTTTGCAATGAAGAATACTTTAAATTATTGGAAAGTGATTACGATGAACAAGTAAAAAAATCATTTGCTGATTTAATGTTTTTTATAAATAATGATTTAGAATATGGAATAGATGGATGGCAATTATTATTAGAAGAAAAAATTAAAACAAAAAGAAAAAGCTCATTATGATTGAGCTTTTTTAATTGTACTATTATATGACTTTTTAACTTTAGTATCTTTGATATCTAAGTTATAAGCTTTTCTAATATCAACCCAAGTGCTACTTACTAAATTAGAATCTTTAGCAATTTTATCTTTTACTAAACTATCTAAAATAGTTGATTTTGATTCTTTAAGTGATGGCTTTTTAGAAGCACTTACTCTTAAGATTACATGATAACCATATTGGCTTTTAACTGGTTCTTTTGTATATTCATTATCTTTTAGATTTAATACAGCATCAAAGAATTCATCAACAACATCACCTTTGGTAAAGTTTTCAATTAATCCTTTATCATCTTTAGAACCTTCATCATCTGAATATTTTTTAACTAAGTCATCCCATTTTTCACCATTGTTTAATTTTGTTATAACTTCTTCAGCTTTTTTCTTTGCTTTTTCTAAAGCTTTTTCTTGTTCTTCTTTAGATGCATCATCACTTGTATCAGCTTTAATTAAAATGTGTTTTGCATTATAATCTCCATAAATTTCATCTTCATAGTATTTATTTATTTCATCATCTGAAATAGCTTTTCTGATATATTTTTTAGCTACTATTTCTTTATTAGCTTCAACAATCATTTCATCTAACAATTGATCTTCACTATTATATCCGTAGTTAGATAAAACAGTTTTAAAATCCATACTTTGTGATTCATATTGTTGTTTTAATGAATCAAGTTGTGCTTTAGCACTTTCTTTTGCTTCATCATTATTTTTAACTTCTTTAGATACGATGTATTCATCAATCATATTAACTAAAACAGTTGTACCATATTTGTTTTTCATTTCTTCAAACAAATCTTCACTTACGATATTTTTTCCTTTAAGTGATGCTACAACTTCTTTACCATTTGAAAGTTGTGTTTCATTACCTTTAATAACAACAATTAAAATAATTGCAAGTAAAAGGCAAGCTATAAGAAGAAGGGCAACACGTCCATATTGTTCATAATCCTTTTTTGGACTTTTTTTAACAATTTTAATTTCTTCTTTTGGTTTAGAATTTACACTTTTCTTTGTTTCAGTTTTAACACTTTTTTTAGGTTGAGTTTTAACTTCTTTTTTTGTACTGCTTGTTTTTGAACTACTTTTAGCTTTAGTAGTAGTTTGTTTTTTACTGGTATTTGCCATATATATCCTCCTTTATACAATTAATATAATAACAAATATTAGTAAAAATTACAATAAATTTAAATAATTTAGTTGTAAGTATTCACACTTTTTGTGTTTTTCCATACAATACTGTGAAAAGATAAAAAGGAGGAATGCTTTATGTGTAATACTGGAGTATCTGGAGCTGCAATCGTTTTAGTTTTATTTATACTTTTAATAATTATACTTGGGGCCTACATTTAATCGGTTAAGGAGGTGTAATTTATATGGCATGTGGAAATTCTTGTGAAAAATCAACTACAACAAGTTGTTGTAACACAAACAGAAGCGGTAATGGTTATGTATGCATAGTTGTATTATATATTTTACTTGCTATTATAATTGGCTCATTTATTGCTTATTAGTAAAGAAGGGAATTTATCCCTTTTTTTGTTGTGATTATTATGTTATAATATGTGGGAAGTAATCATACAGTAAGGAGTGGTTGTATAAATGAAAAAAAAGGGTTTTACTTTAATTGAATTGTTGGCAGTCATAGTAATTCTTGCAGTCATAGCTTTAATTGCTGTCCCTATTATATTGAATATTATAAAAAATGCAAAAATAAAAGCTACAGAAGATTCAGTTTATGGCTTTGTTGAGGCTATCGAATTTAATAATGCTGTAGTTGGAACTAATACAGAAAATAATTCTAAAATAAAAATTACATCTGACATGAAATTATCATATATATTAAATAATATAGAAATAAAGGGAGATAAACCAACTAGTTTAATGAAGATAAAAGTACAAAGTAATAAAGTTGAAGAACTAGAAATGACGTTAAATGGATTCTTTTGCGAATATAAAAAGAATGTGGCAAAATGTAGTGATGATAAAACAATTAATTCATCAATTTTAAAAGACCAAGGTAGTTTTGAAAAACTATTGAATGATAAAAATAATATCACATATATTATAAATAATTTTGATGATTTTGGAAGTGGAATGGTTGAAAATCCAGACTCCTTTAAAATATTTGCTAAAAATAAAACAGCAATGGAAAAAATGATAAATGATTCTAATTGGACTGGATTAATTTTAGAAAATCCAACTTTAATTTCTAAGCTAGATGAAACAGATCCGATAAAAGTGCCTAAAATGACTAGTAATACAGCTCCTTCTGGAGAAACATTTGCAAGTAGTTATTATAATGGCTTTCCAGCATATAAAGCATTTGATCAAACTGGCGATTATTGGGGAGTAGCAGCTGGTCAATCATATAAAGATCAATATATTGGATATGATTTTAAGGAACCTGTTTGGTTATATAAATTAGAAATTCAATTTTATTCAGGAAAGCAAGATACCGATTATGTACTTGAAGGAAGTAATGATAAAACTTCAAATTATAAAATTATCAAAGATGGTTTGCATGAATCTAATGATCTTAAAATAATTTATCCTGATAACTATTCTAAAAAATACAGATATTATAGGGTTAGATTTTTAAGTTCGGTTCCTCAATCTGGAAGTGGAAATACAGTTATTCCTAAAATTCAATTTTATAGTAAATAAAAATATACTATAAATTTGATAAAGATATAAATTTCAAACAAAAAAATTATACTAAAATTAATAAAAGAAAAATTTGATAAAAAATCAAAATTTCCTTTTATAAAATAATTATTAGTGGTATAATTTAAAAGAGCCTATAGAGAGCGTTCTCTATAGTTTTTTTGTTTTTTGGAGGTGTGTTTATGACAAAATATGTATTTGTTACAGGAGGTGTAGTTTCTGGACTAGGTAAGGGAATTACAGCCTCATCGATTGCTCTTTTACTAAAATCTAGGGGATATAAGGTATTTATGCAAAAGTTTGATCCTTATATTAATGTTGATCCGGGAACTATGAATCCAATTCAACACGGTGAAGTTTTTGTAACCTATGATGGTTGTGAAACGGATCTTGATTTAGGTCACTATGAAAGATTTATTGATGAAGAACTTAATTATACATCAAATATTACTAGTGGAAAAATATATTCATCTGTTATTAAAAAAGAGAGAAAAGGTGAATATTTAGGTGCAACAGTTCAAATGGTTCCACATGTTACAAATGAAATTAAAAATAAGGTTTATGAAGCAGGGGCTACATCAAAAGCTGATGTTGTAATTACTGAAATAGGTGGTACAGTAGGTGATATTGAATCACAATCGTTTATTGAAGCCTTAAGACAAATTCAGTATGAAAAAGGAAAAGAAAATACTTTCTTTGTTCACACTACTTTAATTCCATATATTTATGGTTCAAATGAGTTAAAAACTAAACCAACACAAAATAGTGTAAGGGATTTAAGAAATATGGGCATAAGACCAGATGCACTTGTGTGTCGTGCTCCATTTGATACAGGTGAAAATATTAAGAAGAAATTATCGATGTTTTGCTCTGTTCCTGTTGAAAATGTTATTGATTCAATTGATGTTAAAAATATTTATGAAATTCCTATTAATTATTATAAACAGCACATTGATGAAATAATTTTAAAACAATTTAATTTACCAGTTAAAAAAGCTAATTTAAAATATTGGGAAAACTTAATCAAAACTGTTGATAATTTAAAAGGAGAAATAGAAATCTCTTTAGTAGGAAAATATGTTGAATTACATGATGCCTATATTTCGGTTGTTGAGGCCTTAAAGAGTGCGGGGTATAAATACTCTAAAAAAATAAATATCAATTGGATTGATTCTGAAGATCTAGAAAAAGAAAATGTTAATCTAAAAGAAATATTTAAAAACACTAATGGTATTTTAGTACCAGGAGGATTTGGTACTAGAGGAATCTCAGGTAAAATAAAAGCTATTAATTATGCAAGAGTTAATAAAATACCATTTCTAGGAATATGTTTAGGAATGCAACTTGCTGTAATTGAATTTGCGCGTAATGTAGCTGGTATAAAAGATGCATCATCAACAGAATTTGATGAAATGTGTAAAAATCCTGTTATTGATTTAATGGCTGATCAAAAATCAATTATAAATATGGGTGGTACCTTAAGATTAGGTAACTATGAATGTAGTTTAAAAGAAAAAACATTAGCGCATAAAGTATATAAAGAAGATAAAATTTTAGAACGTCATAGACACAGATATGAATTTAATAATGAATATAAAGAATTATTAGAACAAAAAGGTTTAGTTTTTTCTGGAATTAATGAAGCAAGTAATTTAGTAGAAATCGTTGAAATACCAACTCATCCACATTTTATAGCAAGTCAATTTCATCCAGAATTTAAAAGTAGACCTACAAGACCGCATCCACTTTTTGATTCATTTATAAAAGCAAGTATTGATAAAAAGTAATATAAATAAAAAAATATAATATAATATACTACAGAAAAATTTATTAACACGTTTTAATAAATTTTTCTTTTACATAAATTTATAAAAAATGACAAAAAAGTATTGTCAAATCCTTCAAAATACGATATACTTTAATAGTCTTAAGAAATAATGGGCCTGTAGCTCAGCTGGTTAGAGCGCACGCCTGATAAGCGTGAGGTCGATGGTTCAAGTCCATTCAGGCCCACCATTATTGAAATTTAAAAGCTTTAATAAAGCTTTTTTTTTCGCATAAAATTAAAAAGGTGATGATATGAATTTTATTAAAATGCAAACGCTTGGGAATGATTATGTAATAATTGATTGCCTAAGTTATAAGAAAAATGATCTTTTGAAATTAAAAAGTAAAGTTAAATTACTTAGTGATTACCATTATGGAATAGGAGCAAGAGGAATTATTTTTATAACCTCATCAGCTAAAGCGGACGTTAAAATGATAATGTATAATCCTGATGGAACTGAAAGTAAAATGTGTAGTGATGGTCTTAGATGTGTTGCTGTGTATTTAAATAAAAAAGTAAAAAAAGTAAAATTTGAAATAGAAACAAAAGCTGGAATTATACCTGTTTTAATAGATAAGGATGTTATTATTAATATGGGCAAAATTAATATAACTCCTAAAAAAATACCGGTTATAACGGATAAAAATATTTTTATAAATGAAGATATATATGTAGCTGGTGAAAGATTTAAAACAACATGTCTATCTGTAGGAAATCCACATGCTGTTAGTTTTGTTGATAATGTTGATAATATCAATTTAAAAGAAATAGGACCATATTTTGAAATGCATTATCTCTTTCCCGAACGTGTTAATGTAAATTTTGTCCAAATAATTAATGAAGATGCAATTAAAATAAAAACATGGGAACGTGGTGTAGGTGAAGTTTTATCTTGTGGAAGTGGTGCTTGTGCAAGTGTAGGGGCTGCTATATTAAGCCATAAATTAGATCAAAATAAAATAATTGAAGTCACATCAAAAGGAGGTATGCAAAAAGTTAAATGTTTAAAGAATGAAGAAATGATTTTAAAAGGAAAAGCTAATTTTATTTATAAAGGAAAAACTTATATAAAATAAATTTCACTATTTATTCACAATTTCGACGATAATTAAACAATATAATATTATATAATCAAATTGTCGAAAGGAAGATCAAAATGAAAAAAAACAGTGAATGTAATTTGTGTTTTTTTAATCGCTTTAGTGCTAATAACAGGATATTATACTGTTACTAACTCTAAAAATAGTGCGCCAAATTTTAATCCAAACAATATGGAAAAGCCAACAACAAGTAATGATCTTAGTACAAATAACTTAATAATTCTTGGAATATGTACATTTGTTTTAATAACTAGTTTAAGTATTATTGTTGATTCATCATCAAGCGTTTATAAAACCGCACCTATGTTTTTTATAACTAATACCAAATCTACTATCAATTTAGAAAACACAACCTTAACATATGGAAGTAATATCCTTTTAAGTATAAAATGTGCTAATGAATGGGGAAATAGTGGAAGTAATGGTGGCAATTTAGAATTAAATGCTACTAATCAAAAATTAAGTGGTGATATCATCTTAGATTCATTAAGTAGTGTAGATATCAATTTAAAAAGTAGTACTTTAACATCAACTGTTAATAATAATAAAAAAGCTGAAGAAGTAAATATTAGTATTGATAAAAATTCAAAATGGAATGTAGAGAGAAATTCATATATCAATACTTTAAAACTTACAAACAATGATTTAAATCTAATTAAAGATAATGGTCATAATGTTTATTATGATAAATAAGCTAACGAATGGTTAGATGGTAAAACATATACCTTACAAGATGGTGGTAAGTTAATACCAAGATAAAAAAAACAATTTTTGATTGTTTTTTTGAATTTAAATGTTATAAATAAAAAAATTTGATATACTATTAATTAGGGGAAGTGCGATTTTTATGAAAAAATATCTAATAGTATTGTTCTTTCTTTTATCAATATTTCTTATCATGACTGAACCTTTAATTGATTTAAAAGGAAGAAATGAAATTATTTTAAATTTAAATGATAAATATGTTGAACAAGGATATAGTGGTAAAACAAGAACAAAAGAACTAACAAAACAAGTAAAAGTAGAAAATAATATAAATAATAAAAAGATTGGCGATTATGAGGTAAAATACCAATTAAAAAATCTATTTAATACTAAAACGGTTGTTAGAGAAATTCATGTAGTAGATAACCAAAAACCGAATATAATACTAAAAGGAAAAACAGAAATTGAAATGTGTCCTAATGATAATTATGAAGAAGAAGGATATGAAGTTAGTGATAATTACGACAAAGATTTAAAATCAAAAGTTAAAATCGTAAAGACAAATGATCAAATTATTTATAAAGTAAAAGATAGTAGTGGTAACGAAGATATAAAGATACGTAAAATTATTTCCAAAGATAAAGAAGCACCTAATTTAAAATTAGAAGGTGAGGAAGTAGTTATATTAAAGAAAGGTGAAAAATTCAACGATCCAGGATATCAAGCAATTGATGATTGTGATAATGATATATCAGCTAATGTTCTAAAAATGGGAAGCGTTGATTCAAATAAGGAAGGACTATATAAACTAACTTATGTCGTAAAAGATAAAACAGGTAAAGAAACAAGAAAATATCGTGACGTTTTCGTAACAAATCATAATAATTATAATGGTGGAATTATTTATCTTACATTTGATGATGGACCAAGTGAAGATGTAACGCCATTTATACTAGATATTTTAAAAGAAGAAAAAATCAGAGCTACCTTTTTTGTTACAGATAAAAAAGAAGAACTAAATTATTTAATTAAAAGAGAACAAAAAGAAGGCCATACTGTCGCACTTCATACAGCTACACATAATTATTCATATCTTTATTCTTCACCTGAGGCTTATTTTGAAGACTTAAAAACAGTTAGTGAGAAAGTAAAAAGAATTACAAAGAAGGAAGCTAAAATAATTAGATTTCCAGGTGGTAGTTCTAATACTGTTAGTAAAAAATATTATCCAGGTATTATGACTTATTTAACGAGTGAAGTAAGTCTTAGAGGATATAAATATTATGATTGGAACATTGATTCTGAAGATGCAACAAGAAGAGTAGATGAAAATAAAGTTTATGAAAATGTTGTATCACATTTAAAACCAAATCGTGAAAATATTATTTTAATGCATGACTTTAGTGCAAATGAACCAACTAAAAATGCTTTAAGAAGAATAATTCAATATGGAAAGGAAAATGGATATATATTCGCACCTATAACCGAAAATACAAATGAAATCCATCACCATATTAATAATTAAAATATTGACATCTAAAAAAAAATAGGCTATAATTTTTTTATCGACTGTGAAAGAGAGAGTAATAAAAATCTTTTATTTAAGCGAGTTAGGTATGGTGGAAGCTAACAATAAAACTTTTATGAAAAACACTCTGGAGTTGCTTATATGAAATTAGTAGTTTAAGCCGGTTTACCCGTTATCTAAATTAAGTGATCATGTAATGATAATTAGGGTGGTACCGCGGATACAAACAGTAATTCGTCCCTTTGGGGACAAAATTACTGTTTTTTTTAATGAGGAGGAATATTATGAGTAAATTTACAAGTGAAATGGTTGATGATTACGCTGATAAATTATTAATCGGACTTACAAAAGAAGAAAATAAAATGGTTTTAGATGAATTTGAAATAATTGATTCTAACATTGATATTATTAATGAAATACCAAATATTGAAAAGGTAGAACCAATGACACATTGTCTAGATAATTTTGAATATGAATTAAGAGAAGATGTTAAAGAAGAATCGGTTCCAATTGAAGAATTATTACAAAACTGTGATTTATATACAGATCGTGAAGTAGAAGTACCAAAGGTGGTGGATTAATATGGAATATATGAACAAAAGTATTGAAGAAATACATGAAGCTTTAAAAAATAAAGAAGTAACTAGTAAAGAATTAATAGAAGAATCTTTAAAAAAATCACATGAATTACAAAAAGAATGTAATGCCTTTGTTACGATTTTAGATGATGCTAAAGAAGTAGAAGTAACAGATGAATTATTATCAGGAATTCCTTATGGAATAAAAGATAACTATAGTACTAAAGGAATTTTATCAACAGGATCTTCAAATACCTTAAAAGATTATGTTCCCTTTTTTACAGCAACAGCTATTAAAAATTTAGAAAAAAAAGGTGCTATTGCTGTTAATAAAACAGTAATGGATGAATTTGGAATGGGTGGAACAGGAACAACTGGACATACAGGTATTGTAAAAAACCCTTGGGATAAAACACGTATGACAGCAGGATCATCAGCAGGATCAGCAGCCGCTGTAGCAGCAGGTGTATATCCATATGCAACAGGATCAGATACAGGTGATTCAATAAGAAAGCCAGCTGCTTATTGTGGAATTGTAGGATATAAACCAACTTATGGAATGATTTCAAGATATGGACTTTTTGCTTTTGCTAGTTCATTAGATCACTGTGGAGTCTTAACAAGAAGTGTAGAAGATGCTGCCATTGTTGTAGATAATATGAAGGGTATTGATAAAAATGATATGACAAGTTGGGATTCAAAAGATATTCATTTAAGAAAAGCCTTAACAGGTGATGTTAAAAATAAAAAAATATGTTATATCAAAGAGATTTGTGATATCAATAATTACCCAAATGCAACAGATGAATTAAAAAAACATTTAGAAAACTTTATGAAAGCATTAGATAAATGTCGTGAAATTGGAATTGAAGTAGAAGAAGTATCCGTAGATCAAACATTACTTAATGCAGTAGCTTCAACTTATGTTGTAATATCTTGTGCGGAAGCAACATCAAATATGTCTAACTTAACAGGAATCATTTTTGGACCTAGAGGTGAAGGAGATAATTATATCGAAATGATGAAAGATTATCGTACTAAAGGATTCTCACCACTTATTAAAAGACGTTTTGTTATTGGGTCATATGTTTTACAAGCTCAAAATAAAAATAGATATTTCCACAATGCTCAACGTGTAAGAAGATTATTAGTTGATGAATGGAATAAACTATATGAAAAATATGATGCTGTAATACTACCTGTAGGAAGTGGACCAGCTAAACATTTAGATGGATCTTTAGATATGTTAAATGAAGACACAGTTGTTTTGGAAGAACATATGCAAATTGGAAACTTTGGTGGGTTCCCATCCATTACCATTCCTGATGGTTTTGTAAATGATCTACCAGTTGGTTTAAATATTACTGGTAAGTGTTATGATGATGAAAATGTTTTAAATATTGCTTATGCAATTCAAAATACTATGAATTATAAAAATCAAATTGCAAAGGAGGTAAAATAATGGATAAATATAAAGTATTAATTGGACTTGAAATGCACTGTGAAATAAGTGAGACAAATACTAAAGTTTTCTCAAGCGCTGAAAACTCATATAATGATGTTCCAAACTCTAATATAAGACCAGTTGATATGGCCTTTCCAGGAACTTTACCTGTTGTAAATAAAGAAGCTGTAAGAAAAGCTTTAATGGCAAGTATGATTTTAGGATGTAAGCAACCAGAATATATGTACTTTGAAAGAAAAAACTATTATTATCCTGATCTTCCAAAAGGATTTCAAATTACGCAGGAAACAAAACCCGCACCAGTTGGAATTTATGGAAAATTAGATTTTGAATGTAACGGAGAAGTTAAGACTGTTCGTATCAATAACCTACACTTAGAAGAAGATGCCGCTTCTAGTGATCACTATTCAAGTTATTCAACTATTGATTATAATAGAGCAGGTGTCCCACTTCTAGAATTAGTTACAGAACCAGATATTCATTCAGCAGATGAAGCTGTTGCTTTCCTAGAAACAATGCGTTCTATCTATCAATATTCAAACATAAGTGAAGCTGATAGTAAAAAAGGACAAATAAGATGTGATGTCAATGTTTCAATTATGGATAAAGATAAAGATGAAACAGATGCTTCTAATTGGGGAACAAAAATAGAAATCAAAAACGTTAACTCTTTTGGTGGTGTAAGAGATGCCATTAACTATGAAATAGAACGTCAAATAGAGGCAAAAGAAGATGGAACATATGATGAGATGGAACAACAAACACGAAGATGGGATGAAGAATCTGGAACAACTATTTATATGCGTAGTAAAGTAGATGCAATTGATTATAAATATTTTGTTGAACCAAATATTCCTAAGTTTAAAATTTCTAAAGAATGGTTAGAAGAAATAAGAAAAGCTATTCCTAAATTAGCTGGTGAGAGAAAAGAAATTTATATAAATGAATATAATTTATCAGATTATGATGCAACTAATTTAGTTAAAGAAAGAGAAATATCCGATTATTTTGAAGAAACTTTGAAAGAAAAAGTAGATCCTAAAATGGCTTCTAACTGGATTACTAGTGTTATTTTAGGTCATCTTAATAAAAATGATATTTCAATCAAACAAATCTTTGTAACACCAGTAATGCTTTCTGAATTAATTAAAATGGTTGATAGTGGTAAAATATCTTCAAAACAAGCAAAAGAAGTTTTATATAAAGCCTTAATGGATGAGAAGGAACCAAGTAAAATTGTTGAAGAAGAAGGTATGCAACAAATTGGTGATGAAGATTCAATTAAAATGATTGTTTTAGAAGTATTAGAAGAACAACCAAATGCGATTGAACAATATAAAAATGGAAGAACAAACATTGTAGATTTCTTGGTAGGTCAAGTTATGAAAAAAACAAGAGGTCAAGCAAATCCTGCTATGACAAGAACTATGATGATTGAAGAAATAGAAAAAAGATAGGTGAAATATGAAAATATTAAATTTAAAAGATGTTTATGAGAACATAGAAAATTATCTTGATAAAGAAATATCTTTAGAAGGATGGATTAGAAATCATAGAAAACAAAAAGAATTTGGCTTTATTGAATTTTATGATGGAACAGCTTTTAAAAATATTCAATTAGTTTATGATAATAAATTAGAAGATTTTGATGAAATTACAAAATTACATATTGGTTCATCTATCAAGGTAGAAGGTAAGATAGTTAAATCTTTAGGAAAAGGTCAAGATTATGAGATCGTTGTAAGTAAAATTAAGTTAGAGGGTGATTGTCCAGAAGATTATCCTCTTCAACCAAAAAAACATACGAGAGAATTTTTAAGAGAAATAGCTTATTTAAGACCAAGAGCAAATTTATTTCAAGCCGTTTTTCGCATTCGTAGTCTTGCTGCAATGGCTATTCATACATATTTTCAAGAAAGAGGATATGTATATCTTCATGCTCCTCTAATAACTGGAAGTGACTGTGAAGGAGCAGGAGAAATGTTTCAAGTAACAACGCTTGATTTAAATAAAATACCTAAAAATGCAAATGGTGAAATTGATTATAAAAAGGATTTCTTTGGTAAACCTTCATCTCTTACCGTATCTGGTCAATTACAAGGTGAAATATTTGCTATGGCTTTTAAAAAAGTTTATACATTCGGTCCAACTTTTAGAGCTGAAAATTCTAATACGAAGACACATGCTAGTGAGTTTTGGATGATTGAACCAGAAATAGCTTTTTGTAATTTAGATCAAGTTATGGACGTTGAGGAAGATATGTTACGTTATATTATTAACTATGTAATAGAACATGCAAAAGATGAAATGGCTTTCTTAGATCGTTTTGTTGAAAAGGGTTTAATTGAAAAATTAAAGGTAGTTCTTAATAATAAACCTGTTAGAATTACTCATAAAGAAGCAATTGATATTTTAATGAAAGCTGATGAAAAATTTGAATATGAACCAAAACAAGGAGAAGATTTAGCTAAAGAACACGAAAAATATTTAACTGAAAAATATTTTAAAGCACCTGTTTTTGTAACTGATTGGCCAAAAGATATTAAAGCCTTCTATATGCGATTAAATGATGATCAAGAAACAGTTGCTGCTGTTGATATGCTAGTTCCTGGTGCTGGTGAATTAATGGGTGGTTCTCAAAGAGAAGAGAGAATTGATATTTTAGAAAAACGTATGAAAGAATTAAATGTAGGTACAAAAGATTTAGATTGGTATTTAAATTTAAGAAAATATGGTGGATGTAAGCATTCTGGATTTGGAATGGGATTTGAACGTTTATTAATCTATTTGACAGGTGTTGAAAATATTCGTGATGTTATACCATTTCCTAGGACACCAAATAACCTAGATTTTTAAAGGAGTAGATTATAATGAATAAATATCGTACAAAGTATTGTGCAAAAATAACAGATAAAGACATAGAAAAAGAAGTAAGGGTAGCTGGTTGGATTGAAAACATTCGTGATCATGGTGGTGTTATTTTTGTTGATGTTCGTGATGAGTCAGGTGTTATTCAGTTAGTTAGTAATGACGATCATATTTTTGATGGTTTAACTAAAGAATCAACTGTTACTGTAAATGGAAAGATAAGAAAAAGATCAGAAGATGATTATAACTTAAAACTTAAAACTGGTAAATTAGAGTTATTAGTTGATAGTATTGAAGTGTTAGGAAAAGCAAAACATATTCTTCCTTTTGAGGTTATTACATCTCATGAAGTAAATGAAGAAGTGAGATTAAAATATCGTTATTTAGATTTAAGAAATCCTAAGGTTCATGACAATATTGTTTTTAGAAGTCAAGTTATTGATTATTTGAGAAGTAAAATGAAAGATTTAGGTTTCTTAGATATTCAAACTCCAATTTTAACTGTTTCGTCACCAGAAGGAGCAAGAGATTATATTGTTCCTTCAAGAAAGTATCATGGTAAATTTTATGCTTTACCTCAAGCCCCTCAAATTTTTAAGCAATTATTAATGGTAGGTGGTTTTGATAAGTATTTTCAAGTCGCACCTTGTTTTAGAGACGAAGATGCAAGAGCAGATCGTACAGCTGGTGAGTTTTATCAGTTAGATTTTGAAATGTCTTTTGCTACAGAAGAAGATGTTTACGAAATCGGTGAAGAAATCTTTTATGATACCTTTAAGAAGTTTACTGATAAAGAGGTAAGTCCAAGACCATTTAGAAGAATTTCATATCGTGAGTCCATGGAAAAATATGGAACTGATAAACCAGATTTAAGAAATCCACTTGAAATAATTGATTTAACTGAAACATTAAAAGATACAACTTTTAAACCATTTCAAAAGACAACAATAAAAGCCATAGCTGTTGATGATTTGGCTTCAAAATCTAATTCTTGGTTTAATGATTTAGTAGCTTATGCTAAAACAATTGGAATGCCAGGTATTGGATATATAACAGTGATGGATGATATGTCATTTAAAGGACCTATCGATAAATTTTTAACGGAAGAAGAAAGAGTAAAATTGATTGAAAAGGCTAATCTTAAAGCTGGAAGCGTATTATTTTTCATAGCTGATCGTAAATTTGCTGCAACTCTTGCTGGAAATATTAGAGATGAATTAGGAAGACGTTTAGATTTAATTGATAATAATAAATTTGAATTTTGTATTATTAATGATTTTCCAATGTATGAATACAATGAAGAAACTAAACATTATGATTTTACGCACAATCCATTTAGTATGCCACAAGGTGGACTTGATGCTTTAAATGGTGATAATTTAGAAGATGTTTTAGCTTATCAATTTGATTTCGTTTGTAATGGAATTGAAATGGCAAGTGGAGCTGTTAGAAATCATGATTTAGATATTATGAGAAAAGCTTTTGAACTTGCTGGTTATAGTGAAGATGAATTAAAGGAAAAATTCAAATCTCTTTATACAGCCTTTAGTTATGGTGCGCCACCTCATGCAGGTATGGCACCTGGTATTGATAGAATGCTTATGTTAATGCGTGATCTTCCAAATATTCGTGAAACGAGTGCCTTCCCACTTGCAAGTAATGGTCAAGATGCTATGATGGGATGTCCAAGTGAAGTTACGGAAGCCCAACTTAGAGAAGTTCACATTAAAGTCAGATAATCTGACTTTTTTTCTTGACCAAAAATATAATGAATACTATAATTAAAATAGGTGGAAGTTATGAAAAATGAGATACTAAATTTTGTAAATTATCTTAAAAATATTCGAAAATATTCTCTAAATACAACCGAAAGTTATAATAAAGATTTAGAAATATTTTTTCTTTTTTGTGAATCTTCAAAAGTAAATGATATAAAACAGATAGATTATCAGTTTTTAAGAAAATATTTATCTTATTTATATAAATGCAATTATTCTAAAAAAAGCATATCACGTAATTTAAGTACATTGAGAAGTTTTTTTAAATACTTAATTTCAGAAAATAAAATAAATACCAATCCAATGTTACTTATATCAAATCCTAAACTAGATAAAAAATTACCTAAATTTTTGTATTATGAAGAATTAGAACAAATATTAAACATTCCAGATAAAAGTACACCTTTGGGTCAAAGAGATAGTTTAATATTAGAACTTTTGTATTCAACAGGGATAAGAGTTAGTGAACTTATTAATATTAAAATTAAAGATATAAATATGAATAATAGAACAATAAAAATATTGGGAAAAGGAAATAAAGAAAGATATGTTTTATTTGGATCATATTTAATAGAAATATTAAACTTATATTTGAAAGATGGACGAATTAAATTACAAAAAAAAGAAACTGATTATTTAATCCTAAATCATTTAGGCAATAAAATAACAGATAGGGGAGTTAGAGAAATAATAAATAAAATAATAAAAAAGGGAGAACTAGATTTCAATATTAGCCCCCATGTATTTAGGCATACGTTCGCAACACATATGTTAGAAAATGGAGCAGAACTTAGATGCGTTCAAGAATTGTTAGGACATGAAAATTTATCAACAACCGAAATATATACTCATGTTACAAATGAAAGATTAAGAAGTGTGTATTTGAGTACACATCCAAGAGCAAAGGAGTGAAAAAATGGCAAAATTATATTTTAAATATGGAACAATGGAATCAGGAAAATCAACTAAAATAATTCAGGAAGCTTATAATTATGATCGTAATAATAAATCAATAATTGTAGCTAAACCAATAATTGATTCAAAAGGAAATGATAAAATCGTATCAAGGATAGGTATTCAAAGGAAAATAGATGTCTATATTGAAAGCGATAATTTAAAAGAAATATATGAAAAAATAAATAAAGATACTTTTTGTATTTTAATAGATGAAGCCCAATTTCTTAATAAAAATCAAGTGTTTGAATTGTTTAAAATAACAAAACTTTTAGAAATACCTGTTATGTGTTATGGTTTAAAATCAAACTTTAAAGGGGAATTTTTTGAAGGTAGTGAGGCTCTTATGATTTATGCTGATTCATTAGAAGAAATAGTTACTATCTGTAGTTGTGGTAAAAAAGCAAGATTTAATGCTAGAAAAGTAAATGGTGACTTTGTAACTGATGGAGAAGATGTTTTAATTGATGGTTCAAATGAAAATGTTGAATATGTTCCTCTTTGTGGTGAATGCTATATAAAGAAGGTAAAGAAATTACAAAAGTAAAGAAATGTAAAATATTTAAGGAAAAATTGAATAATATTTAGTGATTTGTTATAATTTAAAATAGAAGGTAGGAGATAATTAATATGACAAAATTTGTATATTCGTTTGATGAAGGAAATAAAGATATGCGTGAAATACTTGGTGGAAAAGGTGCTAACTTAGCTGAAATGACAAGTATAGGATTACCTGTTCCTCAAGGTTTTACAGTTACAACAGAAGCATGTAATAAGTATTATGATGATCAAGAAACAATAAATGACGAAATAATTTCACAAATTTTTGAAAAACTTGCAAAATTAGAAGAAATTAGTGGTAAGAAAATAGGTGATCCTACAAACCCACTACTAGTATCTGTTAGAAGTGGTGCTCGTGCTTCAATGCCAGGAATGATGGATACAGTTCTTAATTTAGGACTTAATGATGAAGTTGTAGAAGGACTTTCTAAATTGACAGATAATAAAAGATTTGCATATGATTCATATCGTCGTTTTATCATGATGTTTGCCGATGTTGTTAAGGGATATGATAAAGCAAAATTCGAAAGATTGTTAGATAAAATAAAAGAAGAAAAAAATGCTCATTATGATACAGACTTAACAGCAGATGATATGGTTGAAGTAACTAATGAATTTAAAAAAGTTTATAAAGAAGTATCAAATGAGGATTTCCCACAAGATCCTAAAGTACAATTAATAGAAGCAATAAAGGCTGTGTTTAGATCATGGAATAATGATCGTGCTAATGTATATCGTAAAATGCATAATATTCCTTACAGTTGGGGAACAGCTGTTAATGTTCAAGAAATGGTTTATGGAAATAAAGGTCAAACATCTGGGACAGGTGTAGCGTTTACTCGAAATCCAGCAACAGGTGAAAATAAATTATACGGGGAATATTTAATTAATGCTCAAGGAGAAGATGTCGTTGCAGGTGTTAGAACTCCACAACCAATTGAGACATTAAAAGAAATTATGCCAGAAATTTATGAACAATTTGAAAAAATAGCTAAAACATTAGAAAATCATTATAAAGATATGCAAGATATGGAATTTACAATTGAAGATGGAAAATTATATATGCTTCAAACTCGTAATGGAAAAAGAACAGCTAAAGCAGCTTTAAAAATTGCAGTTGATTTAGTAAATTCTAATATGATAAGTAAAGAAGAAGCTATTTTAAAAGTTGAACCAGAATCTTTGGATCAATTGTTACATCCTAATTTTGATGAAGAAGAATTAAAAAATGCAACTGTGATTGCAACAGGACTTGCTGCATCACCAGGAGCAGGTTGTGGTAAATTATATTTTACAGCTGAAGAAGTTAGTTTAGCTAAAAAACGTGGTGAAAAATGTATTTTAGCTCGTTTAGAAACTTCTCCAGAGGATATTAAAGGAATGCAAGATGCTGAGGCTATTATAACCGTTAGAGGTGGAATGACTTCTCATGCTGCCGTTGTTGCACGTGGAATGGGAAGATGTTGTGTTTGTGGATGTGGAGATTTAGTTGTTGATGAAAATACTAAAACCTTAAAAACAAAAACAGGTGAGATATTTAAAGAAGGTGACTTTGTTTCAGTTGATGGTAGTACTGGTAAAGTATATAGTGGAAGTGTTAAAACTGTAGAACCAAAAATAAGTGGAGATTTTGAAATCTTTATGAATTGGGTTGATGAAATTAGAACTCTTTCAGTAAGAGCAAACGCTGATACGCCTAAAGATGCCTTACAGGCTAAAAAATTTGGAGCTGAAGGAATTGGACTTTGTAGAACAGAGCATATGTTCTTTGATAAAAACAGAATATTTGCTGTTAGACAAATGATAACTGCTAAAACATATGAACAAAGACAAGCAGCTTTAGATAAAATATTACCTATGCAACGTTCTGATTTTGAGGAATTATTTAGAACAATGGATAACTTACCAGTTATAATTAGATATTTAGATCCACCATTACATGAATTCTTACCAAAAACGGATGAAGAATTAAAGGAATTAGCTGTATCTCTTGATATGACATTTGAAGAGTTAAAAGATAGAGTTAGTGAATTAAAAGAATTTAATCCAATGATGGGACATCGTGGTTGTCGTCTAGCTATAACTTATCCAGAAATTGCACGCATGCAAACGAGAGCTGTCATAGAAGCGGCTATTAATGTAACAAAAGAAAATATTAACGTTTCTCCAGAAATAATGATACCTTTAATTGGTGATGTTAATGAACTTAAATATGTAAAAAATATTGTTGATGAAACAGCAAAAGAAATAATTGAAAAATCAGGTATTGATTTAAAATATCAAGTTGGAACAATGATAGAAGTACCACGTGCTACTATTATTGCTGATGAAATTGCTAAATATGCAGAATTTTTTAGTTTTGGAACAAATGATTTAACACAAATGACTTATGGATTTTCAAGGGATGATGCTTCTAAATTTTTGAATGATTATTATAGTAAAAAAATATTTGAAAATGATCCTTTTGAAAGAATAGATCAAACTGGAGTTGGAGAATTTATGAAAATTGCAATTAGTAAAGCAAAACAAACACGACCAAATATTGAACTTGGTATATGTGGTGAACATGGTGGAGAACCAAGTAGTGTTGAATTTTGCCATAGAATAGGACTTAATTATGTGTCATGTTCTCCATTTAGAGTTCCAACAGCAAGACTTGCAGCTGCACAAGCCGCTATCAAGTCTGGAACGCAAAAGTAGATAAAAGAACAAAAGTGTTTTTAAGCCGTATAATCATTACGAATGACGATATTATAAGGTATAAAAATGATATACCTGAATGTAAAAATATAGTCATTAAAAAACCTGTTATTCTTGATGTTTATATATAATTTTAAGACTGAGATGACTTTTATGTCGCAAATCCCAGTCTTTTTATGTGAAAAATATATATGTGCGATAGGTTTTTGGAGGTGTAAAAAAGCAATTAATATATACAAAACCTAAATTAAGGGATTTATCACAGGGATCAAGAATTTCATTTGTAAGACAATTTAGATTTTTAACACAGGATGATGTATCAGATAAACTTGGTTTAACTGGTGAATGTAAAAGAAGAACAATGACAAGATATGAAAAAGAAGATAGAAATCCAAAAGATGAAAGGCTAACGGAAATATCAAGTATTTTAAATGTAAGTATTAATTCAATAAAAAAGTATGATTATAACAAACCGATAGATTTAATTTATACTTTGATGTGGTTAGAAGAATTAATTCCTAATTATTATATTAATTTTTCAAATATTCCCAACATTAATGAATTGTATATTGTAACAATAAAAAAATTTTATGATGAGTGGAACAATATGAGAAACAAAAGACTTAAAAGAGAAATATTTTATAAGGAATATATAGAATGGAAATTAAATTATGATTTAAAAGAAGTAGGTGGTTTGTATGGAAAAAATATGTAGAATTAAACTTAAAGATATTGTTGACTTTAAAAATCATCCATTTTTAATTAATAATGATGAATCATTAGAACAACTTGTCGTAAGTATAAAAGAGACTGGAAACTATGAAATGATTTCAGGCATAGAAGAAAAAGAGCATTAGAGTTAATAGGTGAGACAGAAGTTGATGCTTATATTAAAGATTTTAATGATAACGAAGCAATTATATGTATGGTAGATTCAAATATTCATAGAGAGAAGATACTTCCATCTGAAAAAGTATTTGCTTATAAATTGTATTAAATAATCTCAATCTTTTTGACAGTATTAAAAAAGTTCATACTTGTGTTATAATGTAATTAATGGAGGTGCTCTATGTATTTGCTAGAAGAAATTAAGAAAATAATAGAAGATAATTCTAAGAAAATTGCTATTTTTGTAGACATGGATGGAGTTGTAGCAGACTATAGATTTGGAGAAGGGGAAAATATAAAAAGTAATAAACCAGGATTATATTTAAATAAAAGGCCCATATATACTACAATAAATAATTTACAAAGGATTAATGAGAAAATAGATTGTGAAATGTTTATATTAAGTTCATGCTTATATAAAGAACAAGCAGAAGAAAAAAGTTTGTGGCTTGATAAATATATGCCATTTATTAAACAAAAACATAAAATTTTTGTTCTATCACAAAACTTTGAATCTAGAAAGAAAGTAAAAATAGATAAAATAAGAGAAAAATTGAATTCAAACGAATGTGAATTAGCTATTCTAATCGATGATACACATGATATATTATTTTTAGCACTATCAGAACTAAAAGAAAAGGTAATTCCATTTCATGTTATAACTTTAATTGATTAAGGAGGAATTTAAGATGAAATATGATGTAATAATAGATTGTTATACAGATGAACCATCGGGATTAGGCGTACCACCATATTTAAGTGTACATTCTAGATATATAGCAGGTGCTTTAAAAAATAAAAATGTTAATTATTATTATTTAAATATTGATGATTTACGTTTTGCAAATGGAGAAAAACATTTTAATAATTTATATAATAAAAGAATAATAAACAAAACAAAAAATGCTGATAACGTTTCAGAAATATTAAAAAATGCAACAAACATTTATGTTGTAATGGGATGCTTTGTTAAATATGAGTATGTATCTGCAGAACCTCCTACTTTTTTAGAGGTAGAAAAATTATTAAATCTTTTCTGTAAAAAAGAAACTAATAAATTATTATTTTATTCTCTAGGCGGAAGTGAATTAACAAGAGAAAATATTAGGAAAACAGTACCTAACAATTTATTTACTGATATTATTTTTGGTAATACTTATAATTATTTTATTGGAGAAAGTGGTAATAAGTTTAAACCAAATTATGATAAATTGAGACAAATTGCAATTGATTCATCAAGTATATTAGAACAACTAGACAGACCAATTGTAATTGAAATCGAAACCGCCACAGGATGTAATAGAAATCCTGGTTGTACATTTTGTATAGAAGGCATGAGAGGTTTACCATTACAGTTTAGGGAAAAAGAAGATATTATAGACGAAATTAAAAGTTTATATGATAATGGAGCCTTATATTTTAGATTAGGAAGGCAACCAAATTTTTATGCTTATAAGAATTGTAATGTAGAAGAAATAGAAAACTTGTTTAAAGGAGTTTGGAATGCTTGTCCAAATATTAAAACACTACATATAGATAATGTAAGTCCTCATAATGTAAATACTGAAGAAGGAAAAAGAATAACTGAAATAGTAGCTAAATATACTACAGCAGGAAACATTACACCATTTGGAATCGAATCATTCGATCCAATAATAAGAGAAAAATGTAATTTAAATGGTTCTTTAGATGATATTCATAAATCAATATCTATAATTAATAAATATGGGAAAGAAAGAGGAAAAAACGGATTGCCTAAATTACTTCCAGGTATTAATATAATTTATGGATTAGACGGTCAAAATGAAAATACTCTAAGACATAATTTAGATAATTTTAATAAAATATTAAATTCTGGAAATTGGGTGAGAAGAGTTTTTGTTAGAAAATTAACTTCTCCTTATGGAGAACAATTTGATAATTATAGTGAAGAAGACTTAAAAGAATTTAATCTTTGGAGTAAAACAATAGAAAATGAATTTATCGTTCCAATGCTAAAAGAAGTTTTTCCGATTGGTTTAGAAATTAGTGAATTAAGAATGGAAATGTATAAAGATGGAAATTCAATTTTAAGACAAATGGGTACATGTCCAGTAAGAGTTGTAATTTTAAACAAGAAACTAAAATTAGATGAATTTTATAAAGTTAAAGTAGTTGGATACATTGGTAATAGAACAATTATTGGAGAAATAATATGAAAAAAATAGGGTTATTAATTCCTAAAACTAATTTGACTGTTGAATATGAATTGCAAATGCTTTTTAGTAAAGGATATTTTGATGTAGAAAAAAGTGTATTTTATATATCTAAACTGGACTATAAAACAAATTATAAAGAAGATAAATCAAAGTTTCTAGAAGATCTTGCTACAGATATAAATAATAAGAAAAAAGATTTAAAATATTTAGATGTTGATTATAATGCATTTTTCTGTACTACTTCAGCATTAGAAAATGGAGTAGAAGAAATAAATCCAACTATTTCATTAATTGAGGAATCAAAATTAAGAAATGTAAAAAAATGTTTATTAATAACTCCATATAATGATAAGTTAGGAAAAAAAATAGTGAAAATGTTAGAAGATAACGAAATAGAAGTTATTAAAAATATAAATTTAGATTTATTACATACAGCAGACTATTTTAATTATGGAATAAATAAATTAGAAAAATTAATAAAAGAAAATTACTTAAACGAATATGAAAATATTATTATATCTTGTACAAATTTACCAACAATTAGTGTAATAGAGAGCTTAGAAGATAGGTTGAATACGCAAATTATTTCAAGCAATTCAAGCTTATTTTCAAAAATTAAAAGAGACAATAATATTTAAAGGAGGTAAGCATGACTAGAGAAGAATTTAAAAAGATTATTGATATATGTAGTAATCAGGAAGAAGTAAGAAATGCAGTAAAAAAGAATCACAATAATAACTTATGGTGGCCTCTAGAAGTAGAGGACTATAGAAAAAGATTATTGATTGCTGGTCTTTCTACTAGAATTTCTTATAATATGATAGATAGTTATAGAAAAGTAATAAATGATTTAAATAGTTACACTTATGATGAAATCAAAAATATGACGAAAGATGAAATAATTAATATAATCAAAGGATTAGGGTTATCAAATACAAGATATAAATATTTGTCATCAATGATTGATTTTATAGAAAAATATGATAATGAAATAAAAACATTATCTAATGATGAATTGATTAAACTAATTGCTGATAATGTTAGTGGTGCATCTTACAAAGTAGCACAGTGTTGTGTTTTATACATAAGAGGATATTATTCAGGTATAATGCCAGTTGATAGTGGCATGAAGGATGTAGAATTGCCTTGTTTAGGATTTGAACAATATAAAAATGCATTAGGGCACGATATTTTAAGAAAAAAATTAGAAACACTAGTAAAAGATAATAATATGGAAGAAATAATAAAACAAAATGGATATGAAGAACTTAAAGTAGAAAATTATGATAATGCTACATGGTTTTGTCATTTAGTTCTTATTTATTATAAACGTTATTTTTGCAATAAACATAATCCTGAAAATTGTCCATTAAAAGATCACGTTGAAGTAAGATGCAAATGTAGGAAATAATAGTTAAGGGGAAATTCTAATGTTAATAATAGAAGGTATAGATGGTGTAGGCAAAACAACTTTAGTTGAATATTTACAAAGTTATGGAATGAAAAAATATCATTTTGATTATGATTCGAAAAACATGGACTTATTATCAAAATATATGAAAGTTTTATCATCAGATGATACTGGATTAGTACTTGACAGATCGTTTATTAGTGAAATGGTTTATGGACCAGTTATAAGAAATAAATGTAAATTGAGTATTGAAGATTATACAAAACTATTAATTGCATATAAAAATACCGGAGCTAAAATTATTTATTTAACAGCTCCTAAAGAAGTTTTGTTAAAAAGAAGAAACGATGAACAAAGTGATTATGAAGTTATCACAAATTATTATGAAGAATTAAATAAAAAATATGATGAGATTATGAAATATTCTTCTAAATTTATAGATGTAATTGCTATAAATACCCATGAAACAAATATTGAACAAGTTAGAAGTCAAGTAAAGAAATTGGTGAGGAAATGATTGATTTATGTTATGTAGGTAATTCTTCCAATGATAAAATCGTTGTAAATAATGGAATTTACAATACATTAGGAGGAAGCTGCATATATTCAAGTTTTTCTTCAAAGACTTCTTTTGATGGTAAAATTGCAATAATAAGTAAAGTAGATAGTGATACAAATTCACTATTAAAAGAAAAACAAATAGATTTTTATGGAACTATCGTTGATAGAATGACAGAGTTTATAATTGATGAATCAAAATCTACCTGTGAATCACAATTTTATAATACAGATATAATTAAATTGGAAACAAAAATAGATATCAACCATTTACATATATCATTAAGAAAAGGTGTAGATGTCCAAAATATTTTGGAGAATGAATTATTAAATTATAATCATCTTTCGGTAGATGTAATGATACATAGTGTTGTGGATTTTATACCTATAATAGAAAAGTATGCTTCAAAAATAGAAATCTTATTCTGTAATATTAATGAGTACAATATAATAAAAAAATATGTAAAGGATATACCATTGGTAATAGTAACAAATGAAAATAAACCTATTTTTGTAATAACACCAGCGAATACAATTAGTTATAATATAATGAACAATTATAATATTAAATCTACTACTGGTGCTGGAGATTCATTTATTGGTGGTTTCTTGTCAAAATATATAATTAATCAAGATATAGATGAATCTATTTCACAAGGAACTTATAATGCTAGCAAATCTATAGAAAATATAGGACCTCTATTATCTATAGAGTCATGTATAGATAAAACTACCAAATCTACATTACTTCCTAATAATATTATTGTTATAGGTAATTCGTGTGCTGGAAAAACAACGTTTACTGATTATTTTAAAAAGTATTATAATATATATTCAGATATAGATGATTTAGAGCCACTATTAGAAGCATTTATGTTAGATGATTTGTTGTATCAAAATAAAATAGAAGAATTTAAAAAAATTAAAAATGAAATTAAATATGTTAATAAAATATGGGAAGAGTATAATGATAATATAAATTCAATAAATCACTATACTAAACCTGCAAATCTGGGAAATGGACACGATATAATAAGACCTATTTTATGGGATTATATAATTCAAATGGCGATTGTAAATCCAGAAACACACAATATAATCCAGTTTTCAAGAGGTAAGGATGAACTATATGAGTCACAATTTTCTCAAAATGCATATTTTCGTAGTATAAAAAATTTTATTGATAATTCAGAAAACAATAGCAACTCTATTATTGTTAATTTAGTTTCTAGTTTAAAAATAAGAAAAAATAGAAACAGAATAAGATTTGAAAATGGTGGTCATTATGTTTCTGATGATACTATGGACAATGTATATTCAAAAGATATATTTGAATATACAAAAACAGGTGAAAATTTTGGATATTTATTAGTTGATGGACGAACTATTCCAGTATATACTATTGTTAACGATAAAACACTTAGTGAGATTGAATTAAATAAATTTTTAGAGTATAATGTTAATAAGGTAATAGAATATTACAATGATTTTAAGGAGGAAAAACATGGAATTAAAAAAGATTCAAAAAGATATTTGGCAAAATAAATTAAACAAAGGATTTAATACAACAGATGTGAATAAAGAATTTTGTTTACTATATGGAGAAGTGGCTGAAGCATACGACGCATGGAAGAAGAAAAAAGATGATTTGAATGAAGAATTAGCAGATATTGCTATTTACTTAATGGGCCTATCTGAAATGTTGGGTTTTGACTTGGCAGATGAAATAGAGAAGAAAGTTTCTAAAAATGAAAAACGAGTATATAAAAATATAGATGGTGTTAATGTAAGAATAAGTGATTAATATTTAAATGTTAAAGAAGTCATCTAGCAAAAATTTATATTAAGGCGTCCCGAACTAAACTGTGGTACAAGCTACAATTAAAAATAGAAAATAATTAATATAAACGAACTAAGATAGAAATATCTTAGTTTTTTTAGAAGAAAAAGAAATTTCAATTTTTTACTTGAAGATATATGATAAAATGATATAATTAGTTTGTACTAATTTAAATATTAAAATAAATTATGTGAAATAAATAAGAAGTTTAGGAGTGATAAAATGTTGATGGTGAATTTGGGTGGTACTTGTGGTAATAGTAATTGGAGAGAAACTTTAATAAAACTTTTAAATTCCAATATAAAGTATTTTAATCCAGTAGTTGAAAATTGGAAATATACAGAATCTATAAAATTAGAAAAACAAAAGCGAATGCAGGACAGTGATATTCTACTATATGTTATTACACCAGAACAAAAGGGATTTAGTGCTATAGCATCTGCAGTAGATTATAGTAATAAGGTTCCAAGCAAACTTGTTTTTTGTGTTTTATATGAATATAATGATAAACAAATGGAAGGCCATATGCTAGAAAGTATAAAATCAGTGGAAGATATCATTAAGGATAATGGCTGTATGACTTTTAATAATCTTACGGATGTCGCAAATTATTTAAATAATATTGCAATTAATTATGAAAACCATTAAAATATAAGTGAAAACTTTGAATAATTAATCAAAACTTACAAAAAGATTGAATTATAAAAATATAAATAATAATTTTCAGGAGGAATGGTATAATATGGACAAATTAAATAAAAATGAAAAAGCATATAAAATTATGATGAAAAGAAATTTGAAGGAATTAAAAAAATATCAAATGATATAAAAAGAACTTCAATTGAGTTTATCGAAAAAGGAAAAACAGGTTATAATGCCTTTAGATGGCAAAAAGAATTAGTAGGTGAGATAAAACTATATATTACGTATCTTGGATATTTAGACTCAATGTTATTAGAAATTGGTGAACGTATAGATTCTTTAAATAAAATAGAAATTAAAAATGATGAAGTATTTGAATTAAAAAACAAATATAAAAAACTATTAGATAAAAGAAAACAAGTTGTAAAAATGATAAAAAATAACACATCTATTTATCGTTATTTAAATTTTGCGGATGAAGTAATAAGTGAAATCCCATCATCTACTAAGTTTTATAAAGTTTATGATGATATGAAAATAATGCATTATACATTTGATATTCAACTTGAATTTATAAATGCATATAATAATGGTTGTTTTGCTCAAAAAAATTTTGTTAGAACATCATGTATCGACAATTTATTTGAAAAATCTCAACAAGAAATTACTGAATGCCGATATAATAATAAAAGCTCAATACAACGAGCAAAATTATTAAAAGTAAATAAGATTTAATAAATATAGCTTATATTTAGGAAATATTAAATAAAACAAGAAAAATAGTACTTTGAAAAAAGTGCTTTTTTTAATAAAAATATGAAAATAGCATATTAATAATAGTGTAGTGTAAAGTTAGAACTGTTTTTTGATTTATTTGGTTCAAATAATTGCTTAAATAATGATTTTGTTTTATAATATATATGGTGATAATATGAAGATATTGTGTATTGGACATGCTGCTTATGACATAACAATTCCCTTAGATGAATTCGTAGTCGAAAATACAAAAAATCGAGTAGATGAGAGAGTTGAATGTGGTGGAGGACCAGCTTCAAATGCTGCCTATCTACTTGGTAAATGGGGATGCGACGTTACATTTATGGGCGTTGTAGGTAATGATGAATATGGTAGATATATAAAAAAGGAATTAGATAGTGTTAATGTTAATACAGATTATCTAGAATTATCGAGTGAATATAAAACAACTTCTAGTTTTATTATTGCAAATAAATCAAACGGAACAAGAACAATACTTACATATCGCCCAAAAGAAATGAAAATGAAAGAAATTGATCTTTCATTTGAACCAGATATAATTTTGGTTGATGGACAAGAATATAATGCATCTGATAAAATTTTAAAAAAGTATCCAAAAGCAATTAGTATTATTGATGCTGGTAGAACAACGGAAGAAGTAATAGATCTTGCAAAAAAAGTTAAGTATCTTGTTTGTTCAAAAGATTTTGCTGAAAAAATGACAAATGAAAAATTTGATTTTGATAATTTAAATTCTTTAAGCATTATATATCAAAGAATGAAAGATATTTTTAAAAATGAAATTATCATAACGTTGGAAAGCCAGGGAGTTTTGTATGAACATAATCATAAATTAAAACTATTGTCTGGAATAAAAAAGAAAGCTATTGATACAACAGGTGCAGGCGATATCTTTCATGGAGCATTTACTTATGGTATAAGTCAAAGATGGGAAATCGAAAAAGTAATAAGACTTGCTAATGTTACAGCTGGACTTTCTGTAACTAAAATAGGTGGACGTTTTTCTATTTTTGATTTAGATGAAATAAAGGAATTATATAATGAGTTTAAGTAATGTTTTTACTAGCAACTTGCCTAAAATAGATTTACATGGTATGGATCGAGATACAGCTAGAGTTGCTATTAATGATTTTATTAATGATAATTTTAAGTTAAAACAAGAATTGTTTGTTGTAATTCATGGCATTGGAAGTGGTGTTTTGAAAGACACAACAATTAAAACATTAAAAGCAAGTAAATTAGTTAAAGAATTTCAAATAGATTTTTATAATATAGGAAGTACAATTGTTCGTTTGAATATTTGACTTTCCTTTATTTTTATGGTATAATTACCTAACAACCAAAGAAAGAACATCATAGAAAAAAATAAGAAAAATTGTTATTTTTGAAAAAAACGAATAAAAAAATTATAAATAGTTGACAAAGATAATGATTTGTGCTAGTATACTCAACATCAATTCAAAGGGGGGTTATCTATGTATAACGAAAGAAAAGAAAATTTTAATCTAAAGAGTGTAATTTTACAATTCTTATTTGTAGCCTTATTTATATTTGTATTAATGTGGCTATTTCCTATGAAGAGTGATTTAAAGAAAGCTTTGAATAGCAGTGGTGATAGTAAAAACGAAACTACTGATTTATCAATGTTTTATGATCAAATCTTCAATAACAACGTTGTTGCTATGAAAGATGCAGCAAAAAGTTATTTTACTACACCAAGACTTCCACAAGCTGTTGGTGATAAAGTAAAATTAACTTTAGGAGAAATGCTTGATAAAAAAATTATTTTACCATTTGTTGATAGCAAAGGTAAACAATGTGATTTAGATAATTCATATGTTGAAATAACAAAATATGAAGATGAATTTGTTATGAAAGTTAATTTAAAATGTAGCGATCAAGAAAACTATTTATTAGTTTACATGGGATGCTATGATTATTGTCAAACTGCAATTTGTGAAAAGAATAAAGCTGATATTAAAACTCCAGTATTATATTCTGCAAAAACAAAACAACCAGTTCAACAAAAAGTTAATAATGTTACTAATATAGTAAATAACATTAATAATACAATTAATAACGTAACAAATATTACAACTAATATAACAATTATTACACCAACACCAAGTCCAACACCAAATCCAACACCAACTCCAGATAAAAATTATGTTTGTAGATATTCAAAAACAACTGGTGGATCAACTACATATGGTGAATGGTCTGCATGGGGAACTACTCAAATAACAGCAACCTCTACATTACAAGTTCAAAGAGGTAAAAAAGATATTACAACAACAACTTATAAAGATGTTGTAACAAAAGATATGTCACAACCAATTTATGCAACAAAAGAAGTTGGAGTAGGTAGATCTACAGTAACTTATTGTTCTGAATATACTTCTACAACAACAAATATTAGTTATGGTGGATGGCAAAGAATTGGATATGTTTCATTAAAATATATTCCAAATGATACAGCAACTACTAAATATGTACCAGTTTCAGATACAACTTGGATTTGTAAGAGTCAATGTACTGCTGGTGTAGATCATGTATATATTATGTATAAAAGAACAGCTAATACATCAAATACAAGTACAAGATGTACAAAAACAAATACTATATCATATATAACAACAACAAATGTAAGAGTTGTTACAGGATATAAAGATAAAGTAACTAGAAAAGAAGAAAAACAAACAAAAACAGTTTATGTTTATAGATCAAGACCAGTTACTACTAAAGGTGGAAAAACTGAGTATAAATGGGACGTTTGTGGACTTAATTCAGGTGACTGGGTTTGGACAGGCGAAAAGAAAGAAGCATAGTGAATAAATGAAAGGGGTGTTTGCCCATGGCAAGAATTAAAAATAGTGAGGATTTTGTTAAAAAAAGTATACTAATGTTTGCAAAAACAGTTAGAAATGAAGAAGAATATGATAAATTCTTACAAAATGCTAATGGAGTTTTTAATACATATCCATTAACAGAAGATGATAAAGAAGAATTAAAAGAGAAATGTAGTAAAATCTTTGCAAAAAACAACTTTGTAATAGATGGGGAATCATTATCTAATGATTTCTCTCAATTTAGAGTTGTTAGTGAGCAAAAACATATTGAGATTCCAAAAGAAAATGTAAGTAAAATAAAAGAATTTTTAAGTAAAAAGAAAGTAGTTGCAGGAACAATTGTTTTAGGAGCTGGAATTATAGGATTGACATCATATGGAATTGGACGTTCTAACAATTCTAGTAATAACAATAATTTAAATCGCGCTACAGTAACAACTGAAAATGTTGGACCAACACCGACTGCAACACCTTATGCTAATGTCACTCAAAATGTAGTAAATAATACTAAAAATCCTTTATTAAATTTTGATCCTCAAGATAAGAAATTAATGACAAAGAAAATAACTAATTTTATAAAAGACGCAGTACCAAAAGGATATAAAATTAAAAAAGGTGAAATGGCAACAGAAGTAGAAGATTTAGTAAATTTCTACATTGTCTTAAATATGGATAACATCTCATCTGAAACTTTATTAAAACTTTATCAATCAGATAATATTGATGTTAATAAATTATTTGATAGTACTTTCAGAGTTCTTGCTAAATTAGATAGTGATGCTCAAGTTTCAAAAAGTATAATTGATGTTTCAGATTTAATTTCTGATAAAGAATTTGCTAGTTATATAAAAAATGTTCAATCAACATCTAATAAAGTAGTTAGAGCATCAATTGATAAAAATGTATCTGAAGCTACTAGCTATTCTAAAGATTTAAATAAAATTATTAAAAATGGAATAGCAAATAATAATTTTAGAAAATATTCTGCAAATAATACATTATTATCGTTATATTTAGGTGCTTTTCCAGCAGCTAACTCAGCTAAGACAATTGGATTAAGTAAGACAATAATGTCAAAGAGTGTAGCTGATATGGTTTATGTTGAAGAGAAATGTAAAACTGCTGTAGAACATAAAGGTAGCATTACTGAAAACTTCAGAAGAGAAGGAACTGATTTTGAAAATGGTGTATTTAGTTCTTTAGAGAGTGCAGAAGAAAAAATTAATTTAGCACGTACGACAGCAATCAATCTTACAGAAGAAGCAAAAGCAAACAAATATGCAAATGAAGAATCAATTAATACAGTTATTACAAATATTATTAATACGATAAAAAGTGAAAATGTATTATCAACTTACAAAGCTAATGCAAGTTATAAAAAGTTATATTATAAGAACTTAAAAGTTACTTCAACTGGTAAATCTAAGAAAGTTGTTAAATCTAAAGTCGTTAAATCAAAAACTGCTAAGAAAATAACTAAAATGAAAAAACATGGAAAAAAAGTGACTGTAAAAAATATAAGTTCGAAAGATTTTATTAAAGGAACTTTTAAAACTAAAAATGGTAAGAAAATCAAAACAACATCAAAATCAGAACAAATTTCAGTTGAAGAGGCAGCTAAACAAGGTTATAGTGCTGGTTTTTCAAAAGGAATGTCTCAAGGTTCTAGTGGAAAGTCAAAAAGTCTTGGAAATATAAGTGTTCCTGGTAAATATACAGGTGCTGCTAAGACATCTTATATTAATTCATATAAAAGCGGATTTTCAAGTGGATATTCTGAAGGAAAGAAAGTATATGATGAAAATAAAAACAAGAAAACTGAAAAAGTAACTGGAACAAAAACTGAAGAATCAAAAGTACATAGTAAGGAAGAACCTAAAGGTGGAAACTCTTCATCATCAAGTAGTTCTTCATCATCAAGTAGTTCTTCATCATCAAGTAGTAGTTCTTCAAAAGTTGAAGAATCAGATGTTTATGATATTGAAGATGTTCAATCAGTTGAAAAGAAATCTAGTTCATCATTCAAAACTAAATCATTAGATAATAAGATTCAAAGTTTAAAAGAATTAAGAAATTCAATTAAAAATTTGAATATAGAAAAAAGTTATGAAGAAGAAAATTCACATGTAAGATAGGAGTTTATTACTCCTATTTTTGTTTGACAAAATAGTATATATATGATACTATTTAATAGTAATATACTATAATACCGAAGAGGCGATAATATGAATGAAAATTATTTATTTGATTATTTAAACGAAAATGAATTTCATAAACTTGAACGTTCATTAAAAAAATATAATATGTTAGCTTATAAAAAATTATATTTTGAATATTATCCAAAATTAAAAGATGGAAATTTCTTAGGTGAAGTAGTATCAACTAATAAAGAAAAGGGAACAACAACATATGAATTAAAGCTTCCAACTGATGTTATGTTTGCAAAAGTCCATGGAGAAATAAAATTACAATATATAGTTTATAAAAACGAAAAAATTATAATGTTAAATAAAATTGAACCAATTGAAATATTAAGTGAAGGTCATCAATCGGAACTTATAACATATAAAGGTGTTATGGTATCTAAACAACATTCTGATAAAGATTTGTTTAAAATTAATTTATTAAATATGCTTCAAAAATAATTTTATATATTTAGATAAATAGTTCTTTTAAGTAAGAACTTTTTATGGTTGATTGTCAAATAGTGTTGGTGAACAATAAATTTGATAAATGAATTGTGATTATGAAGGATGATGAAAATCATCCTTTTATAATATCCTTAATTAAGAAAATACGAGATATGAAATGATCATATTTTCTATAACCAAAAGCGAATTTTTAAATACATTACCAGATGAAGATGAAAAAATTTTAAAGCCTTTTATATTTTTATTAATAATATTTGAAACTTGATTTTGTATATATATTTTATGTTGTCAAAAAATTTAACTTCCTAGGTGTTTTGACATAATTATTAAAATTACTAGTGGTGATTTTTATTGCATAAAAAAATCAGTCATATTTCAGACTGAAATGTATTTAAAGTTCGAATTATTCGAACAAACTTGTAAATGGTGCGAGTGAAGGGACTTGAACCCCCACGCCGTAAGGCACTAGATCCTAAGTCTAGCGCGTCTGCCAATTTCGCCACACTCGCAATTTAAATGGTGGACCCTGAAGGACTCGAACCTTCGACCGTCCGGTTATGAGCCGGATGCTCTAACCAACTGAGCTAAGGGTCCATTTACCAGTACTCATATATAATAACATAATGTAATAAAATATGCAATAACAAAAGAATAAAAAAATTCAAATTTGTCAATTTTTTTCTCAATACTATTATATTATAATAGGTGATAATTATGAAAAAATTAATTGGTAATACACCAATGATAAAAATAAAATACAAATATAAAGGACAAGAAAAAGAAATTTTTGCTAAATTAGAGTATTACAATTTAACAGGCAGTATAAAAGATAGAATGGCAAATTATATAATAACAGAAGCAATAAAAAATAAAAAATTAAAAGAAAATATGCCTATTATTGAAGCAACAAGTGGTAATACTGGGATATCATTATCTGCACTAGGAGCATATTATAAACGAAAAGTATATATATTTATGCCTGATTGGGTAAGTGAAGAAAGATTAAAACTAATGAAAATGTATGGAGCAGACGTAAAACTTTTTTCAAAAGAAGAAGGTGGATTTAAAAAATGCATCAACGAAGCAAAAAAGAAAGCAAAAGAAACAAACGGATATTTAATAAACCAGTTTGAAAATCAAAATAACCTTATAGCTCACTACCAAACAACAGGAAATGAAATATTAAATCAAATATCCAATATAGGTGGATTTGTATCTGGAATTGGAACAGGCGGGACATTGATGGGAACATCAAAATGTCTAAAAGAAAAATATCCAAATCTAATAACATGCGCAATAGAACCGGATACAATGGCAATTATTTCTAAAGGAATTATTGATAGTCATAAAATAGAGGGAATAGGTGATGATTTTATTCCGGAACTAGTAGATGTTAATAAAATAGATAAAGTCCTTTTAATTAATGATTTAGATGCAATAAACATGTCTAAAAAACTTGCCTTAGATTTAGGACTTGGCGTTGGAATATCATCAGGAGCTAATTTATTAGGATCTATTCTTCTAAAAGAAGAAATAAAAGAAAATGTTATAACTGTTTTTCCAGATGATAGCAAAAAATATTTGAGTACAGAATTAAGTCAAAATCTTGATTTAAACCCTTGCATGATTTCTAATCAAATACAACTCATAGATTATGAAATAATTTAAATTTGTTATATTATGTGAAACAAGATAAACAATTGAAATTAACTGTATATTTATGATATACTAAACGGGAAGTTAGGGTGATAAAATGAAATTATATAACACACTTACAAGAAAAGTAGAGGAATTTGTTCCAAATGATAAAAATAAAGTAACAATGTATACTTGTGGACCAACTGTTTACCATTATGCCCATATAGGAAACCTTAGAACATACATTTTTGAAGACATTTTAGAAAAAACATTAAACTATCTTGGATATAATGTAAAAAGAGCTATGAATATAACTGACGTTGGACATTTATCTAGCGATTCCGATACAGGAGAAGACAAAATGTTAAAAGGCGCAAAACGTGAACATAAAAGCGTTTTAGATATTGCAGACTTTTATACAGAAGCCTTTTTAAAAGATATAGATTCTCTAAATATAAAAAGACCTGAAATTATTAGTAAAGCAACAGATAATATTGAGCAATATATAAAAATAATTGAAAAACTAATAGAAAAAAACTACGCATATATATCAAATGGTAATGTTTATTTTGATATAAGCAAAGTAAAAGATTATTATGCATTAACTAATCATAAAATAGATGAAATGGTTGTAGGTGTTCGTGAAGGAGTAGAAGAAGATTCAAATAAAAAAAATCAAGCTGATTTTGTATTGTGGTTTACAAAATCAAAATTTGATGATCAAGAATTAAAATGGGATTCACCTTGGGGAGTTGGTTATCCAGGGTGGCATATTGAATGTTCTGGAATTAGTATAAAATATCTAGGACCATATTTAGATATTCATTGTGGAGGTGTAGATAATATATTTCCACATCATACAAATGAAATAGCTCAAAGTGAAGCATATCTTGGGCACAAATGGTGTAATTATTGGTGCCATGGAGAACACTTGAATGATAAAACAGGAAAAATGAGTAAATCAAAAGGTGAATTTTTGACTTTAAGTTTACTTCAAGAAAAAGGATATGATCCAATAATTTATCGTCTATTTTGTTTAAGTTCACATTATCGTAAAACATTAGTATTTAGTTATGAAATAATGGATACAATTAAAAACACATATGATAAATTAAAAAGAAAAATCACTTTAATAAATAATAATCAAGGAGATGTTAATAATAAAAATATAGAATTATATGAAAATAATTTTAAAGAAGCCTTAGAAAATGATTTAAATACTTCAAATGCATTAACAGTACTTTATGATGTTATAAAAGATAATACTTTAACAAACAATGAAAAAATTACACTAATAACAAAATTTGATCAGGTATTATCTCTTGATTTATTAAGTTCAAATACAAAAGAAATATCAGAAATAGATGAAAAATATATTAATGATATGATAAATAAAAGAAATGAAGCTAAAAAAGAAAAGAATTATAATTTAGCTGATCAAATACGTGATGAATTATTACAAAAAGGAATCATTTTGATTGATACAAGGGAAGGGACAAAATTCAAAGTAGAATAGAGGTATAAAATGAATTATATGACATTAGGATATGAAAATCTTTTAACCATTTTTATTGCAATAATAGGATTTGTAATAGTATTATTTTCACAAATAAGTATTAGTAGCAATTATAACAAATATAAAAGAATAAGAAATAACAAAAAAATAAGTGGTCAAGAAGTAGCACGTATGATATTAGATAAAAATGGTTTAACAGATGTACATGTCGTATCTGTAAACGGTAATTTAACAGACCATTATGATCCAACTAGAAAAGTTGTAAGACTTTCAAATGAAATTTTTGATGGAACAAGTATAGCAGCGCTTTCTGTAGCTGCTCATGAATGTGGTCATGCTATTCAAGATAAAGAAAACTATACATTTATGAGAATACGTAGTGTGCTAGTACCGTTTGTTAATTTTGTAACTTACTTAGGATATTTCTCACTAATAATCTCATTAATTGCGGGGATTACAGGTTATTTAATCGTTGGTATTTTAATTTTACTTGCAACATTACTTTTTCAAATAGTAACATTACCAGTTGAATTTGATGCATCAAATAGAGCTCAAAAACAACTTATAAGTTTGCAACTCGTTGATAAAGAGGAACAAAATGGCGTTCATAATATGTTAAGAGCTGCAGCTATGACTTATGTTGCAAGTGTTATATCAACATTGCTAAATTTATTACGTTTAATAATAATGTTTAATGATAGAGATAATTAATCTCTTTTTTTGTCAACTAAAAGTATAAAATATTGACAAAGAAAATAAAACAGTATACGATTATTATAAGGATAGGTGATAAGATGTATCATTTTATAGGAATTAAAGGTTCAGGTATGAGTGCCTTAGCGCAAATAATGAAAGAACTTGGATATGAAGTTCAAGGTAGTGATTATGATAAGCATTTCTTCACACAAGTTGGGCTTGAAGAATTAAATATTAAAATCTTACCATTTGATGAAAATAATATTTCTGAAAATATGAAAATAGTAAAGGGAGCAACTTTTAATAGTGAAAATAATTTGGAAGTAAAAAAAGCTGAAGAATTAGATTTAGAAATATATACATATTCAGAAATGGTTGGAAAACTTACCGAAAAATTTAAAACAATATGTGTTTGTGGATGTCATGGTAAAACAACAACTACATCAATGTTTGCTCACGTTTTAAATAGTACTATTGGTTGTAACTATTTAATAGGTGATGGAACAGGTTATGCGGATCCTAAAAACGAGTTTTTTATCTTAGAATCTTGTGAGTATTGTCGTCATTTTTTAGATTATAATCCTTACTATGTAATTATTACTAATATTGATCTTGACCATGTTGACTATTTTACAGGAATAGATGATGTAATTGATGCATATCAAACATTTGCTAATAAAGCAGATAAGATGATTATAGCTTGTGGTGATGATCCTTATACACATTCATTAGAAGTAAATAAACCAATCTTTTATTATGGATTAGATGAAGATAATGATATTCGTGCTATAAACGTTGAATATAAAGAAACAGGAATTTCTTTTGAAGTAGAAATAGAGGGTAATTATTACGGTAATTATGATTTACCTATTTATGGAAAACATAACCTTTTAAATGTCTTGGCTGTAATTGCAACTTGTTATTATGAAAGAATGGAAGCAAAAGTGATTTCTAAAGTATTAAAGACATATCAAGGAGCAAAAAGAAGATTTAGTGAAACAAAAGTTGGAAACTCAATCATTATTGATGATTATGCTCATCATCCAAATGAAGTAAAGGCAACACTAAAAGCAATTCGTCAAAAATATCCTAATAAAAAGCTTATAGCCATTTTCCAACCACATACATATTCACGTACTAACGAATTTAAAGAAGATTTAGTAAATGCTTTTAAAAATGTAGATGAGGCATATATTATGGATATTCATGGTGCCCGTGAAAAACAAGAAGATTTTGAAGGAATAACATCAGATGTAATTATTTCTAAATTAGATAATGGTCATCACATTAATTTAGATGAAGCAAATACTTTGGCTAAATATGATGATGCTGTGTTTGCTTTTATGAGTCCAAATGATATATCAAAATTAGAAGATGATTTAAAATCTTTAATTGAACATAAATAAATATTTATGTTTCAAATTGTTGACAAACTACTTATTTTGAAAAAATTAAGTTTTTAATAAAATCAAAGTGGGCTAAAATGTCTAAAAAAGAGCAAATATTAGGTATTTAATCTCTAAAAAGCACTCTTTTTTATACTTTAGTGGGAGAAATATAAAAGGCTGTGACAAAGCCGATTTGAAAAATCGACTTTATCAACAGCCCTGAAAAATACACAAATAAGTGTATTTTTTATTATCTTTGATAACGACTTATATTTAATAGAACACCCATACTAATTAGAGTAATTAATAGACTAGACCCTCCATAACTTAAAAAGGGAAGAGTAACACCAGTAACTGGTATTAAACCAACAACGACCATTAAATTTAAAATAGCTTGAAAAGCAAGACCAAAAGTTATTCCAAAAGCTAGAAATTTAGCAAACTTATCACCACTATTTTGAGCAATTTTAAAACCTTTAAAAATAATAATTGTAAACAAAGTAGCAACAATCAATATTCCTAAAAACCCAAATTCTTCACTTATAATAGAAAAAATAAAATCAGTTTGAGGTTCTGGTAGATAGAAATGTTTTTGTCTTGAATTCATAAAACCTTGCCCAAATAAACCACCAGGTCCAATAGCATATAATGATTGAATAATTTGAAAACCACTTCCTAAAGGATCACTCCAAGGATTTAAAAATGATAAAATACGTTCTAAACGATAAGGAGCAATAGCTATAAGTAAAACAATACCAACTACACCAATTAGTCCTAAACGAATAAAAAATTTGAAATCAACGCCACTTACAAAAAGAAGACCAATAATACTTACTAAAATAATCATTCCTGTTCCAAAATCTGGTTGTAACATAATTAAACCAAAAACAAGAATAACAATACCTAAAATAGGTAAAACACCTTTTTTAATATATTTTAAATTTTTTTCATTTTTTGTTAAATATTTTGAAGTAAAAATAATTAACGTGAGTTTAGCAAATTCGCTTGGTTGAATACCAAAAGAACCAATTCCAAACCAACTTCGACTTCCATTTCTAACTGTTCCTATACCAGGAATTATAACTAAAATTAAAAGAATAATACTAATTAGTAGAAGAGTATTTGCTTTTTCAAAATAAACCTTATAAGGAATTTTGCTAGTAATTAGCATCATAATAATTCCTATTATAAAAAACAAACCTTGGTGTTTAACAAATTTAAAAGGATCATTAAATTTGTATTCAGCCCAAATATATGAGGCTGAATAAATCATTATTATTCCAAAAAGAGAAATAGTTATAATTGTAATAAATAATAATAAATCAAATTTTTTCAAAATATCACTCCTTTACATCCAAACACCATATATAATTCCTATCATTGAGCCAATAAAACCAATAATCCAAAATAATTTAACAATGTCTTGTTCTCTCCAACCTAGTTTTTCAAAAGTGTGGTGAATAGGAGTCATAGGAAAAAATCTTTTTTTAGTTAATTTGTAATAATATCTTTGAATTAAACAGGTTATTGTTTCAATAACAAAGACTATTCCAATAACAATAAGTAGAATTTCATGTCTAGTTAAGATAGCTATAGTACCAAGAGTTGCACCAAGACAAAGTGATCCTGTATCACCCATAAATACTTTGGCAGGACTGACATTAAAAACGAGAAAACCTAGAATAGAACCTGTTAAAGTAAAACAAAAAATGGCGATTTCTTCATAACCTTCTAGCCAACCAGTATTAAATGATAAAATTCCAAAGGTACAAATAGCAATTGCTGATAAACCACCAGCTAAACCATCTAAGCCATCAGTTAAATTAACAGCATTACTGCTTGCTACTAAAACAAGTAGAATAAATAATCCATAATACCAACCAATATCTAGTTTTATATTTAATGAATGAATCCAAAGAAGAGGTTCATTTCCAGAAATCATAAATAGATAAAAGAAAATAACAGCAATAATAATTTGTAATAAAAATTTTGCTTTTTCACTTAAGCCTTTATTATTGTGTTTAATAATTATTAAATAGTCATCTATAAATCCTATTAAGAAATATCCTAAAAAGGTAAAAATAACAATTAATAAATTATATGAAAAATTTATCTTTTTAGTTAGATAGAGAATAATCATAGTAATAATAGTTGGAAGAATAAAAATGATTCCTCCCATCGTTGGTGTTCCTTGTTTAGAACGATGTTTTTCACTTAAATAGACACTTAAATTTTGACCTGCTTTTAGTTTTTTTAGAAGGGGAATTATTATGCTAGCAGAGAAGATAGACAATATAAATCCAATCATAAGTGATAAAGTAGATTTTGTTAAAATAAGCATTTTTCACCTCTAATCATCTAAGAGTAATCTTATTGTTTCACCTTCATATATTCTTTCTTTTGGACTAGGTGATTGATAAGTTACTTTTTTACCAGTTCCAGTATATTCAACTTTAAAGTCTTTTAAATTTTTCATAGCATCATCTAAATTCATATTTATAACATTAGGTACAGTTACATATTTTTTTTCATTGAAGTTATAATTTTTTTCACTCGCACCTTTTGGTTTTTTAATATTTAAAATATCAATTGAGTCTTTTAAAATTGTTCGTGCAATAGGTGCGGATATTGTTCCACCATATTGAGTTATTCCTTTAGCATTATCGATTGCGACATAGACGATAACTTCAGGATCATTTGCTGGTAAAAAACCAATGAATGATACAATATAGTTTCCAACCATATACATTCCGTTTTGAACTTTTTGGGCAGTTCCTGTTTTTCCTCCAACACGATAACCGTCTATGAAGGCATTTCTACCAGTTCCATTAGTGACAACGCTCTCAAGAGCATATCTGACTTTTTTACTTGTTTTATTATCAATAACTTTGCGAACGGTTTGTTTTTTATTTTGTTTGACGACGTTATTTGTTTCTGGTTCGTTTAAGCTTTTAACGATGTATGGTTTATTTAAGTAACCACCATTTATGGCTGCACTAACGGCTGTAATTTGTTGAATAGGGGTAACACTAACTCCTTGACCAAAGGCTGTTGTTGCAAGTTCAACTGGTCCTACTTTATCAAGTGAAAATAAAATTCCTGAACTTTCTCCGTTTAGATCGACGCCTGTTTTTTTACCAAAACCAAATTTGTTTATATATTCAAATAGTTTATCTTTTCCAATTCTTTGTCCTAAGGTAACAAAACCGGGGTTACAAGAGTTTTCTACGACTTGAAGAAAGGTTTGATGTCCATGGCCTCCAGCTTTCCAACATTTGATTCTAGCATTTTCAACATGAATGCTTCCGCCATCATCAAAAGTGTCTTTATCAAGATCAACTAATTGTTCTTGTAATGCGGTTGCTAAGGTTATAATTTTAAAGGTTGACCCAGGTTCGTATGTTGCCCAAATAGGGAGGTTTCTATTTATTTGCTCGGTACTATATTTTTTGTAATTACTTGGACTGAAATTAGGACGAGAAGAAATGGCTAATATTTCACCAGTTTTAGGATTCATAGCAATAGCTAATGCTTGATCTGGATTGTATCTTTTAACAGCATTATCTAGTTCTCTTTCAACGACTGCTTGTAGTTTGTAATTGATTGTTAGACTCATATTAATTCCATCTTGAGGTTTTTCATAGGCTTCTGTTAGTTTTAATTTGTTTCCTTTGGCATCACTTAAATATTTGATAGCTCCATATTCACCTGTTAGATATTTATCATACATAAGTTCTAAACCACTTAAACCTTGATTATCAATTCCAACGAATCCTAAAGTATGTGACATTAAGGAATCGTATGGATAATATCTTTGTGATTCTTTAATTAGGTAAACGCCATCTAATTTTAGTGAATTTATTTTATCTGCTATCTCATAAGATAATCTTCTTCCTTCGGGGTGAACTCTTTCAATTGATGTTTTTTTATTTACGTGTTTATACATATCATCATAGCTTACATTTAAAATCGCACTCAATTTTTTAGTAGTTTCTTTTTTGTTTTTAATTTGATTTGGAACTAAAACTAGGGAAGTCGTTGTTTTATTATCCGCAAGAACAACACCATTTCGATCATATATTTTCCCTCGATTTGCTTCAATTGGTAGGTTACGACTCCAAAGGCTAGATGATAGTTTATTTAGCTTTTTATAATCGATAACTTGAATGTAGAAAACTTTTCCAATTATGATAATAAGAAGGATAATGATGATTATAAAAACAATTTTAATACGTGTATGAATTGCTTTGAAAAACATTTAAGTCACCTCTTTTTAATATATATGCATGTCCATAAAAAAAAAGAATTAAACATTTGACTATAAATACAAAATGTTATAAAATTAGTGGTAGATAGAATAGGGGAAATATCGATGAAAAGAAAAGAAAATGGATTTGCAGCAACAGGAATACTTTATACAATTTTACTTGTTTTTTTAGTGCTTATGACAACATTACTTGCGACGCTTTCATCTCGTTCAAGAATTTTAGAGAAGTTAAAGAAGGATGCTAAAGATATAAATGAGGAAAAATATGGAATACTAAGTAGAGACTATACACAAGGAGAAAGAGTAAGTTATCTAGGATATGAATGGTTAGTGATGAGAGATTATGGAAAATCAACTAGATTGATGCTTAGTGATCATTTATCAACTAATGAATTGCAATTATATTTACCATCAGATGTACCTAGTAGTACTGTTAGTAATATAGGTATTCCAATGTGTGTTGAAGGAACTTCTTATTGTCCTAAATCATATAGATATAATACGAGTCTAATAAAGACGACTGTAGAGAATTGGTTAGATAGTAAAATGAGTGAAAATAATTTATCAAAAACAACGGAATTGGAAGAGATGACATTTAATGATGGTGTTGATTCTATTAAGAGTTATGTTAGAATACCAATAGAGGAAGAAGAAGGTTTAACTAGGAGTGTTATATCAGAAGAAGTTACGCAGGTATATAATGGAACTTCTTATCTTGTCAAATATTATAAAGGTTGTAATTATTCCCCACTATTAAGTGATAAAAGCCAAGACGGTGATTATATTGCTACCTTAACTAAAGGCAAAGCTGGATATGATGGATATGTTATTTTCCCATTTACGGGTAATGGATATTGTGACGATGGTAAGTCTGCAAGATATAGATTACATGCTTCTCAAGTAATGCCTATTATAACGGTTAAAGAAAGTTAAGGACAAATATGTTCTTTTTTTCTTGTCTTTAGGTTTTAAAAATGATAATATTTGATTAGAGGTTGATATTATGATTGCAGAAGTACTTGTTGAAATTAAAGCTAAAAATATTGATAAAACATTTTCCTATTTGATTCCAAAAGATTTTAAAGAAAAAATAAAGGTTGGTATTAGAGTACTAGTACCATTTGGAAAACAAAAACTAGAAGGATTTGTTTTAAAAATAAAAGAAAATGAAAAACTTGATTATGAATTAAAAGAAATAATATCATTAATAGACGAGGAACCTGTCTTAAATAAAGAAATGCTTGAACTTGGAAAATACATATCACAAAAAACATTATGTAATCTAATAAGTGCTTATCAAACGATGTTACCATCTGCTTTAAAAGCTAAGAAAAGTCTCACCATAAATAAAAAATATATAACATATTTAGTTTTAAATAAAAAAATAAGTGTTTCAAATGAAAAACAAAAAGAAATTCTTAAATTATTTGAAAATAAGGATAAAGTTTTAAAGAAAGAAGCTAATGATATTTCTGTATCTAGCGTGAAAACATTGATAAAAAAAGAAATTATAAAAGAAATAAAAATAGAAGAATACCGTCTAAATAATAAAGTAGAAAAAGAGGATACAAAAATAAAACTAAATGATGAACAAAATAAAGTTATAAAAGAAATTTTAAATCAAAAAAATAAATTTCAACCATTCCTTCTTCATGGAGTAACGGGAAGTGGCAAAACTGAAGTATATATGCATCTAATAGAAGAAATTATAAAAGAAAAAAAAGAAGCTATAGTTCTTGTACCTGAAATAAGTTTGACACCACAAGTCGTTTCTAATTTTAAAAAAAGATTTGGTAGTACTATTGCAATATTACACTCTAGATTATCAAACGGAGAAAAATATGATGAATGGCGCAAAATACAGAGAAGGGAAGTAAAAATTGTAATAGGTGCAAGAAGTGCCATCTTCGCACCACTAACTAACTTAGGAATAATTATTATAGATGAAGAACATGAAATGACTTATAAACAAGAAAATAATCCAAAATATAATGCTATTGATATAGCTTTATGGCGAGGAAGAAAATATAATATACCGATTGTACTTGGAAGTGCAACACCTAAAATAGAAAGTTATACAAGAGCTAAAATGGGGATTTATCACCTTTGTGAATTAAAAAAAAGAGTAAACGATAATTTACCCAAAGTTACCTTAATTGACATGAAAGACGAAATAAAAAATAATAATCGAATTATTTCAGGTTTATTAGATGAAAAAATAAAAGAAAAATTGGATAAAAATGAACAAATAATTCTTCTTTTAAATAGAAGAGGTTATTCAACTATTGTAACTTGTAAAAATTGCGGATATGTTCATAAATGTCCTGCTTGTGATATTCCTTTGATTTATCACAAATCATCTAATACAATGCGCTGTCATTATTGTGGATATGGAAGTTCTAGATTAAAAAAATGTCCTAGTTGCGGTAGTATTGATATAAACGATTATGGAATGGGAACTGAAAAATTAGAACAATATATAAAAGAAAATTATTCTAAAGCTAAGGTTATTAGAATGGATAATGATACTACTTCTACTAAAGGAAGTCATGAAAAAATTATAAATTCATTTAGACAAGAAAAGTATAATGTTTTAATTGGAACGCAAATGATCGCTAAAGGACTTGATTTTCCTAAAGTAACTTTGGTTGGTGTTATTAATGGAGATGCTAGTTTAAATATACCAGATTTTAGAAGTGGAGAAAGAACTTTTCAACTTTTGAATCAGGTTGCTGGAAGAGCCGGAAGAGCCTCTTTAAAAGGTGAAGTAATTATTCAAGGATTTAATATTGATCATTATAGCATTAAATATGCAAGTTCTCATGATTATAATAGTTTTTATAAAAAAGAAATGGAAATTAGAAAAATTCTAAAATACAGTCCTTATTATAATTTGTGTTATATTAAAATATCATCTAATAATTATGATGAAGCATATAAAACAGGCGAAAAAATTACTGATTATTTAAAAAGTAAAAAAATAAAAGATTTATTTATTTTAGGGCCAACGGCATGTAATATTCCTAAAATAAATAATGTTTATTATCTTGGAGTAATTTTAAAATATAAAGATAGTAGTCAGATATTTAAAGAATTGAAATTTATTAATAATATTTATGCTAAAAATAAAGTAAATGTAGATATAGATATTGATCCAAATAAAATATAAAAAAATCAAAGATGATATTAAGTCTTTGATTTTTTAGTGTATAATGTCTTTGTTTGTTTCATTTAACTTTAATTGTTTAATCTTAGTTGTAGCATTATTATAATGAGGATGATAATATTGTGATAGAGAAGCAACATCTAACCATAAACTATTTTCTTCTGTTGGGTTTTGATTGATAAAAATATTATTTTTAGAAGAACAAAGAAGACTTTTTAAAATAATTAAAGAATCTTTTAATTTGTTACCAGTTAAACTATCTAAATCAACAAATCCCAAATGTTTTAAATGAATAATAGTAGCATTTTCTTTATATAATTGTGATTTAAAAATGTGTCCTTTCTTAATATTATTAATATTTGTACATATTTTAATATTACCTCTAAAAACTGAATTACACTTCATAGTTTTACCTCCTTTTTAAGTGTTATATATATTATCATAACTTGTAAATAAATGCAAACAAACTATTTACTTGCGAAAATATGTTTGCTATACTAATACTAGTTGACAATAGTGTTATAATAATAATTAGTTTGAGGTGATTTTATGGATAAAATAATAATTAAAGGAGCAAGAGAAAATAACCTAAAAAATATTTCAATTGAACTTCCTAAAAATAAACTAATAGTAATGACTGGTGTTAGTGGAAGTGGTAAAAGTAGCTTAGCTTTTGATACTATTTATGCTGAAGGACAAAGAAGATATGTTGAAAGTTTAAGTGCCTATGCTAGACAGTTTTTAGGTGGCGAATCAAAACCCGATGTCGATAGTATTGAAGGGTTATCACCATCAATTAGTATTGATCAAAAAACAACCAATAAAAATCCTAGGAGTACCGTGGGAACAGTAACCGAAATATATGATTATTTAAGATTACTATATGCTAGAATAGGTATACCATATTGTCCTGTTCATCACAAACCTATTTCTAGTCAAAGTGTCGAAGAAATGACAAATCAAGTATTAAAATTAGAAGATAGAACTAAAATTAAAATATTAAGTCCTGTTGTTTATGGTGAAAAGGGAACTTTTAAAGACCTTCTTTCTGATTTAAGAAAAGATGGTTATGTTAGAGTTATAATTGATGATGAAGAATTAGATTTAATGGAAGAAATTAATCTTTCAAAAACCAAAAAACATAGAATTCAGGTTGTAGTTGATCGTTTAATTATAAAAGATGGAATTAGAAGTCGTTTATATGAATCAATTGAACAGGCATCAAAACTTTCTAAAGGTAGAGTTTTTATAGAAGTAATTGGTGGCGAGTCATTTTTAATGAGTGAAACTTATGCTTGTCCAGATTGTGACTTTTCACTTCCAGAATTAGAGCCAAGAATGTTTTCGTTTAATGCACCATATGGGGCATGTGATGAATGTAAAGGACTTGGAATAAAATATAAAATAGATGAAGATTTAGTTATTCCAAATAAAAATTTAAGTATTTTAGAAGGCGCTATTAAGCCTATTAATATAGAAGATACTAATAATATAACCTATACAGAACTTTCAACTGTTTGTAAGCATTATAATATAAAAATGAATGTTCCAATAAAAAATTTAAAAAGGGAACAATTAGACATTATTTTATACGGATCATTAGAACCATTAGAATTTAATTATATTTCAAAAACAGGTAATAAAAGAAGTACAAAAAACTTCTACGAAGGTGTTATTAATAACTTAGAGAGAAGATATGTTGAAACAAAAAGTACTTGGATTCGTGATTGGATAGAGGGATATATGACAGAATTAGAATGTCCAAAATGTCATGGAGCTCGTCTTGATGAATCAATTCTTTCTGTTTTGATTTCTAAAAAAAATATTTTTGAATTAACAAATTTAAGTATAGAAGATTTATATACCTTCTTTAATAAACTAAAATTGAATAAAGAGCAACTTGAAATATCTAAACTTATAATTAAAGAAATAAAATCACGATTAGAATTTTTAATTAATGTAGGACTTGGTTATTTAACACTTAGTCGAAGTGCTGGAACACTAAGTGGTGGAGAAGCTCAACGAATTAGACTTGCAACGCAAATAGGATCACATTTAACAGGTGTTTTATATGTTTTGGATGAACCTAGTATTGGTCTTCATCAAAGAGATAATAATCGTTTAATTAAGTCACTCCAAGAAATGCGTGATTTAGGTAATACTTTAATTGTTGTAGAACATGATACGGATACGATGTTAGCAGCTGATTATTTAGTTGATATCGGTCCAGAAGCGGGTCTTCATGGTGGAAAGGTAATTGCTTGTGGAACACCAAAAGAAGTAATGGAAAATGAAAATAGTTTGACCGGAAAATATTTAACAGGAAAATTAAAGATAGATGTTCCTGAAAAAAGAAGAAAAGGTAATAAAAAATATCTTGAAGTAAAAGGCGCAAAAGAAAATAATTTAAAAAATATTAATGTTAAAATTCCACTTGGTACTTTTACATGTATAACAGGTGTTAGTGGAAGTGGTAAAAGTAGTTTAGTTAATGAAATAATTTATAAAGCAGTTTCTAGTAATTTATATAAATCAAAAGAAAAACCAGGAAAATTTAGAGAAATAAAAGGCCTTGAAAATATAGATAAAGTTATTGATATATCACAAGCTCCAATTGGTCGTACACCAAGATCAAATCCTGCAACTTATACAGGTGTATTTGATGATATAAGAGATGTTTTCGCATCAACAAAAGAAGCTAAAATGAAAGGTTATGATAAAGGAAGATTTTCTTTTAACGTAAAAGGCGGTCGTTGTGAGGCTTGTTTTGGAGATGGTGTTAAGAAAATAGAAATGCATTTTTTACCTGATGTTTATGTTCCTTGTGAAGTTTGTCATGGTACACGTTATAATAGTGAAACATTAAATATAAAATATAAAGGAAAAAGTATCTATGATGTTTTAGAGATGCGAGTTGAAGAAGCTTTGCCATTCTTTGAAAACCATCCTAAAATAAAAAATAAGTTACAAATGCTTATGGATGTTGGTCTTTCTTATATAAAACTTGGTCAAAGTGCTCCTACTTTAAGTGGTGGAGAAGCGGGAAGAATTAAACTAGCTAAAGAATTACAAAAGAAACCAACTGGTAGAAGTTTGTTTATTTTAGATGAACCTACAACAGGACTTCATACTCATGATATAAAAAAATTACTTGCAATTCTTCAAAGAATTGTTGATAATGGTGATACTGTATTAGTTATAGAACACAATTTAGATGTAATCAAGGTTGCTGATTATATAATCGATTTAGGACCAGAAGGTGGCGATAATGGTGGTACTATTGTTGCTAAGGGAACACCTGAAGAAATTGTTAAAGTAAAAGAAAGTTATACAGGAGAATTTTTAAAACCTCTTTTAGGTAAGAACTAAAAAGTGTGGTATAATGAATAAGGTGATAAAATGACATATATTACTATATTTGCTTTTTTACTTGTTTTAATTGATCAAATAATTAAAATTTTTATAAGTAACACTATGATATTAAATAGTAGTATTTCAGTTATAGATAAATTTTTTTCAATAACATATGTTCAAAATTTAGGAGCTGCCTTTAGTATCTTAAATGGCAATCGTATCTTTTTGATAATGATTGCAATAGTAGCTTTATTTATAATATATAAATTTTTTATTAAAGATACTATCTTAACAAAAATGAATATTTTTACTTATAGTATGTTAATAGGAGGAATTCTAGGTAATTTAATTGATAGAATTATTAGAGGATATGTTATTGATTATTTGGATTTTAATATTATAGGTTATAATTTTCCAATTTTTAATTTAGCTGATATAGCAATAGTAATAAGTGCTTTTTTACTTATTATTAATATGTCTAGGGGTGATAAGAATGCAAAAAATAAAAATAGATGAACAATTTAAAAATCAAAGAATTGATAGTTATTTACCACAAGTTCTAGATGTTAGTAGAAGTAAAGTAAGTAAAATGATTAAAAATGAAGAGATACTTGTTAATGGTAAAAAAACAAAAAATAGTTATATTTTGAAAGAAAATGATCTTGTTGAAGTTGGAGAAATAAAAGAAGAAATAATGCAAGCTCTTCCAGAAAAAATAGATTTAGATATTATTTATGAAGATGATGATGTAATCGTTGTTAATAAACCAAATGGAATGGTAGTTCATCCTGCGGTTGGTAATAAATCTAAAACCTTAGTTAATGGTCTTTTATATCATTCTAAAAATTTGAGTACTATTAATGGTGAATTTAGACCGGGAATAGTTCATCGTATAGATGCATATACAACTGGACTTTTGATGGTTGCTAAAAATGATAAGGCTCATAAGATATTAGCTAAAGAATTAGAAGAAAAAAAGACAACTCGTAAGTATATTGCCTTAGTATGGGGAATAATAAATACAGATACTGGAACAATTGATGCACCAATCGGAAGAGATATTAATGATCGTAAAAAAATGGCTGTTACAGATATTAATTCGAAAGATGCGATAACCCATTTTAAAGTAATAGAAAGATATTCTAATGCTACTTTGATTGAATTAAAACTAGAAACAGGTAGGACGCATCAAATAAGAGTTCATATGAACTATATAGGTTATCCGGTTGTAAATGATCCTGTTTATGGAAGACGTAAATTAATTGATAATACGGGACAATGTTTACATGCGAAAACATTAGGTTTTATACATCCAACAACTCATGAATATATGGAGTTTGATAGTCCATTGCCACCATGTTTTGAAAATATCTTAAAACAATTTAAAGATTCATAAAATAAATTGTTAAGTTTAAAATTAAAGCAAATAAAGTAAATAGAGTATATGGTATTAAAAAAAGACTAGCTTTTTCATTTATTTCTTTAGTTTCATAATAAAGAAATAGAGAAGTTATGAAAGTTAAAACAATATCAACAAAACCTAAAAAGATGTTTTTTAAACTAAAAAAGAAAAAGGTGAAAAGTTGATTAAAAATATAATTATAAATTAATACATTAGTATAACTTTTGATATATTTATAATAAATGGTATTGAAAACAATATAAATACTAATAGCAATTAAAATATATAAAACAGTCCATACAATTGGAAAAAAATAAGTTGGTGGCGCAAATTTTGGAAGATTTAGACTCGTATAAAAGGTAGAATCAACTTTAAAAATAATAGAACTTAAAAACCATGGTAGTAAAATTAAGATAAATTTTATGAAATTTTTCATACATGCACCTCTTTACACAATTTATGAATTATATTAAAATATTATTACTAGGAGGAAATATGGAAGAAGTAAGACTAGAAAAAAATGACGAATTAGTGATGAAATTACTTCACTTTTTTATAACAGAACAAGGATATAGCCCAATTGTTTTACATGGAGCTAAGAACGAGATATGGCTAGAAAATTTGGATGAGAATTACCAAATTGTTAGAATTGTTTCAAATTATATTCATAATGATGAACAGTTAAATTTTGATTTATTTAGAACACAAAAAATAGTAAATAAAATAAAGAAAAAGACAATGTCATTTAATATTACAACTTTAAGTTTGTTTGTTAATTTAGGTGATAATGTTGATATAGAACCATATATGCATTCTAATCATTTAGATTGTGCTGAGGTTAACAATGTTAAAGATTTAAAGAAATATGAATTTATTATGAATGAGTTTCCAACAATTACTAAAGATACTAATTTTAAAGAAAAAGGTATGGAATTATTCATGAAAATAACAAAAGAAATTGGTGAAAAAAATGAATCTGATTCTATTAAAGCAGAAGAAGTATTTAAGAAAAAAACACCATATCTTACATATTTCATAATTACTATCAATGTTTTAGTGTTTTTTGCGACATATCTTTTTGGAAAGGGAAGTCAAGATTCACTTACATTACTTAGATTTGGTGCTAATTATGCACCACTAGTAAAAAATGGTGAATATTATCGTTTAATTACAAGTGCCTTTTTACACGCTGGAATTTTCCATTTACTTTTCAACTGTTATGCACTTTATATAGTTGGTATGCAAATTGAGAGTTTTCTAGGTAAAACAAAGTTTTTAATTGTATATTTGTTTAGTGCTTTAACTGGTAGTTTGATGTCTGTTATTTTTAATGATTCTATATGTGTTGGTGCTTCAGGAGCTATTTTCGGATTATTTGGTGCTCTTTTATATTTTGGATATCATTATCGTATTTATCTTGGAACGGTTATAAAATCTCAGATAATACCGCTAATTTTATTTAATTTAGCTTTAGGTTTTGTTTTAAACGGGATAGCTAATTCAGCTCATATTGGAGGTTTAGTTGGAGGACTTCTAATAACTATGGCATTAGGTGTTAAATATAAATCAAGTAAATCTGAAAAAATAAATGGATTAATTATTTCACTTATATATTTATGTTTCTTAATCTATGTAGCTTTCTTTTTTCATTAATTTACACAAATTAGACATATAAAATAAATAAAGTTAAATCTTTATTTATTTTTTTTGATATAATAAAAGTAAGAAGAGGAGGCGTTTTTATGAGGAAAAGAAAAATGTCAAAAAAGAAAAAGAAAACAATTTTTTCAATGGTTATTATTCTAATATTAGTTATTATTGGAGGCGGGGATTTTATTTTAAATAATAAGGATCTTGCTAAAAAAATAAAAGAAAAAGTAGAAATGAAAAAATTAAAAATAGTTGATCAAGATTCAAAAACAAGACCATATGCAGTTATGATTAATAATCATGCTAAAGCACGTATTAATCACGCTGGTTTAGATGATGCATATATTGTTTATGAAGCTATAGCTGAAGGAGGACTAACACGTCTTATGGCTATTTTTAAAGATAAAGATACAGATAGAATCGGTTCAGTTAGAAGTTCACGTCCATATTTCTTGGATTATGCTTTAGAAAATGATGCTATTTATGTTCATTTCGGTGGTAGTTCTCAAGCTTTAAGTGATATAAAAACTTTAGATATTGATAATATTGATGGTATGAGTACAGCTAGTGCTTTTTGGAGAGATCGTACGTTAGGTGTTGCTTTAGAGCATACTGCTTTTACGAATATGGAAAAGTTAAAAAGTGCTGTATCGGACAAAGGATATAGAACTAAAACTAATAAAAAATTATTATTAAATTATAAAGTTGATGAGTTTAATTTAGATTCTAAAGAGGATAGTATTGTTGCAAACAACATTTCAATTCCTTATTCTCATTATGTTGTAACATCATATACTTATGATGCTGAGAAAAAAGTATATAATCGTTTTGTAAATGGAGTTGCTCATACTGATGGTATTACTAAAAATCAATATACAGCCAAAAATATAATTGTTATGAAAGTTAATAATTATAGTTTAGATAGTTATGGACGTCAAAAATTAGATAATATTGGAAGTGGCGATGGATATTACATAACTAATGGTTATGCTGTTCCTATTGTTTGGGAAAAGGAATCGCGTTCTAGTCAAACGATATATCGTTATTCAGATGGTACAGAAATTGATGTTAATGATGGTAATACGTATATTCAAATCCAACCTATAGCACAAGAGTTGACAATTAATTAAATAAATTTAAAAAATTTAAGCGAAAAGATTATTAATTTTTTTCTGAATATGATATAATGTAATAGTCTGAGGTGAATTTTAAATGTCGACCAAAATAAAAAAAGATGATAACTACATGAATATTGTAGGGAATATACTTGATAATGAAGAGTTTAATCAAATAAAAAGAATAGAGCATCATGGAACTACTCGTTTTGAACATTCAGTAAGAGTTTCATATTATTCTTATAAAATATCTAAATTATTACATTTAGATTATGTTGAAACAGCAAGAGCTGGATTACTTCATGATTTCTTTATTAGTGATGAAGATAGAAATGCTAAAGATCGTTTTGTTTCTACTTTTGTTCATCCTAAAGAAGCTGTTGATAATTCGATGCGTGTTTTTGGTATTAATGAAAAGGAAAAGGATATTATAAAATCACATATGTTTCCTATTAATATTTCTTTACCAAAATATGCAGAGTCATGGATTGTTAGTATGGTGGATAAAGTAGTGGGTTCATATGAGTTTGGTAGAAAATTTGGCTACCTAGTTAATGTTTATTTAATTCTTCTACTTAACATAAAACTATAATAATTTTATAGTTTTTTTCTTTTATTCATGATATAATTTATCTAGATGTCCTCATAACATAATGGATAGTGTAATTCCCTCCTAAGGAATAAATGTAGGTTCGATTCCTACTGGGGACACCAGATTGATACTAAACTCGAACACTTTTGTTGTTTGAGTTTTAAAATAATTAAATTTGTACTAAATATTTATGTAGATTCAATTGATTTTAACATGCTTGCAGATTGACGAAGTAAATTTTGTGATTTGTAAAATATTTTAGAATTGAGGGATAGAAAATATGTTTAAAGATATCAGTCTATATATTGATAATAATAAAGTTGATTTTGAGTATGAAATAAATAAAGATAAAGTAATTATTAAAACAATTGATGAATTAGAGATTGGAAAAAATTTAAAAATTTTTTATGATGAAAACATATATGAGATTAAATTAAATAACAGTACAAAATTTAGTAAAGGCAAGGCTGGAGAGATATTTATTAATTTAGATATTAAAAAATTGTCTTTTTCAGTAATATTAAAAAATAATTTTTTTGTCAAAAGTGTTTATAAATATATAAATAAGTTAATTAATAAAGATATACTTATTAATGAAATAAAAATATTTTTAAATTCTAAAGGTGGAAAAAAATACAAAAAAGATTTGAATATTTTATTAGAGAATATTGAAAATAAGGATAAATCTTTAGAAGAATTAATAATTAATAACGAAAATGAATATGAAAGAATATTTGATTTAACAATCCATAATAAAACTTATATTGATATTGCTAAGAATATGAGTGCTTTAGAATTAATGTTACTAATAACTTCTTACATTTTTGTACCATTTACACCAAATATAGATCAAGATGGTTTTAATGATTTAGTGAATGTGGCTAAAAACTATGATAATTCTTTAGAAAATATATGGCGTTTAGGGATGAATTATGATAGGAAAGGTTATAATTTTGATTTATTGGATAATTTCTTTGTGGATTCCAAAAATGTATATTATTTAGGTGAATATATAAGTCTTATTCATCAAATAAACCAAGAAAAAATAGTTAATACAATTGTTAAAACAAAAGATAAAGGATTTATAAAACAAATTTTAGAAAATGATACCATTGTAGATAATTTAGATGAAGAATATAAAAACATTTTGAAATCTAGCATATAGAAGGAGTGGAACTTAGTTGGCAAAAGATTTTTTAGAAAGAGAATTAGGTATTCCTTATGAAGAATTTGACAAATTAGATTGTGATGAACAACATAAAATTCTTAAAGCACATAAAAGAATTTTAAAGAAAAATAAAGAAGAAGTTTTGATGATGATTGGAAGTGGCGAAGATTCTGCTTTTATAAAAGTAAAAAAAGGTAAAAAAATAATGCTTAGTGATGGAATGTTTGTTGGAGCAGGATTAACTCAAGAAGAATCAGAAAGAAGATTAGATGATAGAATAGATGATATGCTATATAGTAAACCAGTTGCTTTAGTAAAGAAAATTAGACGAAGATTAAAAAAATAATTTGAAAGTAGAAATATTTACTTTATTTAAAAGCAATAGTATAATAAAAATGAGGTGGAATTATGTCAATAATAGTTGATTCAAACAAATTGCTATATGTGGTTAAACGTAGTAGTTTTGGTGTACGTATAGATGTATTAGATGAATGGATTAAGTGGTTGTCATATGTAAATGATGATGATGAAAAATATCTTAGCGAAAATAATAAATCATTAAAAGAAATGTCATTAGAAGAATTAAAAAAATATCAAGATATTCAATCTCAATTACTGATGTGTGAATTATTTAAAAAATATTCAAAGAAACAATGTTCTAAAGAAGAACATGATATAGTTTATAATTATATGAATAACTCAATAATTGATTTAATGAATACAAAAATAAATGATCAAGAAAGAGAAGAAATAGAAAAAATTCTAAAACATCTAAAGAAACAATCTATAGTTGATGTAGAAGGATTTATTGAATTAAAATTAAAAAATTATAAAGAGTTATCTAAAGTTGATGCCTATGTATTACATTTTATTAGTATTTATAATTATGATAGAATTTGTGATCAAAAAAGTGAAGAAATAAAACAAAATTCAAATAAAAGAAATATGAGTTTAAGAAAAAGTCTAATCAAAGATTATGGTATTTTTTAAAAGAAAGAAAGTAAAAAAATTTTCTTTTAATATGATTAAATTCTAATAAAAATATTTATATTAATTACAATAATTGATATAATTAAAATATGGAAAAAGAATAAAAAGGAAAATATCAATATAGGAGGTAGAAATGGAAAAAATGAAAATTAAGGTTGGTATTTTACCTAATCAATTTTTAAAAGAAAATGGAACTTTTAACAAAAAAGAGGCTATTAAATTATCAGGAAAAATAGCTGGAGTTTGTTATGATAAAGAGGGATTTTCACATCTTGAAAATGAACTAGAAGAAAAAACAATGCGTAGAGTTAATAGAACACTTAATAGTGGTCATCATAGTGTTTATGATCATATTTTAATTAATTTTAACATGCAAAATATTCCAAAAATTTTGGCCATGGTGCTTAATAATGAAAAACAATATACAACAAGTGAAAAATCAGCAAGATATACATCTATTGTAAGACAAGATGGCTCAATCATAACAGAGAGGGAAGAAAAATTGTATCAAAAATGGATTGAAATATTCGTAGCTAAAATAAAAGCAGAATATGGAAATGTTTATAATGATTCTAAAATTCAAAAATTAGCCCAAGAAAATGCTAGATATTTGGTTACTGTATTTATGCCAACACAAATGATTTATTCAACAACTTTAAGACAAATTAATTATCTCGTATCTTGGATGAACGATTATATTAAAAATATTAATCAAAATAATTTATTTGAAACAAAACTAGCTAGTTCAATGCAACAATTAATAGAAGAACTAGATAAATTAAATGTTCTTGAAGAAGGATTATTAAAAAATGAAAAAGGAAGAAGCTTATCACTATTTGGTAAAGATTTAGATAAAGTTGAAGAATATTATGGAAATGTTTATTCAACTTTATATAAAGGATCGTTTGCTCAAGTTGCTCAAGCACAAAGACATAGAACAATTGATTATCAAATAGAAATGTTAGATAAAAAAGAATACTTTGTACCACCAATTATTTTGGATGATCAAACATTGGTTAATGAATGGTTGAATGACATGGAATACGTTAAAGATGTTAATCCACAAGGAGAAATAGTTAAAGTTAGTGAAATGGGTAAATATGAAGATTTTGTTTTAAAATGTAAGGAAAGATTATGCTCTGAGGCTCAACTTGAAATAATGTTACAGACAAAAGAAAATTTAATTAAATATAAAAAAGAATTAGAAAAATCAAATAACCCATTGGCTTTAGATATTGAAAAGTATTCTCATGGAGCAAGATGTACATTTCCAGATTTTTGCTGTGCTGAAGATTGTAAAATTAAAGAAGGTAAAACTTTAATAAGAAAAATTTAGAAACTACGTTCCGTAGTTTTTTTAATAATAAACAATTTTAAACATATATTTAAATATAATAAATGTGACAATAATTGACAATATTTTCAATTAATAGTATTATCTTCATAAGGAGGTAAGATAATGTTTTGTGGAGAATGTGGAACAAAAAATGAAACTGGATCTAACTTTTGCGAAAATTGTGGGGCAAAATTAGAAAATAAGAAGAAAAATCCTATGTTTAGTAATATGTCTAAACAAAATAAAACAGTTTTAAAAATTGCAAGTGGTGTTATAGCTGTTATTATAATTGCTTTCATTATATTAAGTAATATGTTTAAACCAGAAAATATTGCTAAGAAATTTTTTGAAGCAACCGTTGATGGTGATACTGATAAAATATATAATTATTTAAATATTGAAGATGGCAAATTTACTTCAAAGAAAATGTTTAGTAAAGTTTTTAAAGAAAAACTAAAAGAAAACTCTTCAGAGGTATTAAACTATAAAGTTACAAAAGTAAATAAATCAGAAGATGGTCTTAAAATGGATGTTACAATTTCTTATACTGAAAAAGATAAAAGTCTTCCAAAAACAACTGAAATTACTTTAAAGAAAAATAAAAAAAATAAATTATTATTTTTCAGCAATTGGATAATTTCATCTGAAGATTTCGTAACTGAAAGACCTGTTAAAATAGTGGTTGCTAAAGGAACAAAACTTACAATTGAAGGAATTAAACTTGATAAAAAATATTTAGATAAAAAAGAATCAGACGAAGATGAAGAAGTTTATGAACTTCCAAAAATGTTAACAGGAGAATATACAGTTAAGGCTAAATTACCAGTTGGTTTTGTTGTAGAAGATAAATTAAATATTAATAAATATTACAGTGAATATGATGTAAAAATAAATAGCAGTAATATTCCTAAAAAGACATCAAAGAAAATTGAAAAAACAATAAAAGAAAATTTAAAAACAATGTATGATGCAGCTATAAATAAAAAATCATTTGATGAAATAAAAAATAAATTTGGTTATAAAAAAGCTGATTTAAAAGAAATTGAAGAAGATTATAATACTTTAGTATCTAATCTATCTAATTCTTCATCAACTTTAACATCAATTGATTTTACAAATGCTGAAATAGTTAATTTTAGTTTTGATGATAATGAAATAAAAGTTAGAACAAAGATCAAATATAAATATGAAATTAAATACAAAGATTATAATGATGAAGAAAAAACAAATAAAAGTAGTGATTATGATTATTTAACAATTAGTTTTGATTGTGTTGATGGTGATTATAAAATGATTGATACAACAACACTAACAACTTATTTTTCAAGATATAATTAGGAGGAGATAAAATGGCAAAATTTTGTACAAATTGTGGTAAAAAATTAAAAGATGGAGAAGTATGCAATTGTAAAAAAGTGGAAATTAGTACTAAAGATTTTAATTCTTATATGACATCATTGTTAAATGTTTTAAAAGGAATGTTTGTTAAACCAATTGATACTTTAAAATCATTTATTGCTGATAGTAATTTTGTTTTAGCATTAATAATTCTATTAATTGCAGCCCTTTCAACATCAGCAATGACACTTGTTTTAATTAAACAACTTTATGGTCAAGTAGGACTTCTTGGTGGGGGAATGATGGGATTAGCACTATCAAGTGTTGAGATACCATATGTAAAAATTTTCTTTATAACTTTATTTGCAAGTATTGTAGTTTATTTTATACTTGCAGGAATGTTATATTTAGTAGGTTCTTCTATTTTAAAAGGAGAAACAACTTTTAAAAAAATAATAACTCTATTAGCAAGTAGTTCAGTAGTTAATATTGTTGGAATTATCTTAACAACACTTATTATGTTAGTTTCATTTAAAATAGCTATTGTAATATTTATGATTTCATCATTACTTTATATGTTCTATTTATATCAAGGTATGAAATTTACATTTAAAATTGATGAAAATAAACTTGCTTATATTTTAACATCAGCTTTAGTAATTACAGATATTATAGTAATATTTGTTTTACCAAAATTGATGAACTAAAAACAGTTAAAACTGTTTTTTTTTATTAATTTATTTAAAATTGATTAGAAAAGTGATATAATTAAATAGATCTTGCCCCATAGCCAAGCGGTAAGGCATCAGACTCTGAATCTGACATTGCGTTCGTTCGAATCGAACTGGGGCAGCCATTAATTATTGGAGAGTGAAATAATGAATAATAAAGATTTAGCAAATTTAATTTTTCCTAATATAGATAAGACAGTAGAAGATTATGAAAAAATGTATCCTGAAAGAAATTTAAATAGCAATCAAAAAGTTACGAGATTCGCACCAAGCCCAACTGGATACATGCATATAGGTGGAGTTTATCAAGCATTAATAGATTTTATGTTAGCTAAAAATTCTGATGGAATTTTCTACCTTAGAAATGAAGACACTGATTCAACTAGAGAAGTTAATGATGCAACAAAATTAATAATGAAAACTCTAAAAGAATATGAAATACTTCCAGATGAGTATGAGTATGAAAATGAAATAGTTGGAAATTATGGGCCATATGTTCAAAGTGAAAGAAAAGAAATTTATCACGCTTTTATTAAACGTTTAATAGAAATAGGACGTGCATATCCTTGTTTTTGTAAAAAAGAAGAACTAGATAGTATGCGCAAAAGACAAGAAGAAAGAAAAAAAAGAACAGGTTATTATGGAGTTTATGCAAAATGTAAAAAACTAAGTGTTGAAGAACAAATTGAAAGAATTAAAAATGGTGAACCTTATGTAATAAGATTCCGTTCTAAAGGAAACTTTGATAATAAAATTCCTTTTGTAGACTTAGGAAAAGGAAAACTTAGTTTAAGTGAAAATGATATAGATGATGTTATCATGAAGTCAGATAACATGTTACCAACTTATCATTTTGCTCACGTTGTTGATGATCATTTAATGAGAACAACCCATGTCGTAAGAGGGGAAGAATGGTTACCAAGTGTTACTAAACATATTGAAATGTTTGAAGCTTTTGGTTTCAAAGCCCCAACTTATATTCATACACCATTATTAATTAAAAAAGATGGAAATAATGTTAGAAAAATTAGTAAGCGTAAAGATCCAGAAGCATCAATGAGCTATTATGATCAAGAAGGGTATCCAAAACTTGCAGTAATAGAATCATTAATGACCATTATCAATTCTAATTATGAAGAATGGCATACAGCTAATCCAGATAAAAAATATACCGATTTTATTTATAATCCAGATAAAATGTCTTCATCAGGAGCTTTATATGATTTAATGAAGTTAGATGATATTTCTAAAAATATGATTTCTAAAATGACAAAAGAAGAAGTCTATAAAGAATCATATGAATGGGCATCAAAATATTCACAATCATTAAAAGATATTATTGATAAAGATGTTGAATATTATAAAGGTATTTTAAATATTGAAAGAGAACAAAAAAACCCAAGAAAAGATATAGCAAAATATAGCGATATTGAATCCTTGATTTGGTATATGTACGATGAATTATTTAATCCAGATGTTTATGAATGGGGAAAGGTTACTGATCCTTCAGAAATAAGTAAAATATTAAAAACTTATATGGATAAATATTATACAGAAGATAAGGATGAATGGTTTAATCAAGTAAAACTTTTAGCTGATGAATTAGGTTATGCATCTAATATGAAAGAATATAAGAAAAATCCTGATGATTTTAAAGGAAATGTAGCTGATATTGCAACCGTTATAAGAGTAGCTTTAACAAGCAAAAGTCAAACTCCGGATTTATATGAAATACTAAAATTATTTGGAAGAGATCGTGTTATAAAACGCTTTGAAAAATTTTATTAATATTGTAAAAAACTTGAAAATATGATAATATTAAAATGCTTTAATTAGCATTTTCTGGTCCGTTGGTGAAGTGGTTCAACACACTGCCCTCTCAAGGCAGCATTCACGGGTTCAAATCCCGTACGGATCACCATATAGATTAATAATCCTACTTATATTTAAGTAGGATTTTTATATGTAATTGGTCTTAAATAAAAGTAATTTCAACAAAAATTGTTTTTATTTTTATTTTATAATGGTATAATTATCAATATAAGATAGGTGATATTATGATATTTAAAATAATAAGTTATTTGTTTTTAATAGTATTTTCATTAATATATACAACAAATAATTATAGTAATATACTCGCAATAATTGGTGGAAATATTATTGTTTTAGGTATATATGGTCTAATTCTTTATCATTATGAATTTAGTCTAAAAAATAAAAAGAAAGTTATATTATCAATTTTAATTGCACTCGTATGTTCTATTTTAACTTTTGGACAAATGGCTTATTCTTATAAAAATAATAGTATAGAAATAAAAAATATATCTGATGGAATGGTAACGATTGATGCCATTTATACAGATAATGCTAAACAAAAAATAAAAAAAGCTTATTATAGTGAATATGATAGAATAAATACTAGTAATAAGAATACATCATATCAAAGATATAATAAAACTAATGATAAATATAAAGCTACTTTAAAACCAAATCAAAAATATAAGATAAATATAAAAAAGAAAAAACAAATAAAAATTGAGTTACAAAGAAATACAATTGACTATAATGTTTTAATAAATAATAAAAAAATAAAAATAAAAGCTTTTGATTATTTATTAAATGACAAAGCTGTAAAAATTTATAATCCTGATTATAAATATAATTATACAAATGTTAATGAAGATGTAAGTTTGTTTAAAACAATTGCTATTTTAGGAATATCATTTTTTGTTTATTTTAATCTTTTGGTTAGAGTTTTAGATAATAAAAAGGGAATTCTATTATTCTTATTTTTGATGTTAATTGAATTTAATGCTTTTATTAATATAGATTTAATTACAAAATTTGTATTAATGATCATTTATGCAATTTTTATTCTCAAGTATGATCAAGATTGGGAATATAAAAATATAGGTCAAAAAATATTGGTAGGTTTAGGAAGTATATATATAAGCTTTTCTTTCTTTGGAAGTAATCTTATTAGTGAAAATTTTAATATAAAAACTTTTCTAGTTTATATTATATTTAGTATTTGGATTTATCTTTTATTTCCTTTTGTGTTTAACTTTATTAAAAAAATTAAAGTTAAAAATAAAAATAAAGAATTAGATAAAAAAAGAATTTGGATACATCGATTAATTGTTTTTGCAATTGTTGTTATAATTGGTATAATTTATCAATTAATATTTAATCCTTATATTTTACCACCAGATGGTTATATGCAACTTAGTGATATAAGTAGCAATACATTATCAAATTGGCATCCTTATATGCATACACTTCTAATTAAAATGTTTTATTTACTTTTTGGTGATGTTAAGTATTTTATTACTTTTAGAATCATTATTTATGCATGTATATTAACTAACATATTATTTTATTTTTATAAAAAAAATATGTCTTTGACTAAAATATATATAACGGCTATTTTAATTACTATTTTACCAGTAACAGGTATTTTCTTAGTTACAATGTGGAAAGATGTTGATTTTAGCTTAGCTATATTGTATTTAACATTCCTTATATATTTAATCATCAAAGATTTTGAATATTTTAATAAAAATAAATTTAATTATTTATTTCTTGTTATTTGTCTAATTTGTGTCGGCGTATTTAGGCATAATGGAATTTTGGCTATGATTTGTACTATAATTATGTTATTAATTTATGCTTTAAAAAAGAAGAAAAAAATTTTGTTAATAATTCTTCTTGTACCAATAATTTCTGTTTATATTATAAATAAACCATTGTATAAATTATTAAAAGTAGAAGATGCCCCAGCTAATTTTGATGTTGCGACAATATTACATGGTTTTAATTATTTGATGTATACTGATAATTTAAATATAGATAATGAGGCTTATAGATATCTGATTTCTAAGATGCCAAAAAAGGTTTGGAAATATAGTTATGATAAATATAATATTGATTTGATGTTGCACTATACAGATTATGATATTAGAAATGTTAAACTTAATAAGAAAAAATTAGTTAAATTATATATGAAACAATTTGTTAAAACACCTAGTTTTTTAATTAAAGATAGATTATATGGAACAGATATTATTTGGAATGTTAGTGAAAAAGATGAAATTATGACTTATAAGTATCAAATATTTCATGATGAATTTGAAACAAATTATGCTAAATCATTTGATATAAATGCGAAAAAAAACAACTTAAAAATGTATGTAAATGCAAATGAAAATAGTGCTCAAAAATCTGTTGATAATTTGTTAGTTTTTATTGCAAATAATGAAATATTAAATAGTTTATTTTTTAGAGTTGGAATATATATAGATATTTTAATTATATTAATTATATATAGTATATTGATTAAAAAGAAAGAATTAATAATTTGTTTAGTTCCTGTAATCATTAATACATTAACGTTACTATTATTTATGCATCATTATGAGTATCGTTATGTATGGAATATCTTCTTGATTAGTTGTTTATTTTTATTAATATTTGTTTATAATAATAATGAAAAGGACTAGTTTTAGCCTTTTTTTAATTGACAAAAAAAGACAAATTAAATATAATTGATAAGGAAAGGTAAGGGTTTTATGAATAAAAAAAATAATAAATTTAGTTTTAAAAAAATTTGTTTTATTTTATCAATTATTGGATTAACACTAACTTTGATATATATATTTAAAACATCAACTTGTATTCTGACATCAGATTCTGTTATTACAGATGTGCTTGCTCATGAACAAAAAATGAATAAACAATTTTTATTAAAGAATTGGTATTATGGAAATGAGTTTTGGTTTTTCTCACTTAGCATACCAACGTTTTTATTATCATTTTTTATGAGTAATCAAATATTAATTAGGCAAATAAGTGTTTTGATAACAGCAATTATTTTCTTTTTTATACTATATAAATATGGAAAAAAATTTTTAAAGAAAAAAGATGTTTGGATTTTAATTGCTATTTTTATATCCGGTGTCTCATATTCTATTTTAGATTATTTTTATGCTTTTAATGCATATCTTACAGTTGTAATTAATTCAATGTTACTCTTATTTATGTATTTTAAAAGTTTTGAAGAGGAAAATTCTAAAAAAATATATTATATATTAGGACTAGTTTTTACCTTTTTATTTAATATAGGCAGTTTAAGATATTTGCCATCTGTTGTTTTACCATTTATACTAACTGAATGTTTCTTTATTATATCTGATAATTTAAAGGTTAAAAACGTTAAAGAATTTATTTTGAAAAATACTAAGATAAAAAAATTGCTATTTGTATTTTTAATAGCAGTATGTGCTTTTTGTACTTATAAATTATTGACTATTAATCTTCATTTCGAGGCTAGGGCTTCTGATACAGAGTATACTAAGTTAGGAATGAAATCTATGAAAGAGGGAATAGATGCAATTTTTGAATGTATATTTAATTTTTTTGGATATGACAATCAAAATCATCCTAATGTATTCATGATGACAAGTGATTATTTTTTAGAACAATATAAACAATTTTCACTGTTTTCTATAAGAGGAATTGCTTATACAATTAAGTTTATTATCAGTATTATTTTTATTGTGATAACGCCAATAACATTATTTAAAAAGTTTAAAGAAAATAATCATAAAATCCAATTTTTAATTGTTTTTAATGCTATTTCGTGGATAATAATGATTTATTCATATTTATTTATGGATGGTTTCTTTTATAATAGTTCTGAGTTGAAATATTTTATATTTAATATTATTTTAAATATTATTTTAGGTATATATTGTATTTTTAAATTTTATGCAATAAAACCAGTTACAAAAGTAATTTTTGAATGTTTATTAATATTTTATGTTATAGCTAATATATATCAAACTTCAGTTATTGTAGTTGAACATGATCAAAAAGCTTTAGATAGAAGATATGAGCTTGTGAATGTATTAAAAGAAAATAATTTAACTTTTGGATATGCAGATTTTTGGGATGGACTTATGACTTATTATCTATCAAATTATAAAATTACAACTGTTAGTGTTATAACAGATGATAGAGTTAGTTCTTATCGTTGGTATTCTGATAAAAGATGGTATGATTCAGGATATCATACTGGAAAGACCTTTTTAGCGCTTAATTCAAATGGTAAATTATTTAAAGATTTTTATAAAATGTATTATGGCAATCCAGATAAAATCGTAGAAACAGATAATTACACAGTATTTATTTATAATAAAAATCCCTTTGATAATGAATTTGAAAAAGAGAATGATTAGGGAAACAATTTTGTTGCTTATTTTAACAATATTTGTTATAATTTGACTAATGAAGGGTAGAGTGATTTGTTATGAAAAATAAAAAGAAAATTGGTTTTACTTTAGTAGAACTTTTGGCTGTGATTGTTATATTGTCAATAATAATGACAATTACTGTACCTATAATACTAGTTCAAGTAAAAAAAGCTGAAAAAAGATCTTTTGAAATATCTGTCGAATTAGTAAAGAAAAATACAGAAGATTATCTTTTGAAACAAGGATTAAAAAGGTTACCTGATTGTGAAGAGGAATTGGTAAAGTTAGAAGACCTTAATTTAAAAAATAAGGAAAATGCTTTTTCATTAGAAAATAGTTATGTTTGTTATGACAGTGAACAACAATGTAATTATATTCATGCAATATCAAAGAAAAAAAATTACCAAAAAGAAGGTTGTTATGATGATGATAAAATAACTGAAATTGATAAAAGTGCTGATTATTCTATACCTAAATTTACTAATTTTGGATATCAATATGAAGATGATGGTTCATCATTAGTGGTAGATATAGACTGGTTTGATGAAGGATCTGACATAAAAGAAGAACTTTATAGGATAAAAGAAGCTGGATCTAATAATTGGAGTAAGTGGCAAATTAGTAAGAAATTTACTGGAATTAATTTTGAAAAGAAATATACTATTCAAAGTAAAGCAACTAATGAAGCTGGAAGATTTAACATTGCTAAAAAAACGACTGAGCCTATCTTGGAAGATACACCAACGTGTATATTACAATTATTGGAAGGAACTAAAGGAAATTCTCCATATTATAAAACGAATGTAAAAGTTATTATGAAAACTTCGTCTGTTAAGGTATTACCTATTAGTTATTCTGACATTGTTACATCTTCAACCCCATCTTATGGTAATAAAACTACAAGTGGTTTTGGCACTTCAAATTTTACTGTAACTAAAAATGGAACAACTACGTTATATGGATATGTAAAAACATCGGATAATAAGAAAAGTTCGTGTAGTAAAAAAGTAATAAAAGATACAAACCCAGAAAGTGTTAGTATTACTGCTACGAATTATACTCAGGGATGGTCTAATAAAAATGTTACACTAAAAGCAAATATTAAAGAGGGAGCAGCTGTATCTGGTTATAAGAGTAGTTATACATATCAATGGTATAAAGATGGTGCAATAATTAGTGGAGCAACAAGTAGCACATATTTAGCTAAAGAAAGTGGTAATTATAAAGTAAAAGTAACTTCAAAATCAGGGAAAACAGCTACTAGTGATAAATTTAATGTATTAGTTGATACAGTAGCTCCTAATACACCAACTATTAGTGCTAAAAATTATGGTAGAAGTATAGATTTTAAATATTCTTCAAGTGATTCAGAATCGGGTGTTAATCATTATGTTTTAAACTATATTGATACTACAGCGATGGGGAATAGTTCTACTAAATATGAGTCTGTAATATTAAGTTCTAGTTCTAATACATATTCAATAAATACACAAACTAATAATACTTATAAATATTATATATGTGCTGTAGATAAAGCCGGAAACGAAAAGTGTAGTAATAAAATATCAACTACTACTTATATTGGTATTAGAGCTGCTAATCGTACTAAAGGTTCTAAAATAAAATATGGAACAAAAGATTGGTATGTTATAAATGATAGTGGATCATCTAAAGGATCATATTTGACTTTGATAGCTGCAAATGTAGCTGGATATACTTCTGGTGGTAATGACTATAATTATGCAAATACATATTTAAATGATCAAAGTCTTCCATACGGTTACATGGCTTCTAATAGTCTTATTAAGAAAGATTGTAATAATGGTGGAATATTTAAACAAAATGGTAATTGTATAACTAGTGATAGTGGAAATAATGGTTATAATTATTATTCAGATTTAAGTAGTCCATATTGGATTGGTTCTGGAACAGTTGTGGTTCCTACTGGCTATACAGAATATGAACAAGATGATAATAACTTTATGTTAACTGGTGCCGCTGGGACTACATATAAAACTAGTCATCCCGACACAACGGAAATGATTTCTAAGTATTCTAAAACCTATGTAAGTAAAAGTTATATAAGTGGTCAAACAATATACCCAAATAATAGCGAAACCAATTTTTCATATAATGGTACAACAACTAAAACAGATTGGTATGGAAGTGCATATTATAAAAGACTTACAGTTAACCCGCATATAGATCATAAAAATAGATTATCATTCTTTGGACAATCATATGAATATGATTTTACATATAATACTGATACATTAGTTCCTGGATCAGATACTGGTAATAATATTCTAGATACTGGACATTTAATAGTTATCCCTTGTGGTGGTAATTATAGTTCTATTGAATTTGTTGCTGGATCTAACAATTTTACATATAAATTAAATCATAAATTTGGAGGCACATCCAATTCAGTTACCCGTACATATACAGAAGTACATGCGGCTGGTAAATCTTCATCAACGAAAGTTGCTAATTCAACATATGGATATGTTCGTACATATAATAATAGTTCAGATTCGAACTGTCGTAATGTTGGATATTCAACAGTTTCATCTACAACCAAGTATTTTTATTACAGACCATATATTTATGTAAATGAAAGTTATGATAAAGATGGAAATTAATAAAAAAAAAATTGTAATTTTTATCTTCATTGTTATTATAGTTATATTTTGCGTTTGTTTAGAAAAAAGAAAGCAATTTTATAAAAATGTCGATAGTATAGAAGAAAATGATATTTTGTTTATCTATGATTCAAGTGAGCAATACTTTTCTTCTTTTTATTCTAGCATTGAAGAATTAAAATATTATAATGAAGTTTATAATTTAAAAATTAAATATTTTGATTTGAAAGGCAGAAAGAAAAATTACAAAAAGTTAAAACAAAAAGACAAAGATTTAGTATATTTTTATAAACCAATTCTTCAAGTTTTTAAAAAAAATAATTCTATTTTTTCTGAAGATATTTCGGATAAAGAAAAAATATATGAGTTTTTAAAAAATAATAATTTAATTGATAAAAATAATTTATATGAAATTTTATATTCTAAAAAATTTAATCAAACTATAAGTGAAAATTTAGATAATTTGGTAATCATTGAAAATGGAGATAATAATTCAATAGAATTAAGAAAAAAAGTATATAATTTAAGTAATAAATATAAATTTAAGTTTTATTCATTCGAACCATTTTTATTTAAAAATGTAGATGTCAATTATTCTTTTGAAAGTGAAAATTTACCATGTATAATAGTTTTTAAAAATAACAAAGAAAAATTAGTTATTAGTAATGCATCTTTAAAGACAATTGAAAAAAGGTTAAAAACAATTAATTTTATTAAGGAGGAAAAAAATGAAAAATAAATTATTAATTATATGTGCAATTATTTTATTTTCTTTAACAAGTGCTTGTAGTTGTTCTAATAAAAAAAGTGTTGATGATAAAAAAATTCAAAAAATTGGTGTTTTTGAGGTAAAGGAAACTAAAACTGAAAATGTTGATGGTAGTTTAAAACTAAATATATCATTGAAGAACACCTCGGAAAAAACGGAAAAAGTACCACTATTCTATATTAGTTTAATAAATAAAGATAATCTAAAAATTGTCGATATAGAGAATCCAGGTGGACAAAAAGTAGATAAAAATATGTCAACTAACTTTGAAATAAATACTGATGTACAGTATTCAACTGTCACAAAAATTAAATATAAAACTACAAAATAAAAACAAGAACATTTTAATCTTGTTTTTTTTCTTTATAACTATCACACATAGTGGTTTCTTTACCACCATCACCATTGCAATTACAAACCTTAATTTTATCAAGTTTGCACTTATTATCATCACAATCACAATGTTTGCAATCATGAACAGAACATTTAATTGTTTGTTCGTTGTCTTTCATTTTATCACCCTAATAATATTTTGAACATAAAAAATATTTATATTCATAAAAATTAAATTTAATAATAATATTATATAGGTGATAACATGGACAAGATTAAAATAGGAATACCAAGAAGTTTATATTTTTATTACTATGGAAATTTTTGGAAATTATTTTTAGAAAAATTAGGATTTGAAATTGTATTAAGTCCTAAAACAAATAAAGAAATTATGAATTTAGGACTAAAATATTCTTATGATGAAATGTGTTTGTCCTTAAAAAATTATATTGGACATGTTGCATATCTAAAAGGAAAATGTGATTACATTTTAATTCCAAGAATTGATAATTTTGGATATGATAATCAAACATGTACTAATTTTTTAGCTACATATGATATTATAAATAACCTTTTTGACATAAATATTTTAAACTATAACGTTGAAAATACAAATAATGAAACTGAAGAAAAAGCAATAGTAAATATGGTAGAAAAACTAGGAATTTCTAAAAATAAAGCCAAAAAAACATATAAAGAAACAAAAGAAAAAATAAAAAAAATAGAACATAAACTAATTAAAAATAACTTAAAAAAATTAAGTTCATCAAAAACTAAAATACTAATTGTTGGACATCCTTATAATACAAGAGATGAATATATTGGAAAACCAATAATTAAGATTTTAAATGATATGGAAGTTGATGTTATATATAGTGATTTATTTAATAAAGAAATTGCTAATGCAGAAAGTAAAAAAATATCTAAAACACTTTATTGGAAACATAATAAAGAAATAATAGGATGTATCCCTAGATTAATAAAAAAAATAGATGGAATTATTTTCTTTTCAACCTTTCCTTGTGGACCAGATAGTTTAGTAAACGAACTCGCAATTCGAAAAATAAAAATACCAACCCTTAATTTAATAATAGATGATATAGATAGTTTAACAGGATTTGAAACAAGACTTGAAAGCTTTATTGATGTAGTAAAAGAAAGGAGTAAAAAACTTGCAAAAGCCGAAAATTAGTTTTCCCCATATGGGAAATTATTACATAGTTGCAAATTATCTATTTAACCATATAATTGATGCTGAAATAATGACAGCTCCTAAAATAACTTCAAAAACAATTGAACTAGGTACAAAATATAGCCCAGATTTCGTATGTACTCCTTTTAAATATACATTAGGAACAATGATTGAAGCCTTAGATAATGGAGCAAACATTTTATTTCAAGCAGGAGGTGGATGTAAATATGGATACTATGCTGAATTACAAGAACAAATCTTAAAAGATTTAGGATACGAATTTACTTATATAAATTTAATTAGTCAAGGAAGAACAGATTTAAAAAAAATATGTAAATATTTAAAAGAAATAGATAAAAAATTTAATCCTATAAAAGGATTTTATTACCTTTTTATTGCATCAAAAATGATTAAATATATGGATAAAATAGATAATTATATAAGACTAAATATAGGATTTGAACAAGAAAAAAACAGTTTTGAAAATTTAAATAAAAAAATGCTAAGAGAATTTAGTAAAACAAAAGGATTAATCCATTTATATAAAATATATAGAAAATATAAAAGAGAATTTAAAAAAATTAAAACTAATAAACCTAATAATCCAATAAGGGTTGGAATAATTGGTGAACTATATACTTTAATGGAACCATATTCCAATTATAACCTTGAAATAGAATTAGCTAAATATGGAATGGAAGTAAAAAGATATACTAATGTACATTATCTCTTATTTGAAAAAAGTAAAAAAATCAAAAAATACTTGAAGTACTCAAAAGATTATATTAAATATAAAATGGGTGCAGATGCTGCTGATAATGTAGCTCATGCAAAATACCTATGTGAACATAATTATGATGGAATTATTCATATAAAAGCTTCCTTTTGTACACCAGAAATCGGTGCTATGCCAATAATTAATAAAATATGTAAAAAATATGATGTACCAGTTATCTTTTTCTCTTTTGATGCCAATACATCAGAAGTAGGAATAAAAACAAGATGTGAAGCTTTTTACGATATGATAGAAATGAGGAGAAAAAATGAAAAATTGTTATCTAGGAATTGATATAGGTTCTATTTCAACGAAAGGCGTAATTATAGATGAAAATAACCACATAATTAGATCATTATATATATGGACAGAAGGAAATCCAATAAAAGCAACAGAAAAATTAATAAATGGCCTTAAGGAAGGATTAGTAGATGACTATGTAATAAAAGGAATTGGAACAACAGGAAGTGCTAGAAAACTGATAGGATTAATGTTAGATGCAAATGTTGTCAAAAACGAAATAACGGCACATGCTGTTGGAACTTTATCTAAATATCCAGATGTAAGAACAATTTTAGAAATTGGTGGTCAAGATTCAAAAATGATTATTTTAAATAATGGTATTATAACTGATTATTCAATGAATACATTATGTGCAGCAGGAACAGGTTCTTTTTTATCAAGTCAAGCTAAAAGATTAGGAATTGATATTAAAGACTTTGGTAAAATGGCATTAAAAAGTAAAAATCCAGTTAAAATAGCTGCGAGATGTACTGTGTTTGCGGAATCAGATTTAATTCATAAGGCACAAGTTGGATATCAAAAAGAAGATATTATAGCTGGTCTTTGTAAAAGCATTGTTCTAAACTATTTAAACAATGTTGGAAAAGGTAAAAAAATATATGGACCAATTGTTTTTCAAGGTGGTGTAAGTAAAAATGATGGTGTTAAAAAATACTTTGAAGAAGTGTTAAAACACGAAGTAATAGTTGATCAAGATAGTCATTTAATGGGAGCTTTAGGAATAGCCATTTTAGCTAAAAATAATAAAATAAATAAAAAATATGATTTAAATATAAAGAATGTTAAATTTGATACCATTGGAATGGAGTGTAATAAATGCTCTAATAATTGTGAAATATTAAAAATATATAAAGATGATAAATTAATCGATGCTTGGGGTAGTCGATGTGGAAGAGAATTTGTAAAATAATTTGACAACTAAAAATTAATAGTGTATAAATGTACTAGATAAAAAGGAAGTGGATTATGCCTAAGAAATTAGTAATAGTGGAATCACCTAGTAAATCAAAAACAATTGAAAAATATTTAGGTACAGATTATAAAGTAGTATCCTCTAAAGGTCATATTAGAGATCTTGCAACGACTGGTAAATTTGGACTTGGTGTCGATATAGAAGATCATTTTAAACCAAATTATAAAATAATTAGAGGAAAGAAAAAAGATGTTGATAGTCTTAAAAAAGATTGTGAAAAATCAGATTTTGTTTATCTAGCAACTGACCCCGATCGTGAAGGGGAAGCTATTAGTTATCATCTTTATGATGTACTTGGTTTAAATGAAGAAAATTCAAAACGTATCGTTTTTAATGAAGTTACTAAAAATGCTATTATAGATGCTTTAAAACATCCTCGTGAAATTGATAAAGATTTAGTTAATTCACAAGAAACAAGAAGAATCTTAGATAGAATTATAGGATTTAGATTAAGTAAATTAATGCAGTCAAAAACAAGTGGATCTAGTGCTGGTCGTGTACAAAGTGTTGCTTTAAAACTAATTGTTGATCGTGAACGTGAAAGACAAAACTTTAAAGCAGAAGAATATTGGACTATTACGGCTTTATTTAATGAGATGGAAGCTGAACTATTTAATTACAACCATAAAAAAATAGAAATTAAAAGTGAAGTAGAAGCAAATGAAATATTAGATAAAATAACTAATTCTTTTACAATAGATAGTATTGATAAAAAAGAAAAGAAAAAAAATAGCCCAATGCCATTTACAACTAGTACTTTACAACAAGTAGCATCCACTAAGTTAAATATGAATGCTCGAAAGATAATGAGTATTGCTCAAAAATTATATGAAGGTATTGAACTTGCAGATGAAACAGTGGGTCTTATAACTTACATGCGTACTGATTCAACACGTCTTTCTAATGATTTCGTAAATGAAACATTAACTTTTATTAAAAATAAATATGGAAGTGAATATGTAGGACGAGTTAAAGTTGCTAAGAAAAAAGAAAATGTTCAAGATGCTCATGAAGCTATTAGACCAACTAGCATAAAACGTGATCCTATTAGTGTAAAGCCATATCTATCAGATGATGAATATAAATTATACCGTTTAATATATTATCGTGCTCTTGCATCTTTAATGAGTGAGGCTAAAACAAATAATACAACTATTGTATTAGATAATAATAATTATCAATTTAAAGCAACTGGTAGTGTAATTACTTTTGATGGTTATTTAAATGTCTATAAGGATTATGAAGATACTAAAGACAGGATTTTACCACCATTAGATGATTATAAATCAAATGTATTGGTTTCTAAAGAAATTACTAAAGAACAACATTTCACACAACCACCAGCTAGATATACAGAAGCAAAACTTGTTAAAGCAATGGAAGAACTTGGAATAGGAAGACCTAGTACATATGCAACAATTATGGGTAATATAAAAGATAGAGGATATGTAAATATTGAAGAAAAAAAATTTGTTCCAACAGAAATTGGGTTTGAAGTAACAGATAAATTACAAGAATTTTTTAGCCATATTATAAATGTAGAATATACAGCAAACATGGAAACGGATTTAGATAAAATCGCTGAAGGAAAACTAGTATGGTATGAAACCTTAGAAAAATTCTTTAAAGACTTTGAACCAGCAGTTGAAGAAGCCTTTGATAAAATGGAGAAGAAACCACCAGAAGAGGTAGGAGAAGATTGTCCAAATTGTGGTCATCCTCTTGTAAAAAGAAAAGGACGTTATGGAGAATTTATAGCATGTAGTAATTTTCCAGAATGTAAATATATTAAAACTGAAAAAAAGGAAGAAAAAGAAATAATTGATTGTCCAAATTGTGATGGTAAAATTATTGAAAAGAAAAGTCGTAGAGGTAAGATTTTTTATGGATGTAATAATTATCCAAAATGTAAAACTGCATATTGGGATAAACCAACTGGAGAGTTGTGCCCAGAATGTAATAGTATGTTAGTTGAAAAAAAGAATGAAATAAAATGTAGTAATTGTGACTTTAAAAAATAAGTCACTTTTTTTATTTGACAAAAAAAATTAATTATTGTAGTATATGCTTGAGGGGATATTATGGAAAGAAAGTTATATAGTTTAGAGGCAATAAATAGTAATAATAAAGCGGATAGATGTGTTATAAAGATTAAAAATGATAATGGTGAGTATGAACAAAAGTCGTATTTAGCGCGTATTGATGAGCATATTACAACTTATTTTAAGAGTAAAAAGCAATTACTATATTATTTAAAAGAAAAGAAAATAATCGCTGGATATTACGATGATATAAAAATAACTTATAGACATAATGGGATAAATGCCTTAGAATTAGAATTTAATACAAATGAAATATTAAAGGAAATAGCAAAAGATAGTAAAACAAAAATTGATATAGAAAAATGTGAAAAACAATTTAATTACGTATTAAACAAATTTATTAATTTGTGCAAAGAAGATGTGTTTTTTGACCTTATTAATAAAAGTGAGCAAATACCAGAACATTTAAAAAGAAGTGCTAATCAATTAAATAAACTTATAGAAGATAATACTAATGATAGTATAAAGACCAAAATGGAAATAAAAAACACTGTAAGAAATATGCTTATGAATTATAAAAACTTTAGAACCATTCTTATGTATATAGATAGTTATACAAATAACAAAGAAATATTTAAAACGACATTACTTCCAAATGCTAAAAAAAGGCAAAAACAACTAGAAATAAAGGAAAAAATTGTTGATTATGATAGAGAAGAAAAAGAAGAATTTTTAACAGAAGAAGAAATTGAATATGGTTATCATGGAAATAAACCGACAAGATAGTAAAATATCTTGTTTTTTTAATTTTTTGTTCTATTTTTTTTGTATCGACATATTATTTGTTCATAAAGTATTATAATCAGAATAAATTAAAGTAGGTGATAATATGGCAAAAAGATTCAAAGCAAAAAAAAGACATAAATTTAAACTATTTAAAATTATAATTATTTTAGTACTGATAATTTTGTTTATTCAAATCTTATTTAATTACATCTTAAAATTAAATATAGCTTCATCTAATGAAGAATTTATAAGAAAAATGCTTAATGATTCTAATCACCACATGATATATGAAAAATATAATAATAATTTATCAAATAAAATTATTAAAGCACTTGCAAATATTGATATTAAAAAACCAACGACCATTTTAATTAAAAACTTTGGATATAAAATAAATAATGATATTAATGGAAAAAATATAGCAGTAGCAAGTGATGTTGATGAAAAAGAAAATTTGAAAGTTAAAACAAAATATATAAAAGATCCAAATCCAACTGAAGTAAAAGAACCGAGAGTATATATATATAATACTCATCAATTAGAAAATTATAGTGCAACCAATTTTGAGGATTATAATATTACTCCAAATGTTTTAATGGCATCTTATATGTTGAAAGAAAAATTGAATAAAAATAATATTCCTACTATAGTTGAAACTTCTAACATAAATGAATTTTTAAATTTAAATGGGTGGAATTATGCGAGTAGTTATAAAGCAAGTCGATTTTATGTACTTGATGCTTTAAGTAAAAACAATAAACTAGATTTATTGATTGATCTACATAGAGATGCTATATCAAAAGATAAAAGTACAGCTCAGATAAATGGAAAAAATTATGCCAAAGTATTATTTGTTGTAGGTTTAGAACATGAAAATTATGAAGCTAATTTAGAATTAGCTAATAAATTAAACAGTCTAATAAAAGAAAAATATCCAGCAATAAGTAGAGGTGTAATAACAAAACAAGGAGCTGGCGTTAATGGAATATATAATCAAGATTTAAGTCCCAAATCAGTTTTAATCGAATGCGGAGGTAAAGAAAATAGTATAGATGAAGTTATGAACACAACAGAAATTTTAACACAAATTATAAAAGAATATTTAGGTGATTAAATGAAAACAGAAGATAAAAAAAAGTTAGGAAGTAAAATATGTACTAAAGTATTTATGGCTTTATTTGTCGCTTTTTTAGCTTTATATTTATCAGAAAAAAGTGGATACTACGAATATGAACAGCATAAGCAAACCACTTTAACTAAAGAAAAAATAAAACAATTTGAAAAGGACGTTGCTTTAGGTAAAAATGTTGATATAAAAGATTATACAACTGAAGATAATATTAATTATGAAACTAAGGTGTCTAAAGCTGGACTTGATATATCTAAAAATTTAGGCGAAGTAGTTAAAACCGGAATTGAAGGAACTTTTAGTTTTTTAAATGATTTAATTGAAGGATAAGTTTACACTTATTAACATTTACGACTTTGAAATCTTAACTTTAGTATGATATATTGGAATTGGTGATAATATGAAAATGGATATTAAGAAGAATAAATTAACTAAAAAATATAAATTAACTAAAAGATATCCATTATTTGTATTGAATAAAAAAATAAGATATCATAAAAAGTTAGCAAGAGGATATGATAAAGTCGGATATATTTCAATGCAATTAGGAAAAGAATTAGAAGAACTATGGGATGATGATTATGTAATAGGAATTCATCGTACGGGATATAGTAATGCGAATGAAATAATTCAAGATGTCTTTACAAACGGTTTGATAAATAATGGCGATTCAATGTTAGGCTGTACATATACAAAACCAGATGAAATGATTAATCTTGAGAAAACAGTATCAGTTTTTTCTGATTTAAAATTATTGGTTTGGCAGTTAAAAACAACTTCTGGATATAAAGAATCACAAGGTAGTTTTGTTATAAAAATTCCTAAATCTTATCTTGGACAAGCAGAGGGAGAAATAAAACCGATTTATTATAAAGAAAATGGGTTATCAATCAGATTGCTCCCTGAATATATTTATGGATATGTACCATGTGATAATTGTAATTTAGGAGAAATGATAAAAAATCCTAATTACATGAATATTCATAATTATAGTAATGAAGGTTTATTGTATGAAAGTGATGCTCTACTTGAAATGAAGAATAAAAAAACAAAATAATGAAGGAGAAAAATATGAAAAAATTTTTATTAGTAATTTTAATGATAATCATTATTGCTTTAACAGGATGTTCTATTTATTATCAGGTTGATCGTTTTAACAAAAAAGAAAAAACATCTGTAAAAGAAAATATAGAAAAACCAAAGGAAAAAGTAGAAAGGCTTAATACTGATAGTGAAGAAGTAACCAAATTAATGAATAGTATTAATTCTGTTAATAAAAATATCAGTATTAATGGTGAGGATAAAATGGGTTATTTTTATCTAAAAGATAGTTATAAACAAAATGAAATAGATGATAGTATTAAACTTTTGTTAGGATTAAATACTTTTGATCTAAATCAACTTTATCAAGCTGATAATAAAGCAATTTTGAGTGCTGAAGAAGTAAAAACATCTATAAAAAATATCTTTGGACCAAATGTGACTTATAATGATGTGATAAAACTTGATACTTGTAATGAAAAAATTGGGATTACCACTTTTGATTCAACTAGTAATAATTATACTGTTTTGGCGCCAGCCTGTGGTGGAACATTACTACCATACTATAAAACAAAAATAATGAGTGCAGTTAAGTATGATGATCGAATTGAAATTAAAGAAAAGGCAATTTATGTTGTACCTAATTTACAAGATATGAATAATATGACTTCTAATATATATAAAGCTAATAAATTAGAATTGATTTCAGAAAATACAAATGTTGATAATGGTTCAGAAGAAGAATATGAAAAATATTTTGAAAAAACAGATACCTATAAATACATTTTTAAATTAGAAAATGAAAATTACTATTTTGAATCAGTCGAAAAAATAAACTAGGAAAAACTAGTTTTTTTTGTTATAATCTAAATAGGTGATAGAATGAAAAAAATATTACTATTAATTGCATGCTTATTTTTAGCTTGTGGATGTAATCATAAAATGGAGTATCAAAAAATAGACTTAGATCAAGCAAAAGAAAAAATAAATAAAGGGGCTTATCTAATTGATGTTAGATCAAAAGAAGAATATAAAATAGGACATATAAAAGGAGCATTAAACATTCCGGTAGAAGAAATAGAAAATCCGGATAAAAAAATAATAACTAAAACCGATACAATTATTGTTTATTGTCGAAGTGGCTCAAGAAGTAAACAGGCTGCTTTAAAACTAATCGAAAAAGGATATAAACATGTATACGATTTTGGAGCTATGGAAAATTGGAAGTAGGAGGATATGATGGGAAGAAAAAGTAAAAAACAAAAACGAGAAGAAAATATGATTGGAAGCTTTTTAATCGCACTAGTGGTAGTTATGTTACTAGCTCTAGGAATATTAATTGGCAAACTAATTTTTAAATTTTAATCAAACTAGAAAAAACTAGTTTTTTTTGTTATAATGGGAAAAGGTGATATTATGAACGAAATAAATTCTTTAGTTATGACCTTAGTAACAGGTTTATTTATGCTTATCGGATTAATAATTATTACATTTACTAAAAACAATGAAAAAGTCGTTAATTTTTCAATTAGTATGGCATTTGGTGTTATGGTAATGTTAGTAATATTAGAATTGATACCTGAATCATATGAACTTGTATCAGATTCCTTTAATAAACCATTAAACTTTGTAATTATTTTTTTATTTATACTAATAGGAATTATAATATTAAAAATATTAGATAAATTCATACCAGATCATGATATAGAGGAAGAAAATGAAAAAGAAATAAATGAAAACTTTCTACATATTGGAATTGTATCTAGTATTGCATTAGTACTTCATAATTTGATTGAGGGAATGGCTATATATAGTACAATGAAAACTTCCTTTGATATGGGAATACTTGTAACAATAGGAGTTGGACTTCATAATATTCCGATGGGAATGATTGTTTCCTCAACTTTTTATAAAGCAAATAAAAACTTAAAAAAAACAGTTTTATTTACATCTTTAATCGCATTATCTACATTTTTAGGTGGACTAATAATGTTTGCCTTAAGTAATTATATTACCAATTTACTTCTTGGAATTTTACTTTGTATTACTTTAGGAATGATTATTTATATAGTAGTATTTGAATTGTTGAGTGAAATTCTTCATAATAAAAATAAAAAAGAAAGTTTCACTGGAATAGCATTTGGTATTTTAATCTTTATCTTAAGTTCTTTTTTTGAATAATAATAAATTGACTTTAATTATATAATATTATAAAATTAAACTAGGTGATAGAATGAAAAAACAAGGATTTACTTTAATAGAACTTATGAGCGTAATCGTACTTCTTGGACTTATAGTCGCACTTGTATTTCCAAATGTTGTAGATGTGGTTCAAAAAAAACAAAAAGAAATATCAGAATCTAAACTAAAAATTATTTATAACGGCGCTAAAAATTATTGTATTAAAAATGATCAATCATTTCCTTGTAAAGTTGAATTAGAAACACTTGATAACGAAAATGAAATACCTTTTGAAATAAATGACTATAAAGAGAATGGCAGTTATGGAGATTATAGTTGCATTGTTGTTGAAAAAACAAATAATAATAAATATTCATATAATCACAAAAATAATTGTTAAAAAAAGTTTTATATGATATAATTAAGATGCTAGAAGGATAATATAGAAAAAACCTACAAGTTTAACGATTGGGATTCTAATTTATTAATGGTGTTGAAAGCTTATGTTTACATGAGAATCCTAAAATTAATAATGTGAAGCCCACCTGGGAGATCAGGTTTTATCGTTAATTTATCCGTCTAGTTTTTATGTGCATAAATCTTGTTTTTTTTTACTTTGATTGTTATAATTAGAATAGTAGGAGGATATTAGTATGGCCAAAAAGAAAAAGAGAAAAGAAACAAAAAAGAAAGATACAGGATATAAAGTAGAACTAATTGGATTATTACTTATCCTAATAGCTATTATCGGGTTTATTCCAAATACAGGACCAGTCGGAGAATTTATAAGTGATTTTTCTGTATTTTTAGTAGGTACTTGGTATAATTTATTATTAGCAGCTTTAATGGTTGTTGGAGTATATATGATGATAAAACGTGAGAAACCAGATTTTTTTACATCCAAACTTATCGGATTATATATTTTTATAATTGGAATTTTAGTTTTCTCGCATGTTAAATATTTAGAAAATACTAAACTAGAAGGATTAGAAATAATAACAGAAACAGTAAATAATTTTATGTCATCAAAAAGTCATGTTAATGTAGGTGGAGGAATTATAGGAGCAATTTTCTCTTTGCTTTTTGTAACTCTATTTGCTTTGAACGGAACTAGAATAGTAACTTTAGCGCTACTAATTTGTGGTTCTGTTATGTTTACAGGTGTTTCAATGTATGATGCTATTAAAGCAATAATAAATAAATTAAAACAATATAAGAAAAAAGAGAAAGAAATAAAAGATAAAAAAGAAATAGAAAAAGTAGAAGATAATTATGATAAAGATGATAAAATAGTTGTTTCATCGGTTGATGAACTTATACATATGCCAGTTGAAGATAAAATTACAGTTAATGATGCGACTGGTGAAGTAATTGAAAAAGTAGATGAAAACAGTAACTATGTATATCCACCGATAACTCTTCTTGATAAACCAACTAAAAATAAAAACACTGATTCTAAAGAAACTATCAACCATAATGTTGAAACGCTAGAACAAGTTTTTAAAGATTTTAGTCTAGAAGGAAAAGTTGTGGCCATTAATCCAGGTCCAACTGTAACACAATATGAAATGGAAATTAAATCAGGAACAAAACTAAGTAAAATACTTAGCTTGCATAATGAAATAGCACTTGCTTTGGCAGCTAAAGATGTACGTATTCAAGCACCAATTCCAGGAAAATCAACAATAGGGGTTGAAATACCAAATAAAGTAACAGCTATGGTAACTGTTCGCGAAATATTAGAAAGTATCCCTAAGAGTATGAATGAATCAAAACTACTAGTTACTTTAGGAAGAAATATAATGGGAAGACCTGTCTATTGTGAAATAAACAAAACTCCTCACTTGTTAGTTGCAGGTTCAACTGGAAGTGGTAAGTCAGTATGTATTAATAGTATTATCATATCTATTTTAATGCGCGCTAAACCAGATGAAGTAAAACTAGTTTTAGTTGATCCTAAAAAAGTTGAACTTAGTATGTATAATGGAGTACCACATCTTTTAGCGCCAGTTGTAACCGATCCTAAAAAAGCTAATATAGCTCTTAAAAAAATCGTAGTTGAAATGGAAAGAAGATATGATTTATTTAGTAATAGTGGTACCAAAAATATTGCTGGATATAATGCTTATATAGATAAGAAAAACGAAAAACTAAGTGAAGATGAAAAAATCAAACATCTTCCGTATATAGTTGTTATAATAGATGAACTTGCAGACTTGATGTTAGTTGCCGCAAAAGAAGTAGAAGATTCAATTATGAGAATCACTCAAATGGCAAGAGCTGCTGGTATTCACTTGATTGTTGCAACTCAAAGACCATCAACAGATGTAATCACGGGTGTTGTTAAAGCAAATATTCCATCAAGAATTGCTTTTGCAGTATCATCAAGTATTGATTCTAGAACGATTCTAGATAGTACAGGAGCAGAAAAATTACTTGGAAAAGGAGATATGTTATTTTTACCTCAAGGTGAAAATATTCCAATAAGAGTTCAAGGAACATTCTTATCTGATGATGAAATAAAAGCTGTAGTTGATCATACTGTAAAACAACAAATAGCAAAATATGATGAAACATTAATTATGGATGATGAAGAAATGAAAGCAACAACAATGGTTGGATCATCATCAAGAGAAGATGATTATGAAGAACCACTATATAATGAAATAGTTGAATTTGTAATAACACAAGGAAAAGCTAGTGCATCATTACTTCAAAGAAGATTCCATTTAGGATATAATCGTGCAGCTAGAGTTATAGACTTATTAGAAGATAGGGGAATAATAGGTCCAAACAATGGTTCAAAACCTCGAGAAGTGCTTGTAAAACTAGAAAAAAACAATGATGAAGAATAAAAAAATGAAAAAAATGAAAAAAAAGTGTTAAAAAGTGTAAAATTGTGTTATACTGTATATGATATTAGTGTAGGGAACTACATATCGGGGGTAAAAGAATAAAAAGGAGATGTTTTTAATATGATGGAAAATGTAAATAATGAAGATCAAATTGCAAAAAATATGGAACCTGTTCAAGATAATACACCACTAGATGATGATTTTTACTATGAAAACGATGATTTTGATTTAGATAATATAAAAGAAATTGAACCAATTGAAATTCCAAATATGAATACAAATAATGAAACTACTACTTCAAATGTTCAAGAAAATATAGCTACTTCACCTGCTGAAAATAATACAGATACTGTTTCAACTCAATCTCAAGTAGAAGTACCAGATGTTTTTGCTTCTACACCAGAACCGGTAGTAGAAAATAGTATTCCAAATTTTGCTGCTGATGAAACAGAAATGAATAAAATTATAGAAGAAGTAGATAAAAGTGAAAACAAAGCAACTAATGATCGTGAGTATGATGGAGCAAGTTTTGATGATATGTTTGATAGTTTATATAGTGATGTAGAAGGTGCAAATAACTTTATAAGTACACTAATAGATCAAAAGAAAAATGTTAACGAGAATGAAACAGAATTAGCTGAAATGCGTGAAAAATTAGACAAAGAAAAAGCAGATTTTGCTAAATATGTAGAAACACAAAATGAAAATATTCGTATGGAAAAGGTAAAATGTGACGAATATATAAAAACACAAAAAATGCGTTTGCAAAATGAAGAATCACAATTTAATGCTGATGTTGAAGCTACTCGTACTGAGCTTAATTTAGGTGAGCAAACATTAAAAATTGCTAATGAAAAATTAGATACCGAAAAGTCACAATTTGAAAAATATAAAGAGTTAGAAGAAGAAAAAATAAGAAATGATCGCAATAAACTTCAAGCAGAAATTGAACAATTCGAAAAATACAAAGAATTAGAAGAAGAAAAAATAAAAGAGGCAAACTCTAAGTTAGACACAGAAAAAGACCAATTTGACAAAGAAAAACAAAATGCATTAGAAAAAATTGAAACAGGTAAAAAAGAATTAGAAGTAGAAAAAGACCAATTTGAAAGATATAAAGAATTAGAAGAAAAGAAATTAGAACATGAAAGTAAAAATTTATCACAAAGTTGTGCAAGATTTAAAGAATTAGTTGCTCAATTTAATTCTGGATTCCAAAAACTACCTGAAGGAAATAAATAGAGGTAATTAGTTTGAGTAAAGAAAACTTAGATAAAGAAATAAAATTAGACACAAGTTTTGATCTTTTAAAAACAGATGGTTTTGATTTATCATCAGTTGGAATTATAAAAAAGAATGAAGAAACAACTGATGATGAATCAGATAAAAAAGAAGAAAAAGAAGAAAAAGAAGAAAAACAAGAAAATGTTGAAGAAAAAAAAGAAGAAACTAATCTAAAAGATATTAAAAATATTTTTGAAATAGCTAATAACAATGTTAGAGAAGCGACAACTATTTTTAATAAAAATATAGATTTGAAAAAGAAATTGGATGAAGAATTACAAGAAATAAAACAACTTCGTGAAGAAAATAAAAAAAGAGTAGAAGAAGAAAAAGAAAAAATAAAAGCTTATAAAGAAGAAGTGTTTGAAAGTCTAAAAGAAAAGAAAATAGAAGTAGAAAAACAGCTAGATTATTTAAAAAAATCAAAATCAAGATTTGTAGAAGAAAAAAAGCAATTTGATGTTAAAAAAGAAAATATTATATCTGAATTAGATGAAAAGAAAGAAGAAATTCATCAAAAAGAGTTAGAACTAAAAGAACAAATGAAAAATCTTTCAAACCAAAAAGAAGATTTAGAAAAAGAAAAAACACAATTAGAATTAGATAGATTAAAGTATGAATCTGACAAAGAAGAATTGACTACTAGCTTGGTAAAATTTAATGAATTAGTTGGTAACTTCAGTTCAGGAATTGATAAATTTAATAAATATGGAGATTAAAAAATTATCTCCTTTTTTGTTGACTTTTAATAAAAATAGTGTTACTATTATTTTGACACAAGAAAGTGTTTTTTATTTGGGAAAAAACATATAATTAAAAGAAGGTGTGATATGAAAAAAATAGCAAGATTTTTAGTAGGAGTCAAAAAAGAGATGAAAAAGGTTAGATGGCCTAATAAAAAAGAAATGATTACTTATTCAATAGCTACAATTGTGTTTGTTTTAATATTTGGTATTTTCTTTACCGGACTAGATTTAGCATTAACAGGAATAAAGATGGTGATTAAATAATGGAAAAAGAATGGTATGTAGTAAACACTTATTCAGGACATGAGAATAAGGTAAAAGAAAAACTAGAAATGCGTGCTAACTCTATGGGAATGGAAGATTACATCTATAGAGTAATAGTACCAGAACAAACAGAAGTAGATGAAAAAGGAAAAGAAAAAGTAAAAAAAATGTTTCCAGGATATATATTAGTTGAAATGGTAATGACAGATGAAGCATGGTTTATTGTGAGAAATACTCCAGGTGTTACAGGATTTATCGGATCATCAGGAAAAGGGGCTAAACCATTTCCACTAACACCAGCTGAAGTTGATAAAATTCTAGGAAGCATGGGAATGAGTAGACTAGAAATTGGAAATTCACTAAATGTGGATGATATGGTTAAAGTTATTAATGGACCATTTGCTAATATGTATGGTAAAATCAAATCAATTAATATGGAAAATCAACAACTTGAAGTTGCACTTGATTTATTTGGACAAGAAACAATTGTTGAATTAAATTTAACAGAAATAGAAAAAGCATAGTTATAATCTAAGGGGGAAGTAGTATGAATGTAACAAAAGTGTTAGATAAAACAGAAAAAAAATTATTTAAAAAACAAAACGCTAATTTTTCGGCAAAAATTTATTTTAGATTAATAGAAGATACTTTAGAAAGCAATTTAGATTCTTTAGAAAAACAAAAAATAATAGAAATATATATATCACAATTGGATAAAATTTATGATGATTCAATAGGTGGGGAAAAAGGTAATTTATTAAAAACAAATGTTATTGAAAAATATAGTGTATTGAAGTATTTTATGAAGATAAAAAAAGATTTTTTGATCGATTTCGTAGCAGATGAGCTTTTAAATGACTATTCAAAAGAATTAGATGAAGCATTTGAAATACAAGAAATAAATGTTCAAAATGTTTTGACAGAAGAAAAAATGGAATTGAATAGAAAAATGAAAAAAATGTTATTAAAATTATTAAGTAATTTAATAAAATCAGGACAACTAGAAACCAATTATTCATTAATGGTTGAAACAACAAAGGATGCTGAGTGTGTTGTTGCAAATCCTGAAAATGAAGTTGTAAAGATAAAAAAACGATAAAATGTTTACAAATTATGTAAAATATGGTATTATTATATAGCTATATTTATTAATATAGAAAAAGTGGGAGCAGCGGATGCATTAGAACCACTCGCGAAAAAAATATAGGAGGTGTTTTTCGTGGCAAAACAACAAGTTTCAAAAATAATAAAATTACAAGTACCTGCTGGAAAAGCAACACCAGCACCACCAGTTGGAACAGTTTTAGGACCTGCAGGGATTAATTTACAAGAATTCTGTACAAAATATAACGATGCAACAAGAGATAAAATGGGAGATATCTTACCAGTTGAAATAACTGTTTATGAAGATAGAAGTTTCGATTTCGTAATCAAAACTCCACCAACTCCATTCTTAATAAAGAAAGTTACAGGAATCAAAAAAGGAGCTAGTAAAGGAGCAAACGAAACAGTTGCAACTTTAACACAAGCTCAATTAAAAGAAATTGCTGAAATCAAATTGCCAGATTTAAATGCTTATACAGTTGAAGAAGCTATGAAAATAGTAGCAGGAACAGCTCGTAATATGGGTGTTAAAGTCGAAGGCGAAGAATAATTTTAAAAAAATATACATATAGGTAATATAACCTATGTGGGAGGAAAATCCGCGTGTACCACATAAGGAGGTAAAATAATGAAAAAAGGAAAGAAATATTTAGAAGCTGCTAAATTAGTAGATAGAACTAAACAATACACAAAAGAAGAAGCTATTAAATTAGTAAAAGAAACATCAAAAACTAATTTTGATTCTTCAGTTGAACTTGCTTTAAGATTAAATCTTGATACCAAAAAAGCAGATCAACAATTAAGAGGAGCAATCGTTCTACCAAATGGAACAGGAAAAACAAAAAGAGTATTAGTTATTGCTAAAGGAGCTCAAGCAGAAGCTGCAAAAGCTGCAGGAGCTGACTATGTTGGTGATACTGATATGTTAGAAAAAATCGAAAAAGAAAACTGGTTTGAATTTGATACAATGATAGCTACTCCAGAAATGATGCCTGGTTTAGGTAAAATAGGACGTATTTTAGGGCCAAAAGGATTAATGCCAAACCCTAAAACAGGAACTGTTACTATGGATACAAAAACAGCTGTAGAAGACGTTAAAAAAGGACGTATTGAATATCGTACAGATAGTTATGGTAACGTTCACGTTATTATTGGTAAAACATCATTCGATGATAAAAAATTATTAGAAAATTTAGATGCTTTTATTGCATTAATTAATAAAACAAAACCAGCTGTAGTTAAAGGAAAATATATTTTAAATATATCTGTATCTTCAACTATGGGTCCTGGTATCAAAATTGATACAAATAGTTTTGACAACTAATTAAAGTTGTGATATAATTTATATGTTTTGAAAACATGTGCCGTAGACAGTAGGTGTAGAAATACTTAATTTCCTACCGAGGAACTTGAATTACTTAAGTTTTTTGAGCTCTTACGGTGTAAGAGCTTTTTATACGGTTTAAAGTCGAATGGAGGTGCTAAAATGGCAAATCAAAGAATAATTGATGAAAAGAAAAAAGTTGTTGAAGAAATTGCATCAAAAATGAAAGAATCAGCATCATATGTTTTCTTTGAATATCGTGGTTTAACTGTTACAGAAACAAACGAACTTAGAAGAAAACTAAGAGAAAGTGATTCAGAATTTAAGATTTATAAAAACACTTTATCAAAACGTGCTTTAGAAACTTTAAACATTGATTTAAATGAACATTTAAATGGACCTAAAGCTATTGCTTTTGGTAAAGATGCAATAGCTCCAATTAAAGCTTTAAGCGAATTTGCAAAAGAACATGACAAGTTAGAACTTAAAGTTGGAGTTGTTGATGGTGAAATTGCTGATATTGATATGTTAAACAAACTTGCTTCAATACCATCAAGAGAAGGATTACTTACAATGCTTGCTGGTGGACTTATGGGAGTTGTTCGCGACTTATCAATTTGCTTAGACTTATATAGTCAAGATTTAGAAGAAAAATAATTAAGAAATAGGAGGAATATAAAATGGCTAAATTTACAAAAGATGAATTTATTAGTGGATTAAAAGAAATGACTATTCTTGAGGTTAAAGAATTAGTAGATGCAATGGAAGAAGAATTTGGAGTAGATCCAAGTGCTGTAGCAGTAGCTGCACCAGCTGCAGGAGCTGTTCAAGAAGAAGGACCAAGCACAGTTAATGTTACTTTAACTGCTGCAGGAGCTAACAAAATTGCTGTTATCAAATTAGTAAGAGAAATTACTGGATTAGGTTTAAAAGAAGCTAAAGAAATCGCTGATAACGGTGGAGTTGTAAAAGAAAATGTATCTGCTGATGAAGCTAATGAAATGAAAGCTAAATTTGAAGAAGCTGGAGCTTCAATCGAATTAAAATAATTAAGCTTAAAATGTTTGAGCCTGTACTATAAAATAGTATGGGCTTTAAGCGTTTTTATAAAAGGAAGGTATTATGGCACAATATTTTGAAAATGATAATACTTTAAAAAGTGAAGAACAAATAAAAAAAGTCAAAATTAATAACCAAGATTTTGAATTTATAACAGATAATGGAGTATTTTCAAAAAAAGGATTAGACTTTGGAACTAGAACATTACTTGAGACAATACCACTTGATAGAATAAAAGGAAAAGTTCTTGATTTTGGATGTGGATATGGACCAATTGGTATCTACATATCGAGAAATACTTCCGCCAAGGTTCATATGATTGACATCAACAGAAGGAGCTTGAAATTGGCAAGAAAGAATGTTGATTTGAATCATGTGAATGTTAAAATATATGAAAGTGATATATATAGTAATGTAGAAGAAAAGTTTGATTTTATTATCTCTAATCCACCAATAAGAGTAGGCAAAAAAATACTCTATAAAATATTATTTGATGCAAAAGAACACCTAAATCAAAAGGGCGAACTTTGGATTGTTATTAATAAAAATCAAGGGGCTAAAAGTATAGCTTTAGATTTAGAAAAACAATATACAGTTGAAATAGTAAATAAATATAAAGGATTTTATATTATTAAAGCTGTAAATAATTGACAATTAATAAAAACTTTGTTAAAATTATAAATTGACATATGTACTTATTTTTGTAAGTATTTGGTTTAAAAATATAGCATATAGGGGTGAAATTAGTGGCTTATATAACAAAGAAATTTGGTGACTACCGAGAAAGAAGAAGTTATGCAAAAACTAAAAATGCAATTGAACTAGAAAATTTACTAGAAATTCAAAAAAAATCATATAATTGGTTTATTGATGAAGGAATAAAAGAAGTATTTGAAGATATTTTTCCAGTTGAAAGTTTTACTGGGAATTTAATGCTGGAATTTGGAGATTATTCTTTTGATGAACCAAGATATTCAATAAAAGGGTGTAAAGAAAGATATGCAACTTATGCTGCACCTTTAAAAGTAGATGCTCGTCTTTTCAACCAAGAAACAGGTGAAGTAAAAGAACAAAGTATCTATTTAGGAGATATGCCAATTATGACTGAAGGAGGAACTTTCATCATAAATGGTGCTGAACGTGTTATCGTATCTCAACTTGTACGTTCACCTTCTGTTTATTTTGGACGCGAAATAGATAAAAACGGACGTTTAGTTATTACATCACAAATAATTCCTAACCGTGGTACTTGGTTAGAATATGAATTAGATGCTAGAGATGTTATATATGTTCGAATTGATAGAACAAGAAAAGTACCTATTACAACATTACTTAGAGCAATTGGACTTTCAAGTGATGAAGATATTATTAGTTTATTTGGTGAAAACGACTATTTAGATCGTACTATCGCTAAAGATGCTAACAAAAACACGGATGAATCATTAATTGATATTCATTCTAAATTAAGACCAGGAGAACCATCAACACTAGATAGTGCTAAAAACCAATTAGTTACTAGATTCTTTGATGCTTTCCGTTACGACTTAGCTAAAGTTGGAAGATATAAATTTAATCGTAAATTAAATATAATTGATCGTTTATATGGATGTAAACTTGCTGAAACAATCAAAGATGGTAATAAAGTTATTGCCGAAGAAGGTACTATCATTACTAAAGAAGTAATGGAAACTTTAAAACCTGTTTTAGAAAAAGGTTATGGAATGCAAGAAGTTTTAATTAATAATGAACTAGATACTTATAATAAAGTTCAAATAATTAAAGTGTATTCAAATGTAAATCCTGAAAAAGTGATTAAAATAATTGGTAATGATCCAACAACAGATATTAGAAGATTAACTATTTCTGATATTTATGCATCAGTATCATATTACTTAAACTTATTAGAAGGAATAGGAAATTTCGATGAAATAGATCACTTATCAAATAGACGTGTTCGTCAAGTTGGTGAATTATTACAAAACCAATTTAAAATAGGTATTTCAAGAATTGAAAGAGTTATTAGAGATCGTATGAGTACTCAAGAAATTACAGAAGTAACTCCGAAATCTTTAATTAATATTAGACCACTTACAGCTGCAATTAAAGAATTCTTTGGAAGCAGTCAACTTTCTCAATTCATGGATCAAACTAACCCAGTAGCAGAACTTACAAACAAAAGAAGACTTTCATCTTTAGGACCTGGTGGTTTATCAAGAGACCGCGCAGGAATGGAAGTTCGTGATGTTAACCCATCACACTACGGAAGATTATGTCCTATTGAATCTCCAGAAGGACCTAACATTGGACTTATTACTTCACTTGCAAGTTATGCTCGTGTAAATGAATATGGATTCATTATGACTCCATATCGTAAAGTTGAAAATCGTATATTAACTGATGAAATAAGATATATGACAGCTGATGAAGAATTAGAATATTATATCTCACAAGCAGCCGTTAAAGTAGATGATAATAATAAAATAGTACCAGATCGTGTACCAGTAAGATATCGTAGTGATAATATCATTGTTGAAACTGAAAAAGTTGATTATATTGATGTTTCACCACAACAAGTTGTATCAGTTGCAACACAAGGAATTCCATTCTTGGAACACGATGATGGAAAAAGAGCACTTATGGGTGCAAACATGCAACGTCAAGCAATTCCATTATTAACAGCAGAAGCACCACTTGTTGGAACAGGTGTTGAAGCAATTGCTGCTAGAGATTCAGGAGCAGTTGTTATTGCTAAAGCAGATGGTGTTGTTGATTATGTAGATGCTAAGAAAATTTTAGTAAAAACAGTAGGTGGTATGGATACATATTACTTAAATGGTTATGAAAGAAGTAATGCAGGAACATGTTACCATCAAGTACCAATCGTAAGATTAAATGATAAAGTTAAAAAAGGAATGGTTATAGCTGATGGACCAAGTACCGAAAAAGGTGAAATGGCTTTAGGTAAAAACGTAACTGTAGCCTTTATGAACTTTGATGGATATAACTATGAAGATGCTATCATTTTAAATGAAAGATTAGTTAAAGATGATGTTTATACATCAATACACATTGAAGATTATCAAATTGAATGTCGTGATACAAAACTTGGACCAGAAGAGTTTACACGTGATATACCAAATGTAAGTGAAGAAGCTCGTAAAAACTTAGATGAAAATGGTATTATTCGTATTGGAACAGAAGTTAAAGACGATGACATTTTAGTTGGTAAAGTAACACCAAAAGGAATGGCTGAACTTACAAGCGAAGAAAAACTATTACATGCTATCTTTGGTGAAAAAACAAGAGAAGTAAGAGATACTTCACTTCGTGTACCTCATGGTGGAGAAGGAATTGTACATGATGTAAAAATCTTCACTAAGGAAGATACTGATGAACTTCCAGCAGGTGTTTCAAAAATAGTTCGTGTTTATATTGCACAAAAGCGTAAAATAAGAGTTGGAGATAAAATGGCTGGTCGTCATGGTAATAAAGGTGTTATCTCATTAGTTTTACCAGAAGAAGATATGCCATATTTAGCAGACGGACGTCCTGTTGATATCTTACTTAATCCACTTGGAGTTCCATCTCGTATGAATATCGGACAAATACTAGAAATGCATTTAGGAATGGCTGCTAAATCATTAGGAATTCATGTTGCAACACCAGTATTTGATGGGGCAACTCGTGATGAAATAATTGATGCCTTAAAAGAAGCTGGTCTTGATGAAGATGGTAAAGCTGTTCTATATGATGGACGTACAGGAGAAGCTTTTGATAATCGTATAAGTGTTGGAGTTATGTATATGATTAAACTTCACCACATGGTAGATGATAAACTACATGCAAGATCTACAGGTCCTTATTCACTTGTTACACAACAACCACTTGGTGGTAAAGCACAATTTGGTGGTCAAAGATTTGGAGAAATGGAAGTTTGGGCACTTTATGCTTATGGTGCTGCTCATGTTCTTCAAGAAATGATGACAATTAAATCAGATGATGTTGTAGGTCGTGTTAAAGTATATGAGGCCTTAGTAAAAGGAACGCCAATTCCAAAATCTGGTATTCCAGAATCATTTAGAGTACTTGTTAAAGAATTCCAAGCTTTAGGACTTGATATGACAGTTCTTAATGAAGAAGGAGAATTTGTTGATATTGGTGAAGTAGAAGCCGAAGATGATGACAATTATTTAGTAAATGATGATTTTGAAAAAGAAGAACCAGAAGAAATAGATGAAGAAGAAATTATTGAGGTAACAGAGGAAGACATGGAAGAAGTAAGTGATGTTGAACCAACTGAGGAAGATATCAAAAATTTAGAAGAAAATATGGAAGGGGATGAGGATTAATGAACGTAAATAATATTCAAGGATTAAGAATTTCGATAGCCTCACCCGAAAAAATAAGAAAACAATCACATGGTGAAGTTAAAAAAGCTGAAACTATTAACTATCGTACATTAAAACCAGAACGTGATGGATTATATTGCGAAAAAATATTTGGGCCATCTAAAGACTATGAATGTAGTTGTGGTAAATATAAAAAATTAAGATACAAAAACATTATTTGTGATAAATGTGGAGTAGAAGTAACAAGCTCTAAAGTTCGTCGTGAACGTATGGGACATATAGAACTTGCTACTCCTGTATCCCATATTTGGTTTTTCAAGGGAATTCCATCTCGTATGGGACTTGTTCTTGATATGTCACCAAGAGAACTAGAAGAAGTATTATACTTTGTTTCTTATGTTGTTTTAGATCCAGGGGCTGCGCCACTTGAGAAAAAACAAACAATTAGTGATAAAGAATATCGTGCTTATTACGAAAAATATGGAAATACATTCAAAGTAGGAATGGGTGCTGCTGCTATTAAAGAATTACTTATGGAAGTAGATATTCCTAAAGAAGTAGAAGAAGTAAAAAAAGAAATTGAAGAAATAAAAGATGCTACAAGTCAAAAACGTATTCGTTTAATTAAACGATTAGATGTTCTAGATGCCTTTTTAGAATCAGGAAACCGTCCAGAATGGATGATTATGGATGCTATTCCTGTTATACCACCAGAACTTAGACCAATGATTCAATTAGATGGTGGAAGATTTGCTACATCAGACTTAAATGACTTATATAGACGTGTTATAAATCGTAACAATCGTTTGAAAAAACTAATTGATTTAGGAGCACCTTCAATTATCATTCAAAATGAAAAACGTATGCTTCAAGAAGCTGTAGATGCTTTGTTTGATAATGGTCGTCGTGGTCGTAATATCACAGGAGCCGGAAATAGACCTTTAAAATCACTATCTAGTATGCTTAAAGGTAAACAAGGACGTTTCCGTCAAAACTTACTTGGTAAACGTGTTGATTACTCTGGTCGTTCTGTTATCGTTGTAGGACCAACTTTAAAAATGTATGAATGTGGTATACCAAAAGAGATGGCTCTTGAATTATTTAAACCACATGTAATAAATGGTTTAGTAACTAAAGAAATAGCCTCAAATATTAAAGCTGCTAAAAGAATGATTGAAAATCAAGATGAACGTGTTTGGGATATTGTTGAAGAAAAAATTAAAGAACACCCTGTTATGCTTAACCGTGCTCCAACACTTCACAGACTTGGTATTCAAGCATTTGAACCAAAATTAATAGGTGGTCGTGCTATTAGACTACATCCACTTGTTTGTGCTGCTTTCAATGCCGATTTCGATGGGGACCAAATGGCTGTCCATGTACCAATAACACCAGAAGCTCAAGCAGAAGCACGAATTCTAATGTTAGGTGCAAATAACATCTTGAAACCATCAGATGGTAATCCAATTGTTACTCCAGGACAAGATATGATCTTAGGAAACTATTATATAACAATTGAAAGAGCTGATGAACCAGGAGAAGGAAGAGTATTCAAAAACCCTAATGAAGCATTAATGGCATATGAAAGAAGAGAAATAACACAACATACAAGAATTGCTATTCCTGTTTCAGGATTTAAATATAAATTATTTACAGAAGAACAAAGTGATAAATACTTAGTTACAACTGTAGGAAAATTAAAATTTAATGAAATTTTCCCTGATACATTCCAATATATTAATGAAGGTACAAAAGAAAATATTGAAGGTATAACACCAAATAAATATTTCTTAGCAAAAGGTACTAATATAAAAGAAGCTATTAAAGAATTAGAACTTGTAAAACCTTTTGGTAAAAAAGTTTTAACACAATTAATTGCTCAAATATATAAAAGATATCATACAACTGAAACATCTATTATGCTTGATAAGATGAAAGATTTAGGATTTAAAGAATCAACACTATCAGGTATATCAATTGGTATAGGTGATATTATAGCCTCTAAAAATAAGGAAAAAATATTAGCAGATGCAACTGAAAAAGTAGCCCAAGTTAATAAACAATTCAAAAGAGGTCTTATTACTGATAGAGAAAGATATGAAAAAGTTGTTAAAACATGGAATAATGCTAAAGATGAAATTGCAGAAGAATTAGAAAATATCATTAAAACAAATAAAGCAAATCCAATCTCAATGATGATTGATTCAGGAGCTCGTGGTAACATGAGTAACTACAACCAAATGGCTGGTATGCGTGGACTTATGGCTAAACCAAATGGTGAAGCTGTTGAAATTCCAATTACATCTTCATTCAATGAAGGAGCAAGTGTGTCAGAGTTCTTCTTAGCAACACATGGTATCAGAAAAGGTTTTGTTGATACAGCCTTAAAAACAGCCGATGCAGGATACTTAACTCGTCGTCTTGTTGATGTTGCTCAAGATGTTATTGTTAAAGAAGAAGATTGTCAAACAGAACAAGGTGTTGTTGTTGAAGCCTTTGTTAATGCAGATGGAACTGTAGTTGAAAGTCTAAGAGATCGTATCGTTGGACGTTATACTAATAAGAAAGTAATTGATCCAGAAACTAAAGAAGTTTTAGTTGATAGAAATACTTATATTACAGAACAATTAGCTGATAAAATTATTAATGCAGGAATTACTAAAGTAGGTATAAGAACAGTTCTTACATGTAAATGTGAGCATGGTGTATGTAAACATTGTTATGGACGTAACTTAGCTACTGGACATATTGTTGAAATAGGTGAAGCTATTGGTATTATGGCTGCTCAATCAATTGGTGAACCAGGTACCCAACTTACAATGCGTACTATCAACTCTGGTGGTGTAGCTGGTGATGATATTACTCAAGGTTTACCTCGTGTTCAAGAATTATTTGAAGCCCGTAATCCAAAAGGTAAAGCTACTATTTCAGAAATTAATGGTGTAGTAAGTGAAATTGAAGAACAAAACGGTAAATTTGTTATTTCCGTTAAAAATGATGTTGAAACAAAATCACATACTTCAAATTATGGTGCTAAACTCGCTGTTAGTAAAGGTGATGAAGTTTTAGCTGGTGATAGACTTACTCATGGTGCTATTAGTCCAAAAGAATTATTAAGTGTTACAGATCCAATTTCGGTACAACAGTATATTTTATTTGAAATTCAAAAAGTTTATCGTTCACAAGGTGTTGATATTTCTGATAAACACGTTGAAATTATTGCTAAACGTATGATTTCACGTATTAAGATTATTAACTCTGGAGATTCATATTTCTTACCTGGAACAATGGTAAATATTAATGAATTTACTGATATTAATAAAAAATTAATCCTTGAAGGAAAAAGACCATCTACTGGTCGTCCAGTTCTTCTAGGAATTACTAAAGCTTCCCTTGAAACAGATTCATTCTTATCAGCTGCATCATTCCAAGAAACAACAAGAATTCTTACTGATGCTGCAATTCACGGTAAAGTAGATCATTTAAATGGTCTAAAAGAAAATGTTATTATCGGAAAACTTATTCCAGCAGGAACAGGTGCAAGAAAATATCAAGACTGTGAATATGATTTAGAAGTTAATATGGCAAATGAAGAACCATTAGAAGTTTTAGAACAAGAATTAATGGATTAATATAAAAGCAGAACATTTAGTTCTGTTTTTTTTGACAAATTGTGTATAAAATACTATAATATATCTAATTAGGTGGTGTATATATGGAATTAGATAAGCATTATATAAATCAAATAGAAGTTGTAACAAATATATTTTCAGTAATAGATGGTAAAGTTAAGGTATTACTTTTTAAAAAAATGGAAGAACCTTTTAAAGGATATTGGATGTTACCAAGTAATCTTCTTATGACGAGTGAAACAATTGAGGAATGTGCAGTTGCAACAATATATGAATTTATAGGAATTAAAAATTTATATATGAAACAGTCAGATATTTTTAGTAAAATTGATCGTTTACCTGGAATGAGAATTCTTGCTAATTCGTTAATATGTTTAATAGATTATGATAACTATTCATATAATAAAAATAGTAGAATTGAAAGTTCTTGGTTTGATATAGATGAAGTACCTAAAATGATTTATGATCATGGAAGTATTTTAAGTGCTGCGATATCTAATCTTCGTACTTTACTTCCAAATGATTATAATATGATGAAAATACTTTATCCAAAAGATTTCACACTACCAGAACTTCAAATAACATATGAACACTTACTAGGTCGAAAATTAGATCGTCGAAATTTTAGAAAAAAATTAATTCATTTAGATATATTAGAAGATACAATGGATAAAAATAATAAAACAAATGGAAGACCAGCAAAATTGTATTGTTTTAAAGAAGATTTGGAAAGGAGCATATTTTAATGAATAACAAAGGATGGGGATTATCAACTCTAATAGGATTTTTAGCTATTTTTGGTGTTTTTCTTTTAATATCAAGTATTTTGTATAATAAAAATTTTTCAGATATTAATGATATAGATGAGGAAGAAACAGAAGAGAAAACAAAGACGGAAGTTGAAGAAGCAGTTCAAGAAGAGGAAGAAAGCAGTAAAGAAAATATTACGTATGATGATTATCAAAAATTAGAAACAGTTTTAAAAGATAGTGCTGAAAAATATATTAAAAACAAAAAAATAAGTAGTGAATATAAAACAATTATTACATATAATGATATAAAGGACGAAAATCTAATTAATGAATTTGTTGATCCTAAAACAAAAGAAAGTTGTAATGGTTATGTTATATATGATAATAATGATTTAAAACCATATATAAGATGTACAGGTAATTACCAAACAGAAAATTATAATGAAGAATTAGAATAAAAAATCAAACAACTACTTGACTAACTTATGGATATAATGTAAAATTATATTCGTAGCGTGGAGACATACTCAAGAGGCTGAAGAGGCGCCCCTGCTAAGGGTGTAGGTCGGGCAACTGGCGCGAGGGTTCAAATCCCTCTGTCTCCGCCATAATGTTATTAATTTCGTTTATTCGAATTGAAATAGGTATCTTTCATTTGAAAGATATTTTTTTGTAAACAATTAGTAAAATTATGAACATTCAGTATATAAAAAAAATAATATGATGTATAATAAAATTAGAATGAGAGAGTGATATTATGATAAGAGCAATTAATATAGAAAAGGTTGAGTCTGGGATGCTTTTGGGACAAACTGTTTGTGATGATAATAATAGAAAATTAATGTTAAAGGATAAAGAATTAACTGATTTTTCTATTGAAAAATTAAAAGAATTGGGATTTAATTTTCTTTATATTGAAAATGAAATAGGTGAGGAATTTCAAAATGAAGATGTTATTTCAGATGAATTAAAAAAGAAAATGTCGGATGATTTAAAAAGATTAGATATAACATCTACAATAGAAAATGCTAAAAACATAGTTGAAACAGTTTGTGATAATTACCACAATATATTTGATACTATAGATATTAGAAATAGTAATGATTATTTATTTAAACACTCTATTATGGTAGCCGAATTTTCTATTGCTATTGGTATAAAATTAAATTTAAATCAAAGAGAACTAGTTAATTTAGCCACATCAGCGTTACTTCACGATATTGGAAAATTGTGTATTAATAAAGAGTTACTTGATAAACTTAAATTAAGTGATAAAGAATTAATGTATCAAGAAAAACTACATCCAATTTATGCATATAGTTTATTATCTAAAGTACCGGAAATTACAGCAACTACTAAAACGGCTATTTTATTTCATCATCGAAATGAAGATGGAACAGGTTTTCCTGAAAATATAAAAGTACCAGATCATATATTTTATAAGATATTACACGTAGCTGATACTTATGATAATTTGATATCATCTAAAAATGGAATGAATCCATCAGATGCATTAGAGTATTTATATGCTAATTCAGAAACTTTATTTAATGTTGATGTTGTAAATGCTTTTAAAAGTTGTATACCAATTTATCCAAGAGGAATAGAGGTTAAATTATCAAATGGCTTGGATGGGGTAGTTATAGATAATACAGGTGATAAATCGCGCCCTAAAATTAAGGTTTTAATAAAAGGAACAAATGTAGTGTTTGACTTAAGGAAAAATTTGGATATAACAATAAAGTATGTAAAAACAAATCATGAAGACATAGAAAAAAGATACTAATTAAAGTATCTTTTTTAGCTATATAATTCTTTTTTTAACAAATCAATATTTTCATTTAGTAAACTTATATAATCTTCTTTAGAATTCCTTTGATTTTCAGTTAGATTAGATAAATCATTTAATTCTAATATTTCTACGCCTGTTTTTTTAACTATTTTTTGAACATTTTTATTTAAATTATTTGCATCAGTAGAGAAAATATATGTTATTTGTTTTTTTCTAACCATTCTTATAACATCAGAGATAGTTTTATCAGTTAATTCTTCATTATCTTCTAATGAAATAACTTCAAATCCGTATTTCTCTAAAAATTTAAATGAACTATTATCAACAACAATTGTTTTTTTAGAAGAATTTTCATTCATTAATTTTATTTTCGCATCAATATTAGATATTTCAAGTTTTAATTTACTATAATTATTATCAATTTCTGTTTTTAAATATTGGTTAGTTATATACTCTAATAATCCATTTTTAACATTTAAACTCATCATAAGAAAGTTGGAAGGATCTAGCCATAATTCTTCAACATGATTATTGTATTCCATTGTAGCAGTAGTATCAATTATCATTAGATCTTTATTATAATTAAACATAGAAGTTACATAATCTTTTTCATCACTAAGTCCATTAAAAATAAACATATTTCCTTTACTATAATCTTTAATTTGTTTATCAGTAAGAGAATATTTTGAAACATCAACACCATCTGGATAAATACTTTTTACATTAGAATTTTTACCATATAAGGTATCAACAATATATTCAATTGGATAAACACTTGTATATATTGTAATATCCTCAAGATCATCCTTTTTAAAACATCCACTAGTTAAAAATACTAAACCAATAGAAAATAACCCAATTATTCTTTTCATTTTATCTTCCTTTCTGGAACTGGATCATAGCCCTTAATTCCCCACGGATTACATTTTATAATCCTTTTGATTGCTAAAAAAGATCCTTTTAAACTTCCATGTTTTTCAATAGCTTCAATTGCATAATTTGAACATGTCGGAATACACCTACATTTATTATGGAAGTTACCAGGAATATGTTGGTACAAATTTATACCTTTTATTAATATCTTTTTCATAATAAAATAATTATACTAGAAAAAAGCAAATTTGTAAAATAGTAATTTAATTGTTAAAAAGATAATTTTATGAGTCATAAAGTTTTGTATTTTTTAATATACATGTTATAATTAATAAAGGTGATATTTTATGAAAAATAAATCAATAACAAGTCGTGATGTAGACTTTGCTAAATGGTATACTGATGTTGTAATGGCTGCTCATTTAGCTAGCTATACAAACGTAAAGGGTTGTATTGCTATTGAACCAAACGGATATGCAATATGGGAAAAAATGCAATCAATCCTAGATAAAAAATTTAAAGAGTTAGGTCATGTTAATGTTCAAATGCCATTATTAATTCCAGAAAACTTATTAAAAAAAGAAAGTGACTTAGTAGAGGGATTCGCACCAGAAGTAGCTTGGGTAACTCAAGGTGGTCAAAAAGAATTGGAAGAGAAACTATGTATTAGACCAACAAGTGAAACAATGTTTTGTGATTACTACAAAGATCATATTTCATCATATAGAGACTTACCTAAATTATATAATCAATGGTGTAACGTTTTAAGATGGGAAAAAGAAACAAGACCTTTCTTAAGAAGTAGAGAGTTTTTATGGCAAGAAGGTCATACTATTCATAGTACAAAAGAAGAGGCAGAACGTGAAACAAAACAAATGATGGATGTTTATAAATGGTTTCATCATGAAATTTTAGCTATTCCATCTATTACAGGTTTAAAAACAGAAAAAGAAAAATTTTCTGGAGCTGAATATACTTTAACTAATGAAGCATTAATGTATAACGGAGTGGCATTACAAGCTGGAACAAGTCATTATTTTGGTCAAAAATTTAGTGAAGCATATGATATAAAGTTTTTGAACAAAGAAAATAAATTAGAATGTGCTTATCAAACATCATGGGGAACAACAACAAGAATGATTGGTGGATTAATTATGGTTCATAGTGATGATAAAGGATTAGTACTACCACCTAAAATAGCACCAAAACAAGTTGTTATAATTCCAATTGGTAAAGATGAAAGAGTTAATGCTTTAGCGCACAAAATAAATGAAAAATTAAATAAAAATGATATTATTTCTTATATTGACTTAACAGACAAAACACCAGGATTTAAATTCGCAGAAGCTGAAGTAAATGGAATTCCAGTTAGAATTGAAATCGGACCTAGAGATTTAGAAAATAATAAAATAACTTTAGCTAGACGTGATACTAGTCAAAAATATGTTGAAGATATTAATATAGACATTGTAGATTATGTTAAAAATTTAATGGATACTATTCAAAAAGACATGTATGAAAGAGCTAAAGAAAGAAGAGATGCATTAACATTCGAAGCACATAACTTAGAAGAAATGAAAGAGATTTTAAATAAACAACCAGGTTTCATTCATGCTATGTGGTGTGGATCAAAAGAATGTGAAGAAAAAATCAAAGAAATAAAAGGATGTAAATCTAGATGTATTTTAGAACATGAAAAGAAAATAGATGATAAATGTGTCTGTTGTGGAGATGCTGCTAAATATCATGTTGTTTGGGGCATTCAATATTAAAGGGTGATAAGATGAAAATATTAGAAGATTTAAAAATAATTCCCAATGATATAAATTTATATGAAACAGCCTTTACTCATACCTCTTATGCTAATGAGAATAATGTTGCAAGTTATGAGAGATTAGAATACTTGGGTGATGCTGTATTGGAACTAGTTATGAGTGAATACCTTTATTTAAAAACAAATAACGATGAAGGTGAAATGACAAAATTAAGAGCTCATTATGTATGTGAAGATGCTTTAAATGAATATTCGTTAAAACTTGGATTAAATGAATATTTAAAACTAGGTCATGGAGAAGAAAATAGTGGCGGAAAATTTCGTAAAGCAATAGTTGCTGATATTTATGAATCTTTCACTGGTGCTATCTTCCTAGATCAAGGATTTGAAAAAGCTAAACAATTTATTTATGATTCAGCTATTTATTTTGTAGAAAACAATTTATTAGAATTTATTAGAGATTATAAATCAGAATTACAAGAACTAGTTCAAACAGATAAAAGAGCAGTTGATTATATTTTGATAGAAGAAACAGGACCAGCTCATAATAAAACATTCAAAATAGATGTTAAAATAGATGACATAATATATGGTGAAGGAATTGCTCATAGTAAAAAGGAAGCTGAACAATTAGCGGCTAAGAATGCTTTAGAAAAAAGTGTTGGAAAAATCAGTTAAAACTGATTTTTTTTAAATGAAAGGAGAAAATGATGGGAAAAAATCAGAGCTTTGAATATTTTTGTAAAACTAATAATAAATTAGAACTATTAAAACTGTATAATAGAGAAAAAAATAAAGAAAAACCAAATGAAATATATTATTCAGGAACAAAAAAATACTTTTTTAAATGTCAAAGTTGTAATATGGAATGGACTGGAAAGATGAATAAAATGAATCGTTTATCAAAAGGTGAATATAACGTTATAAAAAAACAAAAAGAAATTACTTATTGTCCTTATTGCAAGGGAACGAAAATTTCTAAATATTATAATCCCACAACTAAGTATAGTAAAATACTAGATTATTGGGATGAAGAAAAAAACAAAATAGATCCTAAAAGTCTTTCCCCTCACACACATGAAAAATTTTATTTAAAGTGTAAAAATATAGAATGCGATTATAGAGAACAAACACCTAGAACGATAAAGGATTTTATAAGATATATCGATAACTATAAATGTCCAAAATGTTCAAACGGAAAAAATAAAACGGTAAATGAATGGAATAATTTAAAAGTAAGATATCCTGAAATAATAAAGGAATGGGATTATGGAAGAAATGAAAAAAATCCTGAAGAATATCTTGGCTCTAGTAATGAAAAAGTGTGGTGGAAGTGTCGTAAAAATCATCACTATCAATGTCGTATCAACAATAAAATTTTCTTAAATAGGGGATGTCCTATATGTTTTAATCAATATAAAACTTCTTTTTTAGAGCAAACAATATATTTTTATATTAAGAAATGTTTTTTTGATGCTGAAAACCGCATTATTGATTCTAAAACAAATAAAGAAATTGATATTTTTATTCCCAGTAAAAAAATAGCTATAGAGGTAAGTACTAAATATTATCATAAACAAAAAGATAAAAAAGATAAAGAAAAACTCTTAAATTTAGCTGAATATTATAAAGTTTATTCTATTCAAGAATATGATGATAAAATAAATCATCAATTAATAAACTATATTGTAATTCCTAATTTTATTTCCAGTAAAAAAACATATGAAAAATTTAATGATATAATATATAATTTACTTCGAAAATTGGATCCAAATAGTATTACATATCCTAATATTAATATCGAACGTGATACTATTGATATTTTAAATAATTATATTAAAAATGAAGTAGAAGATAGTTTTGAAGATAAATATCCTATATATTCTAAAGATTGGAATTATAATAAAAACGGAAATTTAACTCCTTCCATGTTTAAAGCAACTAATAACTATTTTAGATTTAATTGGATTTGTTCAAATTGTGGAAAGGAATATCAAATGACTATGAGTAATAGAATAAGAACTAAGAAAGAAAGTTGTCCATCTTGTTCTAAACAAGGTAAAAAAGCAAATGAAAATAATAGTTTAGGCGATTTATATCCAAATTTAATTTCTTATTGGCATTCTGATTTTAATGAATTAAGTATTTATGATGTAAGAGCAGGATCAGAAAAAACAGCTATTTTCATAACTAAAAGTAAAAAATGTGTACCGGTTAAAATATGTAATATTACGATGACTTTAAAGAATAATATCAATTTGGATATTAATAAATATTTAGAAAATGTCTTAAGTAGAATACATAACAGTTTGAACTAAACTTTACACTATTTTATGTCAAGAAAAATATAAATAATAAACTTTCTTAAAAATGATATTTAAATATATCATTTTTTTTACAATTTTGCTATAATTAAAGAAGGTGAACATATGAAAAATATATATGGAATGACATTATCAGATTTAGAAACATATTTTATCAGTATTGGCGATAAAAAATTTAAGGCAATTCAAGTTTTTGAATGGCTTTATAAAAAACGAGTTTCTAGTTTTCAAGAAATGACAAATGTAAAAAAAGAAACTTTAAATAAAATAGAAGAAGACTTTAATTTAGATAAACTCAAAATTATTGATAAAAAAGTTGGTAAGGATGTTACTAAATATTTATTTGAATTAAATGATTGTGAAAAAGTGGAAGCTGTTTTAATGAATCATGATTACGGAAATAGCCTATGTGTATCAACACAAGTAGGATGTAATATGGGGTGTACTTTTTGTGAAAGTGGCCGACTAAAAAAGGTTCGTAATTTAGAAGTTCATGAAATGGTGTTACAAATCCTTGCAATTGAAGATGATCAAAATACTAGAATTTCTCATGTTGTTTTAATGGGAATAGGAGAACCTTTTGATAACTATGATAATATTATTAAGTTTATTGATATTATTAATAGTGGTAAAGGTATTGATATAGGAGCTCGTCACATAACAGTATCGACTTGTGGAATAATTCCTAAGATTAAAGATTTTATAAACAATGGTAAACAAGTTAATCTAGCTATTTCACTTCATGCTTCAAATGATGAACTTCGAAGTAGGTTAATGCCAATTAATAAAGCATATCCTCTTAAGAATTTAATCGAAGTTTTAAAAGAATATATAGAAAAAACAAATAGAAGAGTTACTTTTGAATATATATTATTAAAAGGTGTTAATGATAAAGAAGAAAATGCGATTGAACTTGCAAGATTAATTAATAAAATGAATGCTTATGTTAATTTAATTCCATATAATGAAACAAGTCATATAGAATATAAAAAAAGTGATAAGAAACAGATTTTGAAATTTTATGATATTTTGAAAAAAAATAACATAAATGTAACTATTAGAAGAGAATTTGGTAGTGAGGTTATGGCTGCATGTGGACAACTAAGAGCAAACCATGAAAGGAGTTAAAAAATGAAATATAGTTATTTAACAGATCCCGGAAAAGTACGTGATCATAATGAAGATAGTGTTGTAATAACTGAAAATGCTAATAAAGAAATCCTTCTTGCTGTTGCAGATGGAATGGGAGGACATTTAGCTGGAGAAGTAGCTTCTTCTATTGCTATTACACATATTGGTAAAAGATTTAGAGAAATGAGTACAGTTGGAAATAAAGAAGATGCCTTTAATTGGTTACAGGAAGCTTTTAGTGAAATAAATGCTTTGATTTACCAATATACAGAATCTCATCCAGAGAGTAAAGGAATGGGTACAACTTTAGTAACAGCTGTTCTAACAAATGATTTTCTTCTTTTTGGAAATATAGGTGATTCATCAGGATTTGTTGTTAAAAACAATAAATTACATAAAGTAACAGTTGATCATACTTTAGTTAATCTACTTGTTAAATCAGGAGAATTAACTGAAGAAGAAGCAAAAGATCATCCAAGAAAAAATGTTCTTATGAAAGCACTTGGTGCTGTAACAAATGTTGAAATGGATATCTTTGATGTTGAAACAGATATAGATGGAATTGTTTTATGTAGTGATGGACTTACAAATATGTTAGAAAATGAACAAATAATGAAAGTTTTAAGTAGTGATTTAGAAATTGAAGATAAATTGAAAAAATTAATATGTAAATGTAATAATCGTGGTGGAAATGATAATATTTCTATTGCTTATTTAGATAAAGGTGGTGCACAATGATAACAAGAGGTCAAAAAATAAACGATCGTTATGAAATAATAAGAAGTATTGGTGAAGGAGGAATGGCTAATGTCTATTTAGCTCGTGATTTAATCCTTGATCGTGAAGTTGCCGTTAAAATTTTACGTGGTGATTTAGCTGGTGATGAGAAATTTGTAAGGAGATTTCAAAGAGAAGCTATTGCAGCTAGTAGTCTTTCACATCCAAACATAGTTGAAATGTATGACGTTGGAGAAGATGATGGTAATTACTTTATTGTTATGGAATATGTTGAAGGAAAAACATTAAAAAGTTTAATAAAAAAACGTGGAGCATTAACTCTATCAGAAACAATTGATATTATGTTACAAGTAACTAGTGGGCTTATGTGTGCTCATGAGAGTTATATAATTCATCGTGATATTAAACCTCAAAACATTTTAATATTAGATGATGGACAAGTTAAAATAACAGATTTTGGTATTGCTATGGCTTTAAATAGTAATGAATTAACGCAAACTAATTCAGTAATGGGATCAGTTCATTACTTACCTCCAGAACAAGCAAATGGAACAGGATCAACTGTTCAAAGTGATATTTATTCAGCTGGTATTTTAATGTATGAATTATTAGTAGGTAAACTTCCATTTAAAGGTGAAAATGCTGTTGAGATTGCTATTAAACAAATGAAAGATAAAATACCAAGTGTTTGTGAAATAAATCCTGATATTCCTCAAAGTGTTGAAAATGTAATTTTAAAAGCTACAGCTAAAAATCCTAAAAATCGTTATAAAACAGCTAAGGATATGCATGATGATTTAAAAACGGTTTTGAGTGAAGAAAGAAAAAATGAAGAAAAATGGGTATATGAATATCCTGAATCTGAATTTGAAGAAAAAGGAATAACTAATTCACGTCTTAAAAGAAATGCTGATAAAGTAAATGAAGAGGAAGAAGACAAAAAGACAAATAAAGCTTTAATTATAGCAGGTTCTATCTTAGGCGGATTAATTTTAATTACCCTAATTGTTTTCTTTATTATTCCAAAAATAACTGGAGGTAGAGAGATAACTATTCCAGATGTTTCAAAAATGAGTGTTGAAAAGGCTAAAGAAACTTTAAAAGATGAAGGATTGAAAGTTGATTCAAAACAAAAAAAGGAATATAGCGATGAAGTTAAAAAAGGAAAAGTAATTAATACATCTCCTGGTAAGGGAAAATCAATTAAAAAAGGTACTAAAGTAAAATTGATTGTTTCTAAAGGAGAAGAGAGTGTTAAAGTAAAAGATTATACAGGAACAGATTATAAGAAATTGAAAAAGAAATTGGAGAAAAAAGGAATAATAGTTGAAATAAAAGAAGAAGAACATTCAACTGATGATAATTTAGAAGAAGGAACAATTATTGAACAAAGTATTAAAGAAGGCGAAAAAATAAAAAAAGGAGATACAATTGTATTAACAGTTGTAAAAATGGTAACTGTTTATCCTGATTTTGTTAATGAAGGATATACATTAGAAAAAGTTCAAGCTTTCTGTGATAAAAATAATATTACTTTAGAAACAATTGAAAAAGAGACAAATGATGCCAAAGAAGGATCAATTATTTATCAAAATAGAACAGCAGGAAGTAAAGTTGTAAGTGGTGTTACACTAAAAGTTACAGTTGCTAAAAAAATTCCTGAAGTAGCAGTAAATTCAATTACTTTAAATCGTGGTGATCAAAGTTTAGTGGTAGGTGATACTGTAACAATTGGTGCAACTATAAATCCAAGCAACGCAACAGATAAAACACTTACATGGAAAAGTAGTAATACAGGAGTTGCAACCGTAAATAATGGTACTATAGTAGCCAAAGGTAAAGGAACAGCAACTATTACTGTAACTTCTAGTAACGGAAAAAGCAATTCGATTGTTGTAGAAGTAAAGGAAGCTGATTCAGAGTAGCCTATGGAAGGAAAAATTATTAAATTAATTAGTAATGATTATACTGTTTTAAGTAATAATAAAAAATACATCTGTAAAAGTAGAGGTAAATTTAGAAAATTAAAGATTTCACCTCTTGTTGGAGATCAGGTTGTATTTGATGATATTAACAATTATATTTTGGAGGTCAAAAAAAGAAAAAATGAACTAGTAAGGCCTCCTGTTGCTAATATCGATCAAGCATTTATTATAACAAGTGTTAAACACCCTAATTTTTCGACCAATTTATTAGATAAATTGATAGATATAATAGAGTTTAATAATATTGAACCAATAATATGTTTTACAAAATTAGATTTACTTAACAAAGAAGAACAGAATGATATAGATGTGTATATAAATTATTATAAAAAAATTGGTTATAAAGTATTTATTAATACTCAAATTTCAGAAATAAAAGAACAATTTAAAAATAAAATAAGTGTTTTTACCGGACAAACTGGTGCTGGTAAATCCACACTCTTAAATAATATAAATCCAAATTTAAAAATTAAAACGGATGATATTTCTTATGCTTTAGGTCGAGGGAAACATACAACTAGACATGTTGAATTGATTGAGTTAGAAAATGGTTTCGTAGCTGATACTCCTGGTTTTTCTAGTCTTGAATTTATTGATATGAAAGATATTGATATAAGAGATAATTTTGTTGAATTTGAACTTTATAAAGAAAAATGTAAATATCGTGATTGTATGCATGATAAAGAAGATGAATGTGAAGTTAAAAATAAAGTTAGAAGTGGTGACATTTTAGAAAGCCGTTATCAAAATTATTTGAATTTTATTCATAAACGTGAGAGGTGATAGAATGCTATCTGTTTCAATATTAGATATAAAAACTGATGAAAAATTAAAAAAATTAGATGAATTAGATTTTGATTATATTCACGTTGATGTTATGGATAATAAATTTGTACCAAATATCACGAAAGATTTTGAAAAATTAAAAAAACAATTTCAAAATATAAAGCACCCATTAGATATTCATTTAATGACATATGATTTAATTTCTTATATTGATACTTATAAGGAATTAAATCCTAAATACATTACGTTTCATGTTGAGGCAACTAAAAACCCAGTTTTAGTTATAGAACATATAAAAAAAAATAATATTAAGGTTGGTATCTCTATAAAACCAGATACTGATATAAGTAAAATAAGGCCATATTTAAACATAGTTGATTTAGTTTTAGTAATGTCTGTTAACCCTGGTTATGGTGGTCAAAAATTTATTGATATAACTGATAAAATAAAAGAATTAAAAAAATTAAGTAGAGAATATAATTATAATTATTTAATTGAAGTAGATGGTGGAATTAATAATAAAACAGTTAAACTAGTTAAAGATGCTGACCTTGTTGTAGTTGGTAGTTATATTGTTTCTAGTAATAACTACAAAACAGCTATCGATAGAATTAAGAGTAATTTAAAATGAAAAAAGGCTTTACTTTAACTAGTTTTTTATCTGTAATTGTTATAGTAAGTTTTATTATTTTAATAACACTGCCAGCACTTTTAAGACTAGAAAAAAATATAAGAAATGAATCCATTGTCAATTCAATTAAAAGTTTTAACGAAGAAATAGAAGCTGGTTTAATGGAAAGAGAAAATGGAAATATAGCTTTTCCAGATGAAATATCGGAAAACTGTTATTCCATTAAAGAAATAAATAGTACTCTTTCAATAAAAGAAGTGACTCCGTCAAATGGAACTGTATGCATTGATATTAAAACAAAAAAAGTTAGTAGTATTGATTCAGAATACAAACATAAAAGTTTAAAGTATACAGGTTTAAATGGTAAAATAAAACTTGGCGATGAAGTTATAGGTTATTTAAAAAAGAAAAATAAAAGCATAACTTTCTATATAAATGGATTTAGTTATACAACAACTAAAGGTACAACTTGGTGTGAATATGCAAAGGAAATAAATAGTAATATAAATTGTTTAGATAATACTTATTTTAATCAAGGAACAAAAATGAATTTAAATTATAATTATATATGCAGTGATAATGTCTGTAGTTTAGAAAATGCAGTTAAAAATAATGATGAGATAAAACCGATAAATTATTATAATAGCCAAAATGTCAAATAGATTATATTTGGCTTTTTTCTTGCATAACTTTACACATTCATATAACTTAAGGTAGAAAAAAAAATGAAAAAATGTTATAATTTTGTATAGTAGGAGGCTATGATATGGAAACTACAGAATTAATAAATATATATATGGATTATCAAAAAAGAATAGAAGACTTATGGAGGTCTCTTTGACCCAGATACAAAAGAAAAACAAATTAAAAAACTAGAAGAAGAAATTAATCAACCAAATTTTTGGAATGATAAAAGAAAAAGTGAAAAAAAGATTTCTGAATTAAATGAATTAAAAAATATAACTTCAAAAACAAAAGAATTAAAGACTAAAATAAACTCAAATTTAGAAATGCTAAATGAATTAAAAAATGAAGATGATAAAGAAATGTTTTCACTTATAGAAACAGAAAATGTAGAAATAAAAAAAGAATTAGAAGAATTAGAAATAAACATCTTGCTAAATGGACCATATGATAAATTAAATGCAGTACTTGAATTGCACTCAGGAGCTGGTGGAACAGAAGCTTGTGACTGGGCTAATATGTTGTACCGTATGTATATGCGTTGGTGTGAAAAAAAAGGATATAAAACAGAAGTTATTGATATTCAAGATGGTGACGAAGCTGGAATAAAAAGTGCATCAATAATTGTAAAAGGAATTAACGTTTATGGCTACTTAAAAAATGAAAAAGGAGTACATCGTTTAGTTAGATTATCACCATTTGATTCAAATAATCGTCGTCATACTTCATTTGCTTCCGTTGATGTAACCCCACTATTTGAAAATGATGACATTGATATAGAAATAAATCCAAATGATTTAAGAATAGACGTTTATCGTTCAAGCGGATGTGGAGGACAAGGAGTAAATACAACTGATAGTGCGGTTAGAATTACCCATTTACCTACTAAAATAGTTGTCACTTGTCAAAATGAACGTAGTCAAATTCAAAACAAAGAAAGAGCAATGGAAGTATTAAAAAATAAACTATATCAACTAGAAATCGAAAAACGAGATCAGAACTTAAAAGAAATAAAAGGAAACGTTATGGATATCAATTTTGGATCAGCAATGCGAAGCTATGTTATGCATCCATATTCACTTGTAAAGGATAATCGAACATCAACAGAAACAAGTAATGTTTTAAAAGTTTTAGATGGTGATATTGATATGTTTATAAATGATAATTTGAAGAAGGGAAATTAGTATGTTATTTAAAAGAAAACACAGATTAGATGAAAATATAATTAAAGAAATATATAAAAAGGGACGATTGAAAAGATGGGCAGAATTTTTACTTGGTGTTTTAATTGTTGCAATAGCCTATAATCTTTTCTTATTACCAGCTAAAGTTGTATATGGAGTAGGTGGACTTGGTATTATTTTTAATAGTCTATTTAAAATAGATCCATCATTAGTAATATTAGTAAGCTCTGTTATTTTACTTTTCTTAAGTTTGATTTTACTTGGAAAAGAAGAAACTAAAAAAACCGTTATTGGTTCATTATTATATCCGGTTTTTGTTAAGCTAACATCATCAGTTGGTCAAATAGTTGACCTTTCAAATACAGATCCATTACTTATTGTATTATTTGGAGCTGTCATTTCAGGATTTGGATTAGGACTTATCTTTAAAGCTGGATTTACAACTGGTGGAACAGATATCTTAAATCAAATTGTTTCGAAATATTTTAAAATGTCTATGGGAAATTCAATGTTTTTCACAGATGGAATAATTATTTTAAGCAGTGTTTTTGTCTTTGGATGGACTAAAATAATGTATTCAATTATTTCTTTATATATAATTAGTATTATGACTGACAAAGTTATTTTAGGAATATCTAATTCTAAAGCTTTCTATATAATTACAGATCATGAAGAAGAAGTTAAAAAATTTGTTTTAAAACACCTAAGTCATGGAGTAACTATTTTGGATGCGAAAGGTGGATTTACAGGTCAAAATCAAAAAGTCATTATGTGTATTATACCAACAAAAGAATATTTTATAGCTAAAGAAGGAATTCATGAAATAGATAGTAATGCATTCTTCGTTGTAACAGATGCATATGAGGTATCAGGTGGGGCATAAGTTTGAAGATAAATTAAAAAAAATTAAAAGTAAGAACTTTCTTTTTCGCTTTTTAATTTTTATAATTTGTTTATATTCTTTAGCTTTAGTATTTAATTTACTGTTAGTTCCAACTAATATTGTATCAGGAGGAACTAATGGTGTTGCTGTTTTACTTCATGAAACATTAAAAATAGATTCAACTATTAGTGTAACAATTATATATATGTTAATGCTTATTTTAAGTTTTATTTTTCTCGATATAGAAAATACTATATCATTAGTACTAGCTACTATTATTTATCCTGTCTTTGTTGAACTTACAGCAAATATAACAAACTTTATTACAATTGATTATTCTAATATGATTGTTATAAGTCTTTTTGCCGGAATTTTAAATGGAATAATAATGGGAGTGATACTTAAAATAGGTTTTAATCCAGGAGGACTTATTGTTATTGCTCAAATAATTTATAAGTATTTTAAAATATCAATTAGTAAGGTTAATTCAATTATAAGCTTTATAATAGTTGCCTTAGCAGGATATTTTATTGGTTTAAATAGTGTTTTGTATGCTATAATAGTTATATACTTGACAAACATATTTACCGATAAGATGTTACTTGGAATATCAAGTAATAAAATGTTTTACATTATTACTGATAAGGAAAGTGAAGTTAAAGCATTTATTATGAGCTATTTAACTCACGGAGTTACATTAATCAATTGTGAGGCAGGATTTACAAAAACTAAAAAACACGCTATTATGTGTGCGATACCAACAAAACAATATTATATTTTAAAAGAAGGAATAAAAGAAATAGATGATAAGGCATTTTTTGTCGTAACGGATGCTTATCAAGTATTAGGAGGATTTTAAGGAGGTAACTATGGATTTAATTAGAATGAGTCATGTAAAAAAAACATATAAAAATGGTGTAACAGCTATTTATGACTTAAATTTAAAAATTAAAAAAGGGGATTTTGTTTTTATAATTGGTTCTACTGGATGTGGGAAATCCACACTAATTAAAATGTTATATCGAGAAGAAAAACCAAATAGTGGTACTATTTTAATTGGGGGATTAAATGTTGGTAGACTTAGAAATAATAAAGTTTATAAATTGCGTCGTAAATTAGGCGTTGTTTTTCAAGATTTCAAATTATTGTATAAAAAGACAGTATATGAAAATGTAGCTTTTGCTCTTGAAATATTTGGAACTCCAAAAGATGAAATATATTCTAAGGTTTTAAAATCATTAGAATTAGTTGGTCTTAAGCATAAAGCTAAAAATTATCCAACTGAATTATCAGGTGGTGAGCAACAAAGAGTTGCTATTGCACGTTCAATAGTTAATGGTCCAAAACTACTTATTTGTGATGAACCAACTGGTAACTTGGATGAGGATACAAGTATGGAAATAATGAAAGTCTTAGAAGAAATTAATAAACTTGGAACAACTATTATTATGGTTACTCATGATACAGAAATAGTAGATAAAATGAAAAAGAGGGTTATTTTACTAGATAGTGGAAGAATTTTAAAAGACTATGAAGAAGGGACGTATAAACATGAAAGCATTAAGAATACTAAGTAGAAATATTAGAGATGCATTTTATAGTGTATTTAGAAACTTTTCTTTATCACTTGCTTCTATCTCGTGTATAACAATAACCTTACTTGTTGTCACAATTTCAATTATACTTACATACAATGTAAATAATTTTTCATCACTAGTTGAAAAAGATATAACAATTGTTACTTTCTTAAATGTTGATATAGATGAGGAAGGACGTAATAATGTTCGAAAAGAAATTGAAAAACTTCCTAATATTGAAAGTATAGAATATCAAGATAAAGTAGATATAACAAAGGATATGATGAAATCATCAGAAACATTTAAAAATATTATGGGTAGTTGGAGTAATGAAGAAAATCCAATTCAAAGTACCTATTTAGTAAAAGTAAAAGATATTGAAAAAATAGCTGATACGGCTAAAAAGATTAAAAAAATTGATGGTGTAGATGCTTTGAAATATGGTGAAGGAATGGTTGAACAAATGGTATCTGTATTTGATATTATTAAAAAAATATCACTTGGTATTGTTGTTGCGCTAATAGTTGTAACTGCTTTCTTAATATCAAATACGATTAAAATAACTATTGCTTCTCGTAAAAGAGAAATTGATATTATGCGTTTGGTTGGAGCATCAAATTTAAATATCAAGATTCCATTTATTTTTGAAGGTTTATTTTTAGGAATTATGGGTGCAATTATTCCTATTATTGTAACAATATATGGATATGTTAGTTTATATGAAAAATTTAATGGACAAGTCTTCTCGCCATTTATTAAACTTATAAAACCAGAACCATTCGTTTATAAAATTTCATTAGTTTTACTTGCAATAGGTATTTTGGTTGGTATGTTTGGAAGTTGGAAAGCAGTACGTAAACATTTAAAGATATAGGTGATAAAATGATAGAAAATTTAAAAGCAGTTTTACTAAATAAACTAAATGACGAAGTAGTAGAGTATAATAAAATTAAAGAACAATATGATCAAATGGCTGAAAAAATAAAAGAAGATAATTCTGATTTTGAGTATGATCAAAGGAAAAAAGATTTAAAAAAAGAATATGGAATGAAACGCTTTTCTAAAAAGGCTGAATATCAACAAAAATTAAATGAAATAGAAAAAGAATACGAAAAAAACTTAAAAGAGTTTAGAGATTTTTACGACAAATATAATGAAGTTAAGAAAAAACTTGCCAAATGGAATATATATGAAACAAAAAAGAAAATTGATAATATTCCAAATTGTAAGACTTTAAAAGATTTTAGAATGTCAAAAGATGAACTAATCGAAGTTTTAGATGAAACAGGATTATATGATAGTCTTAGTGAAGAAGAATTAAAAATGTTAGAAAAATTAAGATAATAGTAATTATCTTTTTTTTTGAAAGGATTTTCGAAATATTTATAATATATTTCTTTTGGAATGTATAAACTTAAATTTATATTGAAAGGAGATAAAATTATGAATGATTTAGAAATTGGTTTTAATACATTTGAAAATATTAAAATTATAGATAAAAATGGAAATGAGTTTTGGTATGCTAGAGAACTTATGATTGCATTAGAATATAAAAGGTGGGATAAATTTACTAATGTAATTAAAGCAGCCGAAACAGCGTGTGAACAAAGTAATAATTCAGTTAATAACCATTTTTCCCAAGTGGAGAAAATGGTGACGATAGGATCTAATGCATCGAGAAAAATAATTGATTATAAATTATCTAGATATGCATGTTATTTAATTGTTCAAAACTCAGATTCTAACAAAAGACAAGTAGCATTAGGTCAAACATATTTTGCTATTCAAACGAGAAAACAGGAAATTAACGAAAAAGAATATGACAGGTTAACAGAAAATGAAAAAAGAATTTATCAAAGAAAATTAACTAAAAAAGGTAACTATTCATTAAATAAAGTTGCTAAAAATTCTGGTGTTAAAAATTTTGATGTTTTTCATAATTATGGTTATAAAGGGTTGTATAATGGTGAAACAGCAAATGATATAGCTAAAAGAAAAGGATTAAGATATAGAGAGGATATTTTAGATAATATGGTAAGTGAAGAACTAATTGCTAATTTATTTAGAATTTCACAAACAGAACAGAAATTAAAAAGAGAAAAAATTAAAACAGAAAATTGTGCTAATAAAGCTCATTATGAAGTTGGAAATAAAATTAGAAATACAATAAAACAATTAGGTGGAATGATGCCTGAAGACTTTCCAACACCTACTAAGAGTCTAAAACAAATTGAAAAAGAAAATAACAGAAAAAATTAAGATAATAGTAATTATCTTTTTTTTTATACATATAATTAGTTGGGTGATTATATGGATTTTAAGATAGGGGATAAAGTAACTAGAAAATCATATAATAATGATTTAGTTTTTAAAATAATCAAAATAGAGGAAAAAACATACTATTTGAAAGGAGTAAATATTAGATTATATGCTGATAGCTTAGAAGAGGATTTGGAACATTATAAAGAAGATAGTGACATAGAAGATGAAAAAGACTTTTTAGAACGTATTAAGGGAGAAAGTTTAGATCGCAATGATTATTTTTATCTTCCTGGTAAAATTCTTCATATAGATGGAGATAATGAATATTTAAATCGTTGTTTAAAATATTATGAAGACGTAAATATTTGGGCTATGGGAATAACAGAAAAAGAAGAAAATATTGCAAGTAAAATAAAAGATTTATTGGAAGAATATAATCCAGATATAGTAGTTATTACAGGACATGATGCTTATTACCGAAAAAGAGGAAATGAAAATGAACTCGCTTCATATAAAAACAGCGGTTATTTTGTTAATGCAATCAAAGAAGCACGTAGATTTGAAAAAAGCCATCAAAAACTAATTATAATTGCAGGTGGATGTCAATCAGATTATGAAGAATTAATAAAAGCTGGCGCGAATTTTGCTTCAAGTCCAAAAAGAATAAATATACATGCATTAGATCCAGCTATAATAGCAGCTAAAATGAGTCTTTCAGATACTACAAAAGATATTGATTTAAAAGCTATATTAGATAATACAAAATATGGATCGGCGGGAATGGGCGGTATAAAAACTAAAGGAACGATGTATGTAGGATATCCAAGATAGGGGGAATATATGGTAACAATAAAAAATGTTAAAGAAGAACTAACTAAACATTTAGGTGATGAAGTTACAATTAAGTATAATTTAGGAAGAAATAAATATGAAAAATATAATGTTAAACTAAAAAAACTCTATGATTATGTTTTTACAGTCGAATTAGAAAAGAAAAAAAGTAAAGAAATTAAATCTTTTTCATATTCAGATGTCATAACAAAAATAATTAAAATTGATTATTAAATAGTGTTTCTCTTGATTTTCTCGTTAAATTGTTATAGAATTAAAGTGTAAATACTGAAGGGAGAGATTCACTTGAAAATAACATCTGTTAATGTACGTATCACAGAAAAAGAAAATTCTAGAATGAAAGGAATTGCTTCAATTATTATTGATGATTGCTTTGCTGTTCATGATATAAGAATCATTGAAGGAAATGAAGGGTTGTTTATAGCTATGCCAAGTAGAAAAACACCAACAGGAACATATCGTGACATCGCACATCCAATCAACGGTGAAACAAGAAAAATGTTTGAAGATGCAATTATAGATGCATATAAAGAAGAATTAAAAAATGTTAGTGAATAGAACAATTTTGTTCTATTTTTTTTTACTTGCCATATATTGTTATAAGGAGGCATAATATGGACAAGGATAACATATTAACAACATCAAATCATAGTGTTAGTATAAATGAACGTAAAAATATTTTAATTACAGGAGTAAAAAAAATTGATAGTTTTGATAATGAGGAATTTTTGTTGGAAACAAATATGGGGTATATCATAATAAAAGGTGAAGAATTGGAAATTATTAAATTAGATACATATCAAGGAAATGTTTCTATAAAAGGCAAAATTAATAGTTTGGCTTATATGGAAGGAACTAATAAAAAGGAAAAAGAAGATAATTTATTTAGTAAATTATTTAAATAATGTCTTTAAATATACAAATAAATACTTTTATTGCTTCCTTTTTATTTGGACTCTTCTTTGGTATTGAATTAAGACTAAATCATAAATTTATTTATCAAAGTAATAAAACTTATAAGATACTTACAACTTTCTTTTTTGTAATAGTTAATGTATTAATTTATTTTATAATTTTGAAAAAGGTAAATTATGGAATACTACATATATATGCAATACTTGCTATTATAATAGGCTTTTTAGTCGAACATTTTGGTATGAAATATCTATTAGATATATTTGCAAAGAAAATAAAAAAATGATATAATCTATCATAGAGTAGGTGTTTGATATGGCAAAGAAAAAGATGTCTAAACAAGCAAAAAGAAGGCTTTTAATTTTTGGAACGCTTTCTGTAATTGCTATAGTTTATTTTATATTTAGTATATCTTTTTATACATTTAATATTTATAAATTAAAAAAGCAGGAAACAGAATTAAATACTAAAATAAATAATCTTAAACATAATGAAAAATTATTGAATACAGAAATTGAAAAGTTAAAAGACAATGAATACATAGCTAGATTTGCTAGAGAAAATTATTCTTACTCAAAAGATGGTGAAATCATTATTAAAATAGATGATTCAAAAAATAAAAACAATAGTAAACAAAAAGAAAATATTGATTATTCTCAAATTATTAAACTGGGATCAATATTTATTATATTAATTTTAATTTATGTAATTTTTAAAAATAAAAGAAAAAAGAAAAAATGATGATAAATCGTTTTTTTTTATAAAAAAATTACACAAAAATGTGTAATCTTATAATTTAAAATCTTTAATAATTTCATCATTCATGTCTTTTCCATCAAAATAAGTTTTTAATTTATAACCACTTAATTTCGCAACAATGTTTGAAGGAAAACGACGAACAAGTTTATTATAATCAGTTATAATATCATTATAATATTTTCTAGCAGCTACAATCTCAGATTCAGATTCAAATAAACCTAATTCAATTTTTAAGAAAGTTTCGCTATTTTTTAAAGGTTCACATGTTTCTTTATATTTATTAAATTCATTTATTGCTTCATATAATTGACGATCTAATTCAAAATTAGATAACTTCCTAGATCTTAACTTAACAATTATTTCTAAAACTTCTTCTTTTTTGTTAGTTAAATTTCCTTTAATAATACCAATTGATTTATTAAGTAAATCAAATCTCTTTCTAAGAGTTGTATCAATGAAAGCCTCTGCTTCATTAATTCTAATAATATAAGTTTGATAATGATTGTAAACATTGATATACCATATTAGAACAATACAGATTACAATAAATACGACTAAACATATCATAATTGTATTCATAAAATATCACCTAATATAAGTATAACAAATTTCGACAAAATTTACTAGGTATTTGGAATAAATTCTTTACTATAATTTATTTTTTCATCAAAAGTTATAAAGTCAACATAAATCATTAGTAATAAATACCATTTTCCTGTTGTTGGATCACTTAAAATAATGTGATCTCTTCCAGATTGTTCAATAATTCCCGAAAATTCACGATCTTTAAATTGTTCAGAATCTGGAAAAGTCATATGGATAGTTGCTTTTTTTCCTTTATTTAATCTTAAAATGTTTTCAATATATGATTGTTCAAGAGGAATATCAATATTGGATGAGACAGTAGGAACAGTACCCATATTAGGAACTGCTATATTATCATTAGTATAAATTGGTTGCCCTGGAAAAACATTAACACCAGGATAATTATTATTCATAAAAATCATTCCTTTCATTAAAATATATTTAATTACTATTACAAATATGATATAATGAATAAGGTTTATGATAGGAGGATATATATGAAAGTCAGCATTGGTGTATCAAACAGACATATCCATTTAACACAAGAACATTTAGAATACTTGTTTGGAAAAGGATATAAACTAAAAGAACTAAAAAAAATAAATCAACCAGGTCAATTTGCCTCAGTTGAAACAGTTACCATTAAGACAGAAAAAAGTAGTATAGATAATGTTAGGATACTAGGCCCTATAAGAAATTATACACAAATTGAAATATCTAAAACAGATGCATATAAATTAGGACTAAATCCTCCTATTAGAGAATCTGGTGAAATAACTGGTAGTGAAAAAATCACAGTGGTAGGTCCAAAAGGAGAATTAAATTTAGATGAAGGGTGCATTATTGCAACAAGACATATACATATTAATCCCAAACAAGTTGAAATGTATGGCTTAACAGGTAAGGAATATGTTGATGTTTTAGTTGGTGGTGAAAAGCAAGCTATTTTAAAGGATGTTTCTATTAAAGTATCAGATCCAGCATATTATGAAATGCATATTGATACAGATGATGCGAATGCTAATCTAATTAAAAACGGAGATGTAGCTACTATTCTTGGAATAGATGATAAAAACTCGTAAAATCTACGAGTTTTTTTCTTTATTTATAGTTGCAAATACTTCCTCTAAATCGTTAGATGAAGAAGAAGGTTCTGTTCCTTTTTTATAATAAAACACTTTAGCTTTTGATGAATCAGTTGCAAGCTTACCACTTATAGGATCAGTTAAAACGCCTACAACGTTATCAGGTTTTTCATACCAGTCTTCTTTTTTACCATCCAAATAAGATTCCATAGTATCAACCCAAATATTTTTCATAACATTTCCTGTTTTAACTTCTGATTGTCGGTTATCATCAAATCCCATCCAAATTCCTAAAAGAGCATCCTTGTTATATCCAAAAATAAGATGATCGGTATTAGTAGTACCTGTTTTAATTGCATACTTTCTAGTCATTTTTGGAGCAATACCAATGCAAGTAGGATAAGTATAATCAATGAATTCTTTTGCATAAGAATTAGCAAGTAATTCATTTAATATATAAACACTTTCTGTATTTAGAATTTTCTTTTTCTTATCTTTGTATTTATATAAAACTTTTCCATTTTTATCTTCTATTTTTTTTATAAAATGTGGTGTTACTTTATAACCACCACTAGCAAAACTAGAATATCCCTTCATCATATCTAAAATATTTATCTCTTCAGTACCAAGAGCAAGAGAAGGAAGTGGATCTAAGTTGGATGATATACCAACTTTTTTAGCTGTTTCAACTAGAGTTTCTTCTCCTAAAAATAAGTGTGTTTTAACAGCATAAATATTATCAGAATAAGCAATAGCAGCTGCCATTGTTATTGGTTTATTGGCATAAGTACCTGAATAATTTTCAGGACTGTATTTTTTATTTTCAGAAAAAGTAAAAGTTGTTTTTTGACTTGTAAAAGTTGAAGCAGCTGTAAATCCATTTTCTAAAGCAGCATAATAAAGAAATGGTTTCATCGTCGATCCTACTTGTCTTTTGGAACTTGTTACTCGATTAAACTCACTTTCATTATAATCTTTACCACCTGCAATAGCTAAAATATTACCGTTATTTGGATTCATTAAAACGCTAGCAATTTGTAAATCTTTATCTTCATTTTGCATATTATTTTTAATTTTTTCTTCCAAAGTAGTTTGAGCTTTAACATCTAAATTGGTATATATTTTAAGCCCACCTGTTTTTAAAAATGATTTAGGTATTTGATCAATTGTGTCTAATTCCTTCATAACAGCATCTTGATAATACATGATAGTAGATAGATTATTTTTTTTATTTATACCTGTATATTTTAATTCTTGATTGTAAGCTTTTTTCATTTGTGATTTAGTTATATAACCATTTTCAAGCATTGCATTTAAAATTAATTTTTGCCTTTCTTTAGCTTTTTTAGGATTACTAGTAGGGGAGTAATTACTTGGTGATTTAGGAATACCAGCTAAAATAGAAGCCTCGGCAATTGTTAGTTTTTTAGCGCTTTTATTAAAGTAATATTTACTAGCATTTTCAATTCCAAAAACGCCACCATAATTAATAGTATTTAAATATCCTTCTAGTATTTCATCTTTACTATAATGACTTTCTAGTCTCATGGTAAGAAAAGCTTCGTCTATTTTTCTAGACCATGTTTTGTCAAAATCTAAGAATAGGTTTTTAGCATATTGCTGTGATATAGTTGATGCCCCTTGTAGAGTTTTTCTACTTTTAAGGTTGGTAAACATAGCTTTTATAATTCTTAAAAAATCAAAGCCATGATGTTTATAAAAGTTTTTATCTTCAACTGACAGAGTAGCATTAATGATATTATCAGACATATCATCTAGTTTAATCCATTTATCATTCATAGTGTATAAATTGTTATCTTTATCATATAAATAATAATTATTAGCAGTATTGATTGGTAGTTTATCAGAAAATTTAGCATATAGATATATACCTAAATAGGTTATAAAAAAGATAGCTATTAGTATTATTAAAAATATTAGGACTTTTTTTGCAAATTTCATGATATCACCTATAGTTATTATTATAAAAAATAGGAAAAATATAACAAAAAAGAGATATTATTTTATATCTCCTTTGATTTTATCTGTGTTTTTAAAATTTAATTTAGCAATTTCTTTTAATTTATCAAATCCATATTTTTTGACGATTTCAATACCAACCTCATCAACTTTAGTGCCAGCTCCTTTTGGAAGAAACATATCTAATTCTTTACTGATTTTACTATATTCTTTTAAAAAGATATAACGACTAATAACAGAAGCACAGGCAACTGATGGACATTTTCCTTCAGCTTTCGTTAAAAAGGTAATATCTTTAACTACGTTTGAACTTTCCTTTAAGTAACTAAAATAAACATATTTTTCGGCAAATTGATCAACTACGATGTAGTCATATTGATATTTTTCTTTTAGACGTCCTAATACTTTATTGTGCAGAATGGCTTTTATTTTATTCATATTATATCCTTTTTGTTGTTCTAGGTTATAATCTTTATTACTTAGAATAATACTTTCATAAGCAATTTTTTTGATTATTTTAGGAACAACTTCTAATATTTTTTCATCTGTCATTTTTTTAGAATCTTTAATACCTAGTTCTTCTAGATAAGGAATATCTTCTTTTTTGACATAACAAGCTGTAACAACAATAGGTCCAAAATAGTCTCCAGTTCCAACTTCATCAGAACCGATTGAAGTAGAATGATATATTTTAGGATCAACGTACTCGTCTTTTTTCTTATCTTTTTTATCACTATTATTTACTTCTAATTTTTTATTATTCATTTTTTCTGTTTCTATCCAAAATTGACTAGCAAGGTCTGCATCTTTACCTTGAAAAACAATTTTTCCGGATTCATAAAGGGTTACAACTGATGCGCCATCATCTGCTTGAAAGACAGCATAAGGTGGTGTTTTTTCTCTTTTTAAATCGATATAAAATTCATTTAATTTATCGATTGTTTCTTTACTAACTTTAAATGATATTGTCATTTTATCACGTCCTAGATAAATTATACTATAAATTATTTTGAGTGTAAATGGTGATAAATCTTTATTTTTTGGATTTAATGTAATATAATTTATAAAGAAGGGAATGATAGTAATGAATATTATAGATATAGGTATTATTTTATTTATTTTATCGGGAGCTATTATTGGTTTAAAAAGAGGGTTTACTAAGCAATTAGTAAGTTCTATAGGATTTATTTTGATTGTTATATTGTCATTTATTTTGAAAAATCCTGTATCAATTTTCTTTTATGAACATTTACCATTCTTTAAGTTTAGTGGGATTATAAAAGGAGTAACGGTATTAAATATTGCTTTATATGAAATTTTTGCTTTCTTTATTGTTTTTTCTATTTTGACAATAGTTTATAAGTTTTTGTTACTGGCAACTTCAATATTTGAAAAAGTTTTAAAGGCAACAATTATTTTAGGAATACCATCTAAGATATTAGGAGCAATATTAGGATTTATTCAGTATTTTATTTTAGCTTTTATTATTTTATATGTTTTAAATTTTCCAACCTTTAATATTCTTGATGATTCAAAATTAAAGGATCCTATTTTAAAACATACACCTATATTATCATCATTCGCACATGATACAGTTAGTGTTATTGATGAGTTTAAGGGTATAAAAGAAAAATATAAGAATGAAAGTAATGCTAAAGAGTTTAATCGTGAAACATTAGATTTATTTTTGAAATATGATATAGTAAAATGTGATTCGATTGATCTTTTGATTGATAAGAATAAACTTGATATAAAAAAGGATGATCCAATTTTAGTAAAATATAGAAATGAGGAATAAAATGGAAATAATAAATGGAAATGAAAGTGAGTTTAACAATTTAGTTTCAAATGGAATTGTTTTAGTTGATTTTTATGCTACTTGGTGTGGACCTTGTAAAATGCTAGCTCCTGTTTTAGAAGAAGTAGCAAGTGACCGTGACGAGTTAAAGGTCGTTAAAATGGATATTGATGAAAATATGGATTTGGCTAAAACATATGGTGTTATGAGTGTCCCAACTTTAATGTTATTTAAAGATGGAAATATGATTTCTAAAAAAATTGGTTTTATGCCAAAGGAATTAATAACAAGCTGGGTAGAAGAAAATAAATAATGTGTGATAAACACATTTTTTCTTTATCTAAATATTTTTAAAACTGTTTAAATATAAAAGATAATTTCTTTTTTTATTATTCTTTGTTATAATTAAAGAAGGTGATTTGAATGAAACAAGAAAATATTCGCAACTTTTCAATTATTGCTCATATTGATCATGGTAAAAGTACCCTAGCAGATCGTATTTTAGAAAAAACAGGTGCAATAACCGAAAGAGAAAAAAAAGATCAATTACTAGATAATATGGATATCGAAAGAGAACGTGGAATCACAATAAAATTAAATGCTGTTAATTTAAAATATAATTATCAAGGAGAAGAATATATTCTTCATTTGATAGATACACCAGGACATGTCGATTTTTCATATGAAGTATCAAGAAGTTTAGCTGCTTGTGAAGGAGCAATTTTAGTAGTAGATGCAGCACAAGGAATTGAGGCTCAAACACTTGCTAATTTATACCTTGCTCTAGATAATAATTTAACTATAATTCCTGTTATTAATAAAATAGATCTTCCAAATGCAGATCCTGAAAAAGTAAAAAGAGAATTAATTGAAACACTAGGATTTAATGAAGATGAAATAGTTTTAACAAGTGCCAAAAACGGAATAGGAATAGAGGAATTAATTGAAACAATTATCAAAAAAGTTCCGGCCCCAAAAGGAGATAAAAATAAAGACTTGCAAGCTTTGATATTTGATAGTTACTTTGATGCTTATCGTGGAATTATGACCTTAGTTAGAGTTGTAAACGGAAAAATAAAAGTTAAAGATAAAATAAAAATGCTTGCAACTGGAGCAGTATATGAAGTAGTTGAAATTGGTATTCATACACCACATGAGATGAAAAAAGATCAATTAGTTGCTGGTGAGGTTGGATATTTATGTGCCAGTATTAAAAGTATTGAAGACGTAAAAGTAGGGGATACTATAACTCTTGCAAATAGCAAAGTCGATCAATTGCCAGGATATCAACCTATGAAACCGATGGTTTTTTGTGGTTTATATCCAATTGAATCATCAAAGTATCCTGATTTAAGAGAAGCATTAGAAAAATTAAAATTAAATGATGCTTCATTAGAATTTACTCCAGAAACATCTAAGGCCTTAGGTTTTGGATTTAGATGTGGTTTTTTAGGACTTCTACATATGGAAATAATTGAAGAGCGAATTGAAAGAGAATTTGGTATTTCTTTAATTGCAACTAGTCCTTCTGTTATATACGATGTTGAACTTACAAATGGAGAACATATAACAGTAGATAGCCCTGTAAAAATGCCAGAAAAAGTAAAAATAAAAGATATTAAAGAACCTTATATAAGAACAAATATATTTGTTCCAAGTGATTATATTGGAGCTATTATGGAACTATGCCAAGATAAAAGAGGTAATTACGTATCAATGGAATATTTAGATAAAACGCGTGTAAACATTCATTATGAATTACCACTATCGGAAATTGTATATGATTTTTTTGATAAATTAAAATCTTATACTAAAGGATATGCCTCATTTGATTATGAAATAATTGGTTATAAATCAAGTAACCTTGTTAAAATGGATATTTTGCTTAATGGTGAAATAGTTGATGCATTAAGTGTAATTGTCCATAAAGATTTTGCTTATAATAGGGGAAAAGCAATTGTTAATAATTTAAAAAAATTAATACCTAGACAGCAATTTGAAGTACCAATTCAAGCTGTTATTGGTAATAAAGCAATTGCAAGAGAAAATATAAAAGCTGTTCGCAAAAATGTTTTAGCTAAATGTTATGGTGGAGATGTATCGCGTAAGAAAAAACTTCTAGAAAAACAAAAAGAAGGTAAAAAAAGAATGAAAATGGTTGGTAGTGTTGAAGTGCCACAAGAAGCCTTTTTATCAGTTCTTAGTATGGATAATGAATAAATTTAAAATTATAAAATATATTATATAGGGAGGATAATATGAGTAAAATAGATATTTATAAAAGGGCAGAAGAAATAGGAAGATATGTTGTTGAACATAACACTACAATTAGACTAACAGCTAGGAACTTTAACGTTAGTAAAAGTACTGTTCATAAAGATATAACAGAACGATTAGAAAAAACAAATCCTTTTTTAAGTCAAGATGTTAGAAAAGTATTAGACAAAAACAAGGAAGAAAGAAATATAAGAGGTGGAGAAGCTACTCGCCAAAAATATTTGAAAATGCGAATGAAGTAAAGGAAAAACTTGTTTTTTTCTTTTTTTTTGATATAATATTTTTGAAGGAAGAGTGGTTTTATGAAAATATCTGATGAAGAAAGACAAAGAAGGATATATCGAGTAATTGAACTTGTAAAAGAAGGAATGTCTGCAAGAGAAATTGCAAAATATTTAAGTGAAAATGAGTTTCAAATTAGTAATGTTACAGTATCTAGTTATATTCAAGCTTTTCAAAAATTAAATCCTGTTGAATATAAGCAACTTCAAGAGAAAATAAATATTCATAAACCAAAAACGATTAAAAATGATGAAATAGTAAAACAAAGAGTTAAAAAGGTAGTTGAATTATTACTAAAAAATTATACATTTGATGAAATAGCTATGATTTTAAATGAAAAACCAATGACTGTTTATCGTGATTTTAAATCAAGGGTAACGCAATATAAAACAGCGGAAGAATTAAAAGAAAATTTAGGAATAAGTGTTTATGAAATTGATTTAATAAATCAAATGCTTCAAGAAAGAAAAAATAGTAATTTAAAAAAATAAAGTTTCAATTTGAAGCTTTTTTTGTTATAATAAAAAAAGGTGGTAAAGATGTATAAATATATACTAACAATTGATTATGATAACTTAAGAAATATTTTTGATGATTATAATGATGAAGAAATAAAAACACTATATGATAAATACAACGGAGTTAGTTTATTTAAAAAAAATAAAGACGAAATAAAAGAATTTGATATTAAAGAATTTCTTATCTTCCAAAATCAATTAAGATGTATATATCAAAAAGATCCTGAAATATTTTCAGATCAAAATATAACTGAAGAAGTAATGCAAATTATAACAAATAAAAAAGAAAAGAATGGAAAACAATTATGATTGAATCTGTTTACATCCATATTCCTTTTTGTCATAAAATTTGTTCATATTGTGACTTTGCAAAATTATACTATAAAAAAGAATGGGTAGATAATTATTTAGATGCCTTAGAAAAAGAAATAAACCAAAAATATAAAAACGAAAAAATCAAAACTATATATATTGGTGGTGGAACCCCTAGTAGTTTGAATTTAGATCAATTAAAAAAACTATTTAATATAATAAATAAATTTAATTTAGATCAAAACTTAGAATTTACATTCGAATGTAATATAGAAAATATAAATGAGAAAAAACTAATCTTTTTAAAAAAAAATAAAGTAAATAGATTAAGTATTGGTATTGAAAGCTTTAATAATAAAATACTTAAGATATTAAACCGAAAAAATATTGATTTTGAAAACACAAAAAAACTAATAGATCAAGCTAAAAAAATAGGATTTGAAAATATTAATATTGATTTAATATATAGTATAGAAGGACAAACACTAGAAGATTTAAAAAAAGATTTAGATTTGTTTAATAAGTTAAATGTAGAACATATATCAATATACTCGCTAATCTTAGAAAAAAATACCAAATTGTATATTAATAATTATAACAATGTGGATGAAGACTTAGAACTACAAATGTATGAATATATTACTAATTTTTTAAAGAAAAATAATTATATACATTATGAAATAAGTAATTATAGCAAAAAAGGGTATGAATCTAAACATAATTTGACCTATTGGAATAATTCAAAGTATTATGGCTTTGGATTAGGAGCCAGTGGTTATATAGATAATATTCGTTATACAAACACAAGAAGTTTTAATAAATATATAAATAATGATTTTAAATTAGAAGAAGATCAACTGACAAAAAAAGATGAAATGGAACTAGAGATGATTTTAGGACTTAGAAAAATAAAAGGCGTTAATTTAAGTGAATTTGAAAAGAAATATCATCAAAAAATAATTAATACCTTTAAAATAGATAAATTATTAGAAGAACAAAAACTTCTAATTAAAGATGATTATATATATATAAATCCTCATTATCTGTATGTATCAAATGACATATTAATAAATTTTTTAATTGATGAATAGAAAGAATGGTGTCTGATGGATAAAAAAGAAGTATTTAAAAGAGAAGTAAATTATTTAAAAAATGAACGTTATAGAGAAAATGCTAATAAATTAATTGAGTTGTTACCTGACTATTTTTTTGAGGTGCCAGCCTCATCAACAGGAAAATATCATCCAGCTTTCTCTTTAGGAGATGGTGGATTAGTAAGACATACTAAAGCAGCTGTCAGAATTGCTTATGAGTTTTATAATGATGAATCAATTACAGGAATTTTTAAGGAAGAAGAAAAAGATTTAATGTTATTAGCACTAATTTTACACGATGGATTAAAATCAGGTTTAGAAAAATCACAATATACATTAATAGATCATCCTTTATTGATGGCAAATTATATTAAAGACAATAAAGAAAAACTAACATTAGCACCAGGTGAAATTGATTTTTTAGCTAATGTTATTTCATCACATATGGGTCCATGGACTAAAGATTATAAAGGAAATGAAGTATTACCTAAACCAGTTAATAAATATCAAAAATTCGTTCATATGTGTGATTATTTAGCAAGTCGTAAATTTTTAAATATTAATTTTAAAGAAAATGAAATAGTTGATTGACACAAACAAATGTTTGTAGTATTATTATCATAGGAGGTAATAATATGAGAGGAAAGTTAATTGTTATTGAAGGAACTGATTGTTCTGGAAAAGAAACACAATCAAAATTATTAATTGAAAAGTTAAGAAATGAAGGGGTTCAAATTGATATTTATAGTTTTCCTAGTTATGAAACACCAACAGGGAAAATAATAGGTGGACCATATTTAGGAAAAGGCTATATATGTGAAGGATGGTTTAAAGAAGGGGCAAGTAAAGTTGATCCTAAAGTTGCTTCTCTATATTATGCTGCAGATAGAAAATATAATATTTATAAAATAAATTGGTTATTAGAAAATGGAATAAACGTCATTTTAGATCGTTATGTGTATTCCAATATGGCTCATCAAGCAGGTAAATTAGATGATAAAAATGAAAGAAAAGCTATGTATGAATGGTTGGATAATTTAGAATTTAAATTATTAGAGTTACCAAAACCTGATATTTCTGTCTTTTTACATATGCCACTTGATAAGATAGAAAAGTTAAAAAAAGGTCGAGATGAAAGTTTGGATCAGCACGAGCTAGACAAAAATCATCTTAAATTAGCTGAAAAAGCTTATTTTGAATTAGCTGATATTTATAATTTTAAAACAATTGAGTGTTGCATTAATGATGAAATTAGAACAATCGATGATATAAATGATGAACTTTTCAATTATGTTATTGACTATATAAAAAAAGAAACTAATAATTAGTTTCTTTTTGTTTCTAAATGGTGTCCTGTACAGAATTCGAATCTGTGACCCTCTGATTAAAAGTCAGATGCTCTACCGGCTGAGCTAACAGGACATGTTTCATCAAACGAGTTTATTCTATCACATATTATTTTAAAATACAAGATTAAAATTGAAATTTTGTTTAAAAAAAGAAATTTAGATAAAATTCATTAATTATATGTTATACTATAAATAGTTGAAGGAGGGTTTTATGACTATAACTGAAGTTGAAGAATTTTATAACCAAGATCAAAGAAAGTATGAAGTAGTTCACAATAGAGAATTACTTAACTGGTTAAAGAAAAAAATAAAAAACGGATATGATTCATTTGTTGAAATTGAATGTTTGCAAGAACTTATAGATAGTATTGTATCTTGGTATGAAATTAAATATCCAGAACGTGAAATGGAATTTTATGAAGGAATAACTCATACTGATTTTGAAAAAATGGAAACATTATCAAAAGTAATGGATATAAAACAATTAATGTATAGATTACCACATAAACAACTACGTTTAATGAAATGCAATTATTGTTCACCTATAAAAATAAGTAAAAGAAATTTTAAAGATAGTTGTTCAGATAATAATATACCTTATGTCTTACTAAAAATAGATGTTGTTAGTGGGGAAGTTTATGATGATGAAGGTCTTATAAACAATCCTAATGAAAGTGTTAGTTTAGATGAATTATTGATATTATTAAAGGAAAAATATAGTGATTGGGATTTGAGAAAATTAGAAAAATGTATATATAATCATAACTGTGATATAGAATTAAGACAAAAAATTCTACAGTTAGTTGCATTAAAATTATTATATTCTAGGAAAACAACTCCAGAAAGAGGATATGAAAGAGCGAAAAGATTTATAAATGAATTTAACAAAAAAATAAATTTAAATCTTAGTACTGAAGAAATAGATAAAATCTTTAATAAAGACTACTCTAAAAAAGAAAAATGGATAAAAACAAAAAAAGCCTTATAATATAAAGGCTTTTTGTTTTCAATATGGTGTCCCCTTAGGGATTCGAACCCTAGACCCACTGATTAAGAGTCAGTTGCTCTACCAACTGAGCTAAGGAGACAAATCCATCAAACTAATTCTAACACATTTCAAAAATGAATGCAATAATAAAAAAAGCCAAAAGGCCTTTTTTCGTGAATATCTGCGAATATTCTATTATATTATTAGATAAATTTAATAATTTTATACATAAGTATAGTGAAAAGAAAAAAAATTTGATAAAATAATCTTTGGAGATGATACTATGAATACTTTAAAAATTAAAGATTTATGTGTTGAGATAGAAAACAAAAAAATTCTTAATGGATTAAACCTAGAAATTAAAACCGGCGAAATACATGCTATTATGGGACCAAATGGTACAGGTAAATCAACTTTATCAAAAGTAATAATGGGAGATCCTAATTATAAAGTTTTGAGTGGAGAAATATATTTTGATGATAAAAAACTAAATGATTTAACTGTTGATGAAAGAGCACGTTTAGGTATTTTTTTAGGAATGCAAATGCCACTTGAAATTGAAGGTGTAACCAATGCCGATTTTATGAGAACAGCAATCCATATTAAAGAACAAAATGATTTTAAATTAATGAAATTTATTCGTGAAATGAATAGTACTTGCAAAAAATTAAAAATGGATGAAGAAATGATTCATAGAAGCATTAATAAAGGTTTTTCAGGAGGAGAACGTAAAAAAAATGAAATTCTTCAAATGTATTTATTAAAACCAAGTATGATTATGCTTGATGAAATAGATTCAGGACTTGATGTAGATAGTCTAAAAATAGTTGGAGAAAATGTTATGGATTATTATAAAGAAAATGAAGCAGGAATTTTATTAATAACACACTATCAACGTCTACTTGATTATATAAAACCAGATTTTGTTCATATAATGATGGATGGAAAAATAATTAAAAGTGGAGATTGTAGTTTAGTAAAAGAAATAGAAGAAAAAGGTTATACTAAAATAAAATCAGAAATACTAGGAGAAAACAGTTAAGGAAAAGTAGATTATGAATAAACTAATAATAACTGATGAAGAAATAAAACTAGAAGAAAGTGACGAACTAATTGAAGTAACTATTTCTGATAAACTTGATATATTTGATGTAACAAAAATAAAAATATTGGTAAAAGAAAACACCAAACTAAAAATAGAACATCATATAGAAAAAGAAAGTAAAATGGATATAACCTTTGAATTAGAACCAGATATAACCCTAGATACCTTAGATTTTAAATATGGAAACAATTTAAAAATACAATATCATTATTATCTTAAGAAAAATAGTAAATTAAACATTATTAAATTTTATGATTGTAACAATATTAAGGAATTAGATTTAGTAAATCTAAATGGTGAAAATGCAAATATAGATTATAATTTAAAAACTATAAGTAAAAATAAACAAAATTTTGATTTTATGGTATACCATAATTACTCAAATACAATAAGTAACATAATACATAATGGAGTAAATATTTTAGATGGATGTTTATCATTTAACTTAACAGGAATTGTTTATAATAACATCATAAATTGTAATTTAGATCAAAATAGTCGAATTGTAACTTTTAATGAAAATAAATGTAATATAAATCCTAATTTACTAATTGAAGAAAATGATGTTGTAGCAAATCATTCAGCCTTAATAGGTAAATTCAGTGATGAAGAATTATTTTACTTACAAAGTAGAGGAATTCCTGAAGAACAAGCTCTAAATTTACTTGTCAAAGGCTTCTTGCTTGAAGATATTCAAGAAGAAAAAATTAAAAAAATAATTGATAAATATTGGGGGTGAACTATGAATAGAGAAGACTTTAAAATGCTAAATCAAGATATCGTTTATTTTGATAATGGAGCAACAACTTTTAAACCAGCTTTTTTAGGTGAAAAAATAAGTGAATATTACAATAATTATTGTGCAAATGCTCATCGTGGAGACTATGATATAAGTCTAAAAGTTGATGAAAAATATGAATATACAAGAGAATTAGTTAAAAATTTTATAAATGCTAAAAAAACAAAAGAAATTGTTTTTACAAGCGGTACAACTGATTCATTAAATAAAATCATTTTTGGTTATTTCAAAAACATCTTAAATGCAGGTGATGAGGTTATTTTAACTAAAAGTGAGCACGCTTCAAATGTCTTACCATGGTTTGAACTTGCAGATGATATTGGAATAGAAATAAAATATATTGACTTAGATCAAGATTTAAAAGTTGAATTAGAAAATCTTGAAAAAATTATAACACCAAAAACAAAAGTTATAAGTATTGCTCATATAACTAATGTGGTTGGGGATATAAGACCAATTAAAGAGATTACAAAACTTGCTCATAGTAGAAATATACTAGTTTTAGTAGATGGTGCCCAAAGTGTCGCACATATGAAAATAGATGTTCAAGATTTAGATATTGATTTTTTAGCTTTTTCTGCTCATAAAATGTATGGACCTACTGGTGTAGGTGTGTTATACGGAAAAGAAGAATTATTAAATAATATCAAACCAATTATTTTTGGTGGAGGTATGAATGTAACTTTTAGTAGTGATAGGATAAGAATTTATAATGAACTTCCACATATGTTAGAAGCAGGAACACCTAACATAGCGGATGTAATTGCTTTTGGTAGTATTATTGAATATTTAGATAAAATTGGTATGGATAAGATTCATAATTATGAATTAGAACTAAAAAAATATGCCATTTCTAAATTAAAACAAATTCCAAATTTAATTATTTATAACGAAAATAGTGAAAGCGGAATTATAGCAATTAATTACAAAGATATTTTCGCGCAAGATTTAGCTATTTATTTAAATAAATATAAAATATGCTTAAGAGCAGGAAATCATTGTGCGAAAATTTTAAAAGATGAATTAAAAATTAAAAACACTTGTCGTATAAGCTTTGCAATATATAATACTAAAGAAGAAATTGATAGATTAGTTGAAGCTTTAAAAAATCCTGAAATAAAAAACGAAATTATATAAAAAAATGTTTCAAAAATAGTAATGTGTGTTATAATAGGCATTACTATTTTTTTATGGGGGCGATAGTATGAATGAGAAAATAAATAATTTAAATCGCTATTTGAATAATGAAGAAATAAGAATGTTTAAACAGATAATTATTGAAGCCTTATTAGATGTTACAGATAAAACAGAATTAGGATATTATTATAATTTTCCTAAAATATCTAACATTATAAATACTAAAATTGAAAAAATATTTGTAACAGGTGATGATTTAGCGGAACTTATAAAAATTCAAGGGAATACATTAATTCTTAATAAAGTATTTGCTAATATTAACTTTAGTGATAAAAAACAAATTCTTGATTTTATTTCAAAAGAAAAATGCATTCTTATTAAGATAAAGGAAACAGGATTAAAAATAATTGCTAGTAAAAGTTTAAATCCTAATTTTAAAGAAGCCTTAGCTATTTATTTTTCAAGTAATCAAGAAAAAACAAAAGAAAGTTTTTATGATAGAAAATATTATACAGGACTTCCATTTATGGATTTAAAAGAAAAAATAATAAGTAGTTTAAATATTTTTGTTAACAATGAAACTTTAGCGCAAACTCTTTCTTTAGGAGATTTAAATTTATCAAATAAAGTTGATCAAATATCAAATCATCATGGAACATTAAAAACGATTGTTAAATTTTTAGATAGAATAAATATGATTCAATTGAAAATTTCTAATTGTAATTTACGATATGCTCAAACCGAAAATTTATATTATCAAGTTCTAAATAAAATCAATAATTTAAGAAAAGAAAACATTGATATAGAAAAATTAATTGAAGAAATTTATGATATGAACTATGATAAACTAAATTTAGATAGAGAAACTCAAAAAAAATTAATTTCAACCATTCGTATTTATGATTTATATAATATATCATCCTCAGAAAAAGAAAAAATATTAAATGATCCATTTAATTATAAAAATGAAAATAAAAATTTTATAGAAAAATTAAAAATAATATTAGAACAAATAAAAGAAGAAACAAGTAAAACTTTGATATTATTAGATAAAGAATATATAAAATTAAATGATTATATCGTAAATAATCTTTTATCTAAGTACTTAAAAAATCAAAAAACTACAGAAGAAGAACTTATAAATATATTTCAAAACTTTGAATATGAAATAGACGATGACTATAGTTATTTAGAAAAATCCAAGGCAACCAAAAAACTAAAAAAGAAATTAGGAAAAAATCAATAGACACATAAAAACTATTATGATATAATTATCAAGATAAGGTAGGTGGCTTATGGATTTAATTATATTATTGATATTAATAGCTGTTGTTATTTTTTGGACAAAAGATTTTAAATTTTTTATTTATTTTCTTGGAATTACTGAATTGTTTTTCAGATTGATGCATTTTATAGCCGATAATGTAAAAATGGCAGAATTAACGGCAATTATTAGGGAATATATTCCAGCCTCAATTTTTAATATTTTAGCAAAATATTCAAATGGATTATTTTATGAAATATTATGTTGGGCTTTATTTGCAGCTTTCGTTACATTAGAAGTATATTTAGTAAAATATTTTATCAAAAGAAAGTAGATAATTCTTTCTTTTTTGTTATATGAGGAGTGAGATTATGACAAAATTAATGATAATTCCTAAAAATAAGGAATTTGATGAACTTATAAATGATAGTGATGCTTTTTTACTTGGAATAGAAAATATGAGTATTAATATGCCAATTTATTTTAATATTGATGAAATTGGTTTGATAAGTGAAAAATTGCATAAAAAAAAGAAAAAACTATTTATAAGTTTAAATAAAAATATGCATAATAAGGACTTGAAAGAATTAGAAAGAATATTAACTATTTTAAATGATTTAAAAATAGAAGGTGTTTTTTATTATGATGTAGCTATCTTAAGCATTGTAAGAAGATTAAAATTAGATCTTAAATTAGTATGGAGTTCAGAACATTTAACAACTAATTATGCAACAATTAATTTTTGGAAAGATATGAAAATAGATTATACTTATTTATCAGCAGAAATTACGCTTGATGAAATAATAGAAATAAGTAAAAATACATCAGTTAAATTAATTGTACCAATCTTTGGTTATCTTCCAATCTTTGCATCTATGAGACATACTGTAAAAAATTATTTAAACAGATTTAATTTAAAAGATAATTCAAAAATTAATTATTTAAATTTAAAAGATGATTACCATCCAATTGTAGATGATAATTTAGGAACAAATATCTATTCGGCTCATATACTAAACGGGTATCAAGAATACTTAAAGTTAAAAAATTATCAAATTGATTATGTAACACTAAATGCATTTGATATTGATGATGAAAAATTTACGAAAGTAGTAAAAATGTTTAAAGAAGAGAAACAAGAATCAGAAGAAAAAATAAATGAAATGTTTGAAAATACTAGTAAAGGGTTTTTATATAAAGAAACAATATATAGGGTGAAGAAAAATGATTAAAAAACCAGAACTTTTAGCGCCAGCAGGCGATTTAGAGAGACTAAAATATGCTCTACATTATGGAGCAGATGCTGTATATTTAGGTGGACCAATGTTAGGACTTAGAGCAAATGCTATTAACTTTACTTTTGATGATATTAAAGAGGGAAGTAAATTCGCACACTCACTTGGTAAAAAAATCTATGTAACAGTAAATATAGTCCTTCATAATAAAGAAATAAAAGAAGTAAAAAATTATTTAAAAGAATTAGAAAAATGTGAAGTTGATGCTATTATTGTAAGCGATCCAGCTATTATTAAATTAGCTAAAGAAAACACTAATTTAGAAATTCACTTATCTACACAAGCATCTATTATGAATGTTGAAGCTTGTAAATTTTATAAAGAACTAGGTGTTACAAGAATTGTTTTAGCTCGTGAAATGTCAAAAGAAGAGATAAAAGAAATAATAGATAATGTAGATATAGAAATAGAATGTTTTATTCATGGAGCAATGTGTTCTAGTATTAGTGGAAGATGTGTTCTATCAAACTTTTTAACTAATCGTGATTCTAATCGAGGTGGATGTAGTCAAATATGTAGATGGGATTTTAAATTACTAGATGAACAGAAAAAAAATATCGAAGGAGAAAAAGATTTCACATTATGTGCGAAAGATTTATCACTTCTTGCATATATTAAAGATATGATGGATATTGGAATTACATCTTTTAAAATTGAAGGAAGAATGCGTTCTATTTATTATATCGCAACTGTTGTTGATATATATAGAAGAGTAATTGATGGTTACTTAAAAGATTCTAAATATCAATATCCAAAAGATTACGAAAAAATCTTAAGAAATTGCGCTAATCGAGATGCAGTAAGCCAGTTTTTTAACGAAAAAAATGATGTTGATTGTCAATATTATAATGGCCGTGAAGAAATATCTAATCAAGACTTTTTAGGAATAGTTCTAGACTATGATAAAGAAAATAAACTTGCAACAGTAGAAGAGAGAAACTACTTTAAAAAAGATGATGAAGTAGAAATATTTGGGCCAAATAAAGAAATAATCTCATTAAAACTAAATGAAATTTATGATGAAAATGATAATTTAATAGAAATTGTTAGACATCCAAGACAGGTAGTAAAAATAAGGATAGATAGCCAAGTTGAACCTTATGATTTGATAAGAATTAAAAAATAAATGAATTTTAAGTTGACAAAAAAAACATTTAGTAGTATGATTTTGTTCGATTAATGAATAGAAGAAGAGGTGACATTATGTCAAATACAAAAGAAGTATACTTAACCGAAGAAGGTTATGATAAGATAAAAAAAGAATTAGAATATTTAAAAATGGAAAAAAGACCTGAAGTAATAAATGCCCTAAAGGAAGCAAGAGCTTTAGGAGATTTGAGTGAAAATGCTGAATACGATGCTGCTAGAACAGAACAAGCAGAAGTTGAAAATCGAATTATTGAACTAGAAGCCATGATGGAGAAGGCAATGATAATTAAAGACGTTGATACTGATAAAGTAAGCGTTGGAACAAAAGTTAAAATTAAATATGTAGAAGATGGAGATACTGATGTTTATTCTATCGTAGGAAGCAATGAGGCAGATCCATTTGAAAATCGTATTTCTAATGAATCACCAATAGCTAAAGCTATTATGGGACATTCAGCTGGAGAAGTTGTTTCAGTAGATAGCCCTAATGGTAAATATGATGTTGAAATTATGGAAATTTTTTAAGCACAAAAGTGCTTTTTTTGTTGTAAAAAAAAGAAATTTATTATATACTATAATAGTATTGAATGGAGGATATTATGGAAAAAAATAAAAATGTAAAAGAAATAACAATTAAAATAGAAGGAAAAGAATGGGAAGATGCTTTAGATAAAGCTTTTGAAAAAGCAAATAAAAAAGTTAAAATTGATGGATTTAGACAAGGAAAAGCTCCAAAAGAAGTATTTATAAAAAAATATGGAGAAGAATCTTTATTTATGGATGCTGCTGATTTAGTATTACAACCTGCATATCAAAAAATGTTAGATGAAAATAAAGATGTTGAGATTGTAGCCCAACCAGAAGTAGCACTAAAATCAATTTCTAAAGATGGTGTAGAATTTGTTTTTACAATAACAACTAAACCAGAAGTAAAATTAGGAAAATATAAAAAATTAGGTGTTAAAAAAGAAAAAGTCGAAGTAACAAAAGAAGAAATAGAAAGTGCTTTAAACGAAACTTTAAATAGATACGCAGAAAATGTTGTAAAAGAGGGAAAAGTTGAAAATGGTGATATTGCTATTATTGACTTTGAAGGATTTAAAGATGGTGTAGCATTTGAAGGTGGAAAAGGAGAAAACTACTCTTTAACTATTGGATCAAATACATTTATCCCAGGATTTGAAGATCAAATAATTGGAATGTCAAAAGATGAAGAAAAAGATATTAATGTAACATTCCCAGAAGATTATCATAGTGAAGATTTAAAAGGACAAAAAGTAGTATTTAAAGTAAAAGTAAATGAAATCAAAACAACTAAAATACCAGAATTAGATAAAGACTTCTTTGAAGATTTAGCAATGGAAGGAATTGATTCTAAAGAATCTTTAGAAAAACAATTAGAAGAAAATATCAAAGCTCATAAAGAACAACATGCAGAAGATCATTACATTGATGAACTTCTAAAAAAAGGAATTGAAAACATGGAAGTTGATATTCCAGAAGCTATGATAAATGAAGAATTAGATAGAATGATTAGACAATATGAAGAAAATTTAAAAATGCAAGGATTAACTTTAGAACAATTTTATCAATTTACAAATTCAGATGAAGCAGCTTTAAAAGATCAAATGAAAGAAGAAGCAGAAAAGAGAGTTGCATCACGTCTTTTATTAGAAGCTATCAAAGTAGAAGAAAAGATAGAAATAGCTGATGATGAAGCTAAAAAAGAAGCTGAAGAACTTGCTAAAAAATATAATATGGAAAAAGATGAATTCTTAAAACTATTTGGTGGAATTGAAATGGTTAAATACGATATGGAAATGCGTAGAGCTATTGAGATCTTAAAAGAAAACAATTAAGTTTTCTTTTTTTCTTGAATTTATAAAGAATATATATTATAATAGGGCCATTAAGGCGGTAATATTATGGAAGTAATAAATTTTAACGATAAAGAATTTGAAAAAAATGTTTTAATAAAATATTTTACCAGTGGTGATCAAGCAGATATTTATTTATATTATGAGGACGGACAAAAAAAGCTTATAAAAAAATATAGACATCCATTAGATGAAAAAGCGGTTTCTAAAATAAAACTTAGTTACTTGAAAGCAGATAAAAGCAAAATGATAATACCAGAAAAGTTAATTAGTATTGATGATAAAATAATTGGTTACTTGAGTGCGTTTAAAGAAAATTATACTAGTATTAATAATTTAGATTTAAACCAAAAAGAAAAATATAATCTTTTGGTCAGAATGAAAGAAATTTTAAATAGTATGATACATGCTGGAATATATTTTTATGATATCAATGCAGGAAATATAATGTATGATGGAAAAAATATTATGCTTTGTGATGTACCTGATGCTTATATATTTGGAGATAATGATGATTATTCTTTAATACCAATAATACATCGAAAATTCAACATGTTTACTCTTTCCTATTTAAATAATATTCTTATGAACAAAGTTGAAGATCAAGTAGTAGATATATTGTATAATTGGGCTAACCTAAAAGAATATGAAGATATGATTGGTGTTACTGACAATGATATGTGCATTAATATTTGCTATGAAATATTCCATAATCAAAAAGACATTAATTTTAATGATTTATTAATTGATTATATAGATCAAGAAAAAATAAAGCAGAAAACAATTTAAATTTCTGTTTTTATTTTGTAGATAAAAGTTTGCTTATAATCAAAAATAAATATATAATATAAAGAGAATGGAGAATTAGTATGAATTTAGAAGAAAATATGTATAACCATGAAAATAACTTAAGTAAGTTTGCTAGTTTAAGTAAAAATGCTATAAGACTAAAACAAGAAGAATCTGATATTAGACCGGCTTACTTTAGAGATATAGATCGTATTATATATTCCTTATCATATACAAGATATATTGATAAAACACAGGTATTTAGTTTAAAAGAAAATGATCATATAAGCAAAAGAATAATTCATGTTCAGTTTGTTAGTAAAATTGCTAAAACAATAGGAAGAGCCTTAGGATTAAATGAAGACTTAATTGAGGCAATCGCTCTTGGTCACGATTTAGGTCATGTTCCATTTGGACATGTTGGTGAGAAAATATTAAATGATATTAGCCTTAAATATGATAATACTTATTTTAATCATAATGCTCAGAGCGTAAGAGAACTTATGTCATTAGAAAAAAATGGTCAAGGATTAAATATAACTATTCAAGTTTTAGATGGAATATTGTGTCACAATGGAGAATTTTTAAGTGGTAAATATATACCAAAGAAAAAAAGTGTACAAACCTTTTTAGACGATTACAATAATACATATATAAATGAAAAAGCTAATACAATGTTGATACCAATGACGCTAGAAGGTTGTGTAGTAAGGATAAGTGATATTGTTGGATACATTGGAAGAGATATAGAAGATGCTATTATGCTTGGCATTTTAAAAAAAGAAGAACTACCAAAAGAAATAACAAGTGTATTAGGAAATAATAACCGAGAAATTATAAATACAATAGTTACAGATATTATAAATAATAGTTTGAATAAACCTTATTTACTTTTATCAGATGATGTATATAAAGCTTTAAAAGCTTTGAAAAACTTTAACTATAAATATATTTATGACAAAGCAAACACAAAAGAACAAATAAAAAAATATGAAGAAATGTTCAACTTCCTTTTTCAATTTTTCCTAAATGATTTAGAAAACAAGAATAAAGATAGTATAATTTATCAAGATTTTTTAAATAATATGAATGAGGAATATAAAAGAAAAACAAAAAAAACAAGGATAGTAATTGATTATATTGCTGGAATGACTGATGATTATTTTATAAAACAATATAATGTTTGTAAAAAAGTTGAAAAAAATAAAAATAAATGATACAATTGAAATATATTCATAGAGTAGGTGATAACATGGATATGACAAAAACATACAGCACTGAAGAATTTAATCAAGCTTATATCTTAGATACAATAAAACAAGTAATTGCGATTCTAAATGAAAAAGGATACAATCCAATTAACCAAATTGTTGGATACTTAATGAGTGGAGATCCTGGATATATAACAAATTACAAAAACGCAAGAAATATGTTAGTTAGTATTGAAAGAGTAAAAGTATTAGAAGTACTTGTAAAGGAGACTATTAAATAGTGCGCTATTTAGGGCTTGATTTGGGAACGAGAACTTTAGGAACAGCTATAAGTGATACAACGCTAACAATAGCTACAACTCATGAAACAATTCGTTTCAATGATAGCGATTATGATTCATTAATTCCCAAAATAAAAGAATTAATTGAAGAATATAAGATATCAAAAATTATATTGGGTTTTCCTAAAAACATGAATAATTCAATAGGTGAAAGAGGACAAGTTACTCTAGAATTTAAAGAAAAAATTGAAAAAAGCTTAAATATTGAAGTAATAATGCAAGATGAGCGACTTACAACTGTTGAAGCAACAAATTATATGATTGAAGCTGATATTTCAAGAAAAAAAAGAAAAAAGAAAGTTGATAGTTTAGCTGCTAATATTATACTTCAAACATATTTAGATAAAGAAAGGAAGACTAAAGAATGAAAGAGGAAAGAATGACATTTAATATTACAAATGATGAAGGACAAGAAGTAGAATGTGAAGTTTTATTTACATTTGAATCAGATGAAACTGGTAAAAACTATATGGTATATACAGATAATACTGTTGATGAAGAGGGAAATACAAAAGTTTATGCTTCAATTTATAATCCAGATGAAGAAGATCAAACTTTACAACCAATTGAAACAGATAAAGAATGGACAATAATTGAAACAATTCTTAATGAACTTCAAGAAGAAGCTAAAAAAGAAGGAACAGACGAGCAATAAGCTCGTTTTTGATGTAATATGAAAAGAAGATTAAAACCAAAGGTGAAAAGATTTTTAATTACTTTTGGTATTATTATAATCTTATTTATATTGATTTTAAGTCTTTATAAAATTTTTCTAGCTCCTGTAAATAAAAAAGGAGAAGAAGTGGAGTTCATAGTTAATAAAGGAGAAACTTTTTTAACTATATCAAATGAATTAAAAGAACAAAATTTAATTAGATCTAAAATTGCTTATAAAATTTATGTCAAAATGAAAAAAGTAGATGGTCTTCATGAAGGACAGTATACATTAAATAAAAATATGACAATTAAACAAATAGTTGATGTTTTAAAGAAAAAATCGAAAAAAAATCCTAATGCTGTTATTATTACTTTTAAAGAAGGAATTAATATGCGCAAAATCGCAAGTTTAATTGAAGAAAATACTAATCATAAAAAAGAAGAAGTATTTAATCTTTTAAAAGATCAAAACTATTTAAATGAATTAATTAATACATATTGGTTTTTAACTGATGACATAAAAAATCCTAGTATTTATTATTCATTAGAAGGATATTTATTTCCAAATACATATGAATTTTCAAGTAAAGATGTTGATTTAAAAGAGATATTTAAGAAAATGCTTGATAATATGGAAGAAAAATTAGAACCTTATAAAACACAAATAGCAAGTAGTAATTATAATATTCATCAATTATTAACTCTAGCTTCAATTGTCGAATTAGAAGCAGCTCGTAGTGATGATCGAAATGGCGTAGCTGGTGTTTTTTTCAATAGACTTAAAGCGGGTTGGAGTTTAGGTAGTGATGTAACGACATATTATGCAATTCAAATAGATATGAATGAAAGAGACTTATATCAAAATGAATTAGAAAGTTATAATGCATATAATACAAGAAGTTCACAAATGGCAGGTAAATTACCAGTCGGTCCAATATGTATTCCAAGTAAGGAATCAATAGATGCTGCAATAAATCCTAAAAGTCATAATTATTTTTACTTTGTTGCTGATAAAAATAAAAAAACATACTTTAGTAAAACAGGAACAGAACATAATAACATTGTCGCTAAATTAAAGAAGGAAAAACTATGGTACGAATATTAGATTTAGAAAAATATGCAAAAGAAAATAACATCCCGATTATGCAAAAAGATGGAATAGATTTTATGTGTGAATATATTAAAAAAAATAATATCAAAAATATTTTAGAAGTAGGTGCAGCTATTGGGTATTCTGCTATTCGTATGGCGAGTATATCAAATGATATAAAAGTAACAACAATTGAACGTGATGAAAAAAGATATAAAGAAGCTGTTAAAAATATAGAAAGTTTTAATTTAGAACAACAAATAAATATTATTTTTAATGATGCTTTTGATGTAGAATTAAATGAACAATATGATTTGATTTTTATAGATGCAGCCAAGAGTCAATATATTAAATTTTTTGAAAAGTTTAAAAAAAATCTTAAAGAAGATGGAACAATTATAAGCGATAATTTAAAATTTCATGGATTGGTTAATGGAACTGAAGAAAATTTAAGTCGTAATGTAAGAGGACTTGTTCGAAAATTAAAAAAATATATTAAATTTTTAGAAGATAATGAAGAATTTAAAACAGAATTTATTGATATTGGTGATGGAATAAGTATAAGTAAATTTGACAAAATTTAAAAATAGTATATAATAGTTGCCATTGTGGGGTGTTTATATGTTTAATATAAATGATATATACATTGGTAAAATATATGATATTTCAGGTTTAGAAAGTCGTGGAGCTATTAGTAATGGATATTCGGCTTTTATTAAAAGTAACGATGAAAGAAATTTTAAGGATGATTACATTCTTATAAATCGTGGTGAACTAAATAGAAAAACATTTAAATTTAGACATGGTACGGTTTTAAATCAAATAAATGATATAGATATTTTTTGGGAAGAGGAAATTCCAATGTATTATGTAGCAGATTTAAAACCAATAGTGCAATGTATAGAAAAAAATGATTTAAAAACATATATAACTAGTTTTGAACTTTATTTTGAACTATTAAAAATAAATATGAAAGAAGAAAGTAAAAAGTTAATATTGAAAAAGTAAACTACATAGTTAATTATGTAGTTTTTTCTTTTCAAAATAATTTTTAATTCCTTTAAATATAAGGTGAAAACGTAAATTGAACTTGATTTTATGAAGTAAAAAATCACACTTTTATAAAAGAATGTGATAACATTCTAAATATAGAAGGAGTGATTAAAG